>JBGMQU010000077.1:0-15889 GCA_048060725.1 Gemmatimonadota bacterium | reverse complement strand
CTCAGGCGATCGAGAAACTCGCCGTCGATCATTCCTCCGAGGCCGCGGTGTCCGTGGTCGCGCTGCCGAGTGACGACATGAAGGGGCGGATCATCGGCCGTGAGGGCCGCAACATCCGCTCGTTCGAGGCCGCGACGGGCGTGGACGTGGTCGTGGATGACACGCCGGAGGCGGTCATACTGTCATGCTTCGACCCGGTTCGGCGTGAGGTCGCCCGACTGGCGATGGAACGTCTCGTCGTCGACGGGCGGATCCACCCTGGCCGTATCGAGGAGGTGGTCGAGAAGGCGCAGGGAGAAGTGCAGAAGTCCATGAGGGAGGCCGCCGAGGAAGTGTTGTACGAACTCGGCATTCATGACCTGCACCCGAACCTGCTCGAAGTCCTGGGCGTGCTGAGGTTCCGCACCAGCTACGGGCAGAACCAGCTTCAGCACGCCCGAGAGGTCGCGCTGATCGCCGCGAACATGGCCGCCGAGCTCGACCTCGACACGGCCCTCGTGAAGCGCATGGGGCTGCTGCACGACATCGGCAAGGGGCTAACGCATGTGCAGGAAGGCAGTCACGTCGAGATCGGATACGAGCTGTGCAAACGCTGCGGTGAAAAGGATGGCGTGCTGAACGCGATCCGCGCCCATCATGGCGAGGAACCCGCTCGATACCCCGAGACATTCCTCGTCACGGCGGCGGACGCGATCTCGGGGGCCAGGCCAGGGGCCCGGCGCGAGTCGTTCGAGCACTACGTAAAGCGGCTCGAGAAGCTCGAAGAGATCGCCAGCTCGTACGAAGGCGTCGAGAAGGTCTACGCGATTCAGGCGGGTCGAGAAATCCGCATCATGGTGACGCCGGACAAGATTTCTGATCGCGAAATGGCGGAGTTGTCCGAGAACACGGCCCGACGGATTGAAAACGAACTTCAGTATCCCGGTCAGATCAAGGTCGTCGTGGTCCGCGAAACGCGCACTGTCGACTTCGCTCGCTGACCCTCGAGAAAACCGACAGAGCCAACCCCGGAGATCCATGCGCGCCCAACTCATCGATGGAAAGAAGATCGCCGCGGAGATTCGCGCCGAGATTGCTGAAGACGCGGCCACACTCGCCGCGGAGGGCGTCACGCCCGGGCTGGGTGTCGTCCTCGTCGGCGGAGATCCGGCGTCTCAGGTTTACGTGCGCATGAAGACGCGCGCGTGCAAGGAGGCGGGCATCGCGACCCGGGACATTCAGCCCGATGCCGACATCTCGCGGGAGGAGTTGCTGGCGATCGTCGACGATCTGAACGCGGACCCGAACGTCCACGGGATCCTTGTGCAGCTTCCGCTGCCCGCGCACCTCGACTCACGTGAAGTTACCGAGCGGATTCTCCCCGAGAAGGATGTCGACGGGTTTCACCCGGTGAACCAGGGCCGCATGGCGCAGGGCGATCGTGACGCGTTTCGTCCGGCGACACCCGCGGGCGTGCAGGAGCTCATCCGTCGCACCGGAGTGGACACGACGGGGAAGCACGTGGTCATCGTGGGGCGATCGAACATCGTCGGGATGCCGATGTCGACGATTCTGCTCCAGAAAGAACCGGGCGCGAACGCCACGGTCACGGTCGCGCACAGCCGCACCAGAGATTTGCCGAGCATTACGCTGCAGGGCGAGATCCTCATCGTGGCCGTCGGGGTGCCGGAGATGGTGAAGGGCGACATGGTTCGTGAGGGTGCGGTCGTCATCGATGTGGGCGTCAACCGGGTGGACGATCCGTCCGCCGAGCGTGGGTACCGACTGGTCGGTGACGTCGAGTTCGATGCCGCGGCAGAGCGTGCGGATTGGATCACGCCGGTGCCCGGCGGGGTCGGCCCGATGACGATCGCGATGCTGCTCAAGAATACGGTCGTCGCGGCGCGGCGGACGCTCGAGGGGGCGACCGCCGGGGCGACGTGATGTCGAGCGAAGAAGGCTCGGGCGCGGACCAGATCGAGTTCTTCGAACCCGCGCGACCCGACGGTCGAAGCGCGCAGACGGCGATCCCCGTCTCGATCCTCAACCACTCGACCCGCCGCCTGCTTGAAGACCGCGTGCCACGCCTCTGGATCCGGGGCGAGATCACGAACTGGAATGCGCACGCGAACGGTCACCGCTACTTCAGCCTCCGCGACGATGACGCGCAGGTTCGCTGCGTGATGTTCCAGGGAGATGCGTGGAGGCTCCCGACCGATCCGGATGAAGGGATGGAGGTGGCCGTGTTCGGCCAGCCGACCCTCTTCGAGCAGCGGGGGCAGTTTCAGATCATCGTCCGGGAACTCGAGGCGAGCGGGGAAGGGCTCTGGCGGATCGCCTTCGAAAAGCTTCGGCAGACGCTGCAACGGGAGGGGTTGCTCGACCCTGCGCGGAAACGGGACTTGCCGGCGTTTCCGCGCCGCGTGGCGGTCGTGACGTCCCGCTCGGGCGCCGCGCTGCGCGATGTCCTGACGGTGTTTCGGCGCCGCGCTCCCTGGCTGGATGTCGTCGTCTGTGACTGCCGAGTCCAGGGAGATGGCGCGGCGCTCGACATTCGCGATGCGCTCGCGCGAGTCGGTGAGTTGCCGGGCCTGGACGCAGTCATCCTCACCCGGGGTGGCGGGTCCATGGAAGATCTGTGGTGTTTCAACGACGAAATCGTGGTCCGAGCGGTCGCCGGCTGTCCGGTGCCGGTCATCTGCGCGATCGGACACGAGGTCGATGTGACGTTGTCCGAACTCGTGGCCGATCTTCGGGCGCCGACGCCTTCGGTGGCTGCCGAACTGGCGGCTCCCGACGTTGCGGCGATTCGAGGCCGCCTCGCCGGCCTTTCCTCCGGCCTCGCCCGTGGTCTCCGGCGACGGGTCGATCGAGGACGCGAGCGCCTGAGGACGTTCGAACGCGTGTTGCCCCGGATCGTCCGGGGACGGGTCGAGCGGGCTCGCAGCCGCATCGGCGGACTGGCGGGTCGGCTTCACGCGCTCAGCCCGATGGCCACGCTCGGACGCGGATATGCCCTGGCTGTCGCCGAAGACGGGCGGGTGCTTTCGAGAGTCGGGGATTTTCGGATCGGGGATCCGTTCGAGTTGCGCATACGCGATGGTGCGGTGCGGGCGACCACCGACTCGACGCAGGTGAGGTCGGACTCAGACTCGGAGTCGGCGGAAGACGGTAGGCGGTAAGAGACGGTAAAAAGAGAGAAGCGGGTGACAGACGAAAACGAGATCGACTTCGAGAAGACGCTTGCCGAACTCGAGGAGATCGTGTCGGGCCTCGACCGGGAGGACGTCGGCCTCGATGAGGCGATCGCGCTGTTCAAACGCGGTATCGATCGGCTGCAGGCGGCCAACGACTGGCTGGGTCAGGCCGAGGGGCGGGTGGAAGAGCTCATCCAGACCTCTTCCGGGGCGCTGGACACGCGCCTGTTCGAACCCCCGCCGGACGATTCGGAGTAGCGTTGGATCTCGAAGGCACGCGGGCCGCCGTCGATGACGCGCTCACGGAGCTCCTTGCGGGAGCCCTCGAGGACGCCCCGCCCGCGATCGCAGAAGCGATGCGCTACGCCGTGCTCGCGCCCGGAAAGCGTGTCCGTCCCCTCCTCGTCGTCGCTTCCTACGTGGCCGGGAGGGGTGCGGCCGGGCTGCGAAACGGGGATCGACGTGGGGTCTTGAGGTTGGCGTGCGGGGTGGAGCTGGTCCATGCATACTCGCTGGTTCACGACGACCTGCCGTGCATGGACGACGACGACCTTCGACGCGGCAAGCCCACGGTGCACGTTCGATTTGGTGTGCGAGAGGCGATCCTCGCCGGCGCCGCGTTGATGCCGCTCGCCGTGGAGATCGTGGGCGACGCGGCCGCTCGACTCGGCGTTGACGGGGCCACGGCAAATCGGCTCACGGCGATACTCACCTCCGCGTCAGGCGGGGCGGGGATGGTGGGCGGTCAGTTGCTCGACCTGCGGGCGGAGGGACGCGCGGTGGAAATCGCCGAACTGGAGCACATTCACGAGGGGAAGACTGCGCGTCTCATCGAGGCGGCCTGTCTCATGGGCGGTGTTGCCGCCGGCGCCGAGGAGAAGGTCGTGGAGTGTCTCGGGCGCTACGGACGATCTCTCGGGTTGGCGTTCCAGGTCGTGGATGACATTCTGGATGTGACGGGTACGGCCCAATCGATGGGAAAGGTCGGAGGCCGCGATGCGGAGTTGGGTAAAGCGACCTACCCGGACCTCGTAGGACTCGAGAATGCGCAAACGCGTGCCGCGGACCTCGTGTCGTCGGCGCTCGGCGAGTTGGGTGAAGTGGGCGACGCGGCCGGTCTCGCCGAGATCGCGACCATGGTCGTCGAGCGAGGACATTAGAAGTGACCGCTGACCCGAAAGGACCTGGATTCTAGATGCGCGTCGCGATCATCGGAAACGCCCACTATCACGACCTCGATGGAGTCCTGACGCAGCTGGAGGGCATCGGCGAACGGCTCGGGCTCGATCTGTTCTTCGAGGCGGAGCTCGAGCGGCACGGCCGAGCCGTCGCCGATCTCGCCGCGGACACGTTCGATTTCGTCCTGACACTCGGGGGGGACGGGACGCTGTTGCGGGGCGCTCGGGCCGCCGGTCCTCGCGGGATTCCTGTCCTGGGCTGCAACCTCGGCCGACTCGGCTTTTTGACGCTGGTCGCCCTTGACGAACTGGAGGAAACCCTCGCAGCGGTCGTACGCGGCGAGGGCGAGATCGAGGAGCGCGTTGCGCTCGACGTACGTGTCGTCGGGGACGGAACCACGGAGAGCCCGACAGAATTCAGCGAAGCCGCTTCTCACTATACCGTGAACGACGCCGTGCTCCACAAGAGTGGCTACGCCCGGCTGATCACGCTTCGCCTGTGGGCCGACGACGAGGAGGTCGGCCACTACAGTGCCGACGGGATCATCGTGGCCACCGCCACCGGCTCGACGGCGTACAGCCTCTCGGCGGGTGGACCGATCGTCGTCCCGACCATGGAGGGCATTGTGGCCACCCCGATCTCTCCGCACACCCTCGCCGTTCGACCCGTCGTGTTCCCCGCCTCCACACGAATCACCGTGGAGCTTCTCACCGACTCCGACGACCTGGCGCTCACCGTCGATGGACAGGGCGGGACACGACTGGCGTTCGGCGATCGTGTCGTGATCGTTCGATCGGTGCACCCCTTGAGGTTGCTGCGCCTCCCCGGGCACCCGTTCTTCGGCGTCCTGCGACGCAAACTTCGCTGGGGTGATGTGCGGCCGTTCGATCACGCGAAGCCGTGCTGAGAGAACTGCGGGTTCGCGACTTCGCGGTCGTCGAAGATCTGACCCTCGAACTGGGACCGGGTCTCGGGGTCCTCACCGGCGAGACCGGAGCGGGAAAATCCATCCTGGTGGAAGCGCTGGCCCTGCTCGTCGGGGGCAGACCATCGCCCGACATGATCCGCGCGGGAGCAGGACGCTCGATCGTAGAGGGACGTTTCGAGGTGGCCGAATCGTCCGTGCTCCTCGAGGCCTGCGCGGAGGCGGGTGTGGACGTGGAAGACGGCTGGCTGATCCTGAGGCGGGAACTCCGGCGAGAGGGGCGGCACCGCGCGTGGGTGAACTCCTCCCCGTCTACCACCGCGCTTTTGCGCACGCTCGGCGAACGCCTGCTCGACCTGCACGGACAGCACGAGCACCAGCGTCTGCTCGACCGTAACGAGCAGCGCCGCATCCTCGACGCGTTCGGAGGACACACCAGCCTCGCCGCCGGGCTCGCGACGGCGCACGACGATCTCGTAGACGTGTCGCGGCGGCTCGAGGAGGTACGGGCGGGTGCCCGGGCCGGTCTGGAGCGTGCCGACTATCTCCGGTTCAAGGCCGAGGAGATCGAGGGGGCCGGTCTGGAGTCGGGCGAGGAAGAGCGCCTCGATGCAGAGGCGCGACGCCTCGGCCACTCGGAGGAGTTGATCGATCTTGCCGGCCGATTGAGCGAGGGACTCTACGAATCGGACGGGGCCGTCGTCGAGCGTCTCGGCGAGTTGGGTCGCGACCTGCGTGCCCTGGTGGACATCGACCAGTCAGGTCAACCGTTCCTCGACCTGCACGAGTCGGCCCTCCGGTTGCTCGAGGAGTTGGGGCGCGAAATCGGGCGCTATCGCGATGGGGTGGACCACGACCCACACCGCCTGGCCGAGATTCGTGAACGGCTCGACGAGATCTATCGACTCAAACGTAAATATGGCGACTCGCTCGAACGGGTGATCGAGTCGGGCCGCACCGCGCGGCGGGAGCTGGACGCGATCGAGGGCGCGGACGAGGAGATTTCGAGGCTGGAAGGCGAGTTGAAGACGCGTTCCGAGGGTGTCGAGGCCCGCGCGGATCAGCTGTCCGACGCCCGACGGATTGCGGCTGAGGCCTTGCGGGTCGACGTCGAATCGTCGCTACCGGCTCTGGGTCTCGAGGGCGGACGCTTCGGAGTGGAGATGGAAAAGCTGGACGCGATTGGCCGCGGCGGGCGGGAGCGGGTGACCTTCCTCGTGTCGCTGAATCCGGGACTGCCGCCCGGACCCCTGGCTCGAGTCGCTTCCGGAGGAGAGATGAGCCGGCTCATGCTTGCGCTCAAGACGGCCCTCGTGGCCGTGGACGACGTGCCGATCCTCGTGTTCGATGAGATCGATGCCGGGATCGGAGGGGAAGTGGCGCACCGGGTGGCCGAGCGTCTGGTGCAGGTGTCCGCGACCCATCAGGTGCTGGCCGTCACGCACCTCGCCCAGATCGCGGCCCGGGCCGACGCGCACTATGTCGTGACCAAGGACGCCGACGAACGGGAAACGTACGCGAGCGTCCGGCCGGTGGGTGGGAGCGACAGGGTGGAAGAACTCGCCCGCATGCTCGGCGGCGACCCCGAGAGCGCGAAATCGCGCGCGCACGCGGAAGAGCTGCTGGCCGGGTAGAGGCTGTGCGACCCGCCGTTGGCTCTTCAGCGCCCTTCTAGAAGATGCCGATCGGGATCCGGAACGTGGCGGCGTAGCGCAGAGGCGCCGCGGTTTGCCCACCTGATCCGGCGACGGCACGCCGGACGCTGATCGTGAACTGCCAGGGGCTCCGGACGGGCGATCGGTCCACCAGTACGTCAGACCGGCTCCGCGCCTCCGAGAGGTCGTAGGTAATGCCGACGCCGACCATGTGCCGCGTCTGGCTCGTCTCGACCTCTAGCGGCGATGTGTCCGGAAGTTCCGGCGTCGGAGCCTCCGGATCCTCCACGATCGGTGGAACCGGGGCGAACCTCGTGGCACCCAGGCTCCAGAAGTCGTACTCGAGCCCGATCCAGATCGCCGAATTGAACCGGATGGATGGCCGCAACGTGATCTGCGTGTAGTCGCCGAGGTCCCGGTCGACAGCGGCCTCCATCGCCGCGAACGAGTAGGGCCGGTCGGGCGTACGAATCCGCATGACCAGCTGGTCGGCCATCTGAATCCCGTAGCGACCGACCGCCCGGACCAGGAACCAGTCGCCGATCGCCACGTCCTGGTAGAGCTGGAACTCCAGGTCGGTCTGTCCGTCGGAGACGGGCAACTGCAGAAAACTCGAGGGGACGAACATCGGCGGCGCGCCGTTTACTGCGCGCGGGATGCGCAACATCGCGCCGACGGTCGTTCGCAGTCTGATCGGCCGGCGTGTCCTCCGACCCGCACCCTCTGCCGGTGGCCCGGCCGTCTCGACAGGGGGACGGTTCATGACGGCGCTTGCCGTGTCCTCCGCCACGTTCGGTGAGGCGAAGCGCGGCGTGATCTGGTCGATCAGACTGACCCGGGCCGACACCTCGAATTCAGTAAACGCGAGTCCCGACGTGGACCGGCCGGGCACCGTACCCGCCACGGGGTCATCATTGAAGAAGCGCGCCAGGTCGGCGGCCGAGGCAGAATTAAGGAGGGTCAGGGCCGGGAGCGAGAGCCCCAGGGCCTCGAACGCGCCAACGAATCCGGCGAACCGCGCGTTCATCTGCGTCCCTGCCGCGCTCGCACCCGTGGGAACGAGAAGCTCGCCTCCGGCGCGCAACTGAAGCGTGGTCAGGAACGCATCCGTGTCGGCGCGGAGCTGGACGGCGTCGGCGAGTTCCTGTCCCATCAGCGACCCGCCGGCGATGAGCAGGTCGAGCGTGCCGATCGATGTGCGGGTGTCCGAGAAGAACGGGTCGCCGGGCGGGAACGTCGTCAGCGCGCCCATCACCGTCGCGCTCAGCGTATCGAATACGAACGCGGGCTCCAGGTCGGTGTTGACGAACGGCACTCGCACGCCGATCGCGATCCGCTTGAACACGCCGATCTCGAGACCGGCAGCCAGGCGTCGTCGCTGCGCGTTGATGGTCTGGTAGTCCAGCCTGCCCATCGAGAACTCGCCTTCGGTGATCGGATCGAACCCGAGCGCGTCCGCATCACGGTTGAGGTCTTCGATAAGGGGAAGGGGACCCGGAAATAGACGCTCCGCGATCGGGCCGTCGAAGTGCGCGAACAGGGGCTCACGCTTGCCGTCCGCGACTGATTCGCTGTTCTTTGAGAACTGGTCGGTCCAGTTGTAGAGAACCGGCGAGATCTCGAGCCACAGGTCGCCCGGATCGGGGATGCGGGCGTCGCGCTGCTGGGCCGCGAGTGGGCCCGCGGTCGAGGCCAGGCCCGCGAGGACACAGACGGTCGTGGCGACATCGATTCGGAGACGGATCCGGGCTAGCATCGCGCGAGTATAGATCGCGCGAGCGAAGCCACACAAGCGAACGCGGCCGGCCTGGACCCGAACGGAAACCCGGGCTTTACCCGACCTCCCGCATTCATTAGGCTGTGCGCACCGCGGCGCTGTGGCCGAGTGGCTAGGCAGGGGCCTGCAAAGCCCCCTACTCCGGTTCGAATCCGGACGGCGCCTCTTCCTGTCGATTCGGGAGGTCCGGGTGAGACGACTCTTCAGAGCCCAGAACGTTCTCGCCCTCCTCCTGATCTTCGTTCCGGCCACGCTCGTACTCGAGTACGTCGTCCACGCCTCGGCGACGACCCTCTTCATCGTCTCGGCGATCGCGATCATCCCCCTCGCGGGCCTGATGGGGAAGGCCACCGAGATGCTGGCCGAACACGTCGGCGCCGGACTCGGCGGGCTCCTCAACGCGACGTTCGGCAACGCGGCCGAACTCATCATCGCGATCTTCGCTCTACGGGCCGGCCTCACCGACCTCGTGAAGGCCTCTCTCACCGGCTCGATCATCGGGAATGTCCTGCTCGTATTCGGGCTCGCGAGTCTACTCGGCGGTATAAAACACACGCGCCAGGCCTTCAATCGGACCGCCGCCACCCTGGGCGCGACCATGCTCCTGTTGAGCGCGATCGCCCTCGTCGTGCCGGCCGTCTTCCACTCCATCGGAGGCGCGAGGGCCGGGCTGGCGGTCGCAGAGCGGACCCTGAGCGTCGAAATCTCGATCGTGCTGATGGTCTGCTACGTCCTCTCGCTGGTGTTCACGTTGAGGACGCACGGACATCTCTATGCCGGGAGCGGCCACGCCGAACTGCTCGATTCGGAGGTCCGGCCTGGCGGGCGCGATGCGTGGTCGCGAGGAAAGTCGCTGGGGGTCCTTCTGGTCGCGGCGGCGACGGTGGGGTGGATGAGCGAGATTCTCGTCGGGGGTGCGGAGGAGGCCGCGCACTCGCTCGGGATGAACCAGGTGTTCGTCGGCGTGATCATCATCGCGATGGTGGGCAACGCAGCGGAGCACTCGACGGCCGTCCTCGTCGCCCTCAGAAACAAGATGGATCTGGCGCTCCAGATCGCGATCGGGTCGTCCGTCCAGATCGCGCTGTTCGTCGCGCCGCTCCTCGTGTTTCTGTCCTACGTGATCGGGCCGGCTCCGATGGACCTCGTGTTCACGCCGCTCGAGATCGTGGCGGTAGCGATCGCCGTTCTCGTCGTCGGCCAGATCTCCGACGACGGGGAAACCAACTGGATGGAGGGCGTACTTCTACTCGCCGTCTACGCCATACTGGGGCTTGCCTTCTTCAACCTTCCGTAGCGGCTCGTTTGCGCGGAAAATGGGTTGTGACCCGCGGGCAACCATCGTCGTCTCTGGGGCGTCTGAAGGTCGAGAAGACGCCGGGCCGTACGGACACCCTCCTGTGGCAAGGAACGACAACGGTTTCATGCGCCGCTCTGTCTACCGGGCGCGCCCGGCGCCTTTCCCTCTACTCCCGTTGGACTACTCTCGGGGTGCCGATCCCTCCACCTCCACCGCCTGTCTCTCCTCCAGAAGCTGTTCGACGAACGCCTGCCGATCGGCGACGCTCTCGAGTTGCTCCTCCAGTCGCGAAATCACGTCCAGAAGCTCGGACGGTGCCGCGGCGAGCGCCTGGGGCGGTGCCTGACCCTGCCGCATACGCGGATTAAACCCTGCCAGCCGGGCCTCGCGACGCTCGATGGCGGCTTCCTCCAGATAACGGCCGAGCTTACGCGAGATGGGAAGGAGGACGACGCCCGCCGTGATGATCAGCACGACCATCACGACGAAGGAGAAGATGACGACCAGGTCCAGGTCCATGCGGGGCTCCGTTTCTTCGCGGTGTCGAGTCGCCCGACGCGGCGTGAATCATCTACGCGTCGAACATGGGGTCGGGTTTCGATCGCCGACCGGCGAACGCCGTGGTGGCGTGGGTGTGGTACGTGACCTGGGGGCGCGCCTCGTTTCTCCGGGATTCAGCGCACCTCGTCGTCTTCCGAGGAGCGCAGGAACGTCCCGCTCTGCAGTTCGTCATACGCCTGGCGGAGTTGTTCCTGCGTGTTCATCACGATGGGTCCGTACCAGGCCACCGGTTCCTCGAGCGGCTTCCCCGACACGAGGAGGAACCGAATTCCCTCGTCCCCCGTTTTGACCGTCACTTCATCGCCGCGATCGAAGAGCACCAACGATCGATCGTCCGCCGCCGAATGGAGCGATGTGTCCGCCCAGCCCACGCCTTCGGTGGGCACGGCGAGCGGCGCCGAGGCGTTGCAAAACGTTCCCCCACCAGCGAACACGTACGCGAACGCGTGGCGCGTGGTCTCGACCGGTAGCGACCGGGTCGTTCTCGGCGGCACCGACACATCGAGATACACGGGATCGGCGACGATACCGTCCACCGGACCCGTCTGGCCCCAGAACTCACCGCATACGATGCTGACCTTCGTTCCGTCGTCGTCGGTAACGACAGGGATGTCACCAGCCTCCACCCCCTGATAGCGGGGCGCCGTCATCTTGAGCGATGCCGGCAGGTTCACCCACAATTGGAAGCCGTGCATGCGGCCATCCCCGTCGCCTTTCGGCATCTCCTGGTGAACGATGCCGCTTCCCGCCGTCATCCACTGTATTCCGCCGGCCTCGACGGTTCCGCGATTCCCCATGCTATCGCCATGTTCGACCGTACCGGCCAGGACATACGTGACGGTTTCGATCCCCCGGTGCGGGTGCCACGGAAACCCGGCCAGGTAGTCCTCCGGGCGCTCGTTCCGGAAGTCGTCGAGAAGCAAGAAGGGGTCGAACTCGGACGGGTCTCCGAACCCGAACGCTCGGTCCAGGCGAACGCCGGCACCTTCGACGGTCGGCCTGGATTTGGCGAGACGCTTCACGGGTCGAATGGAAATGGCGGTCTCCCTGATCGGGTGGGCAAGAGTGGAGTCAGCCGGAGGGGCGTCAGGAGTGCTGTTCTCCGTTTCGTCCCCCGCCTAACGATCACGGTACAAGAAACTGAAACGTAATCGTCCCTCACGACAGCCTCATTCGTGCCAGGGGGATCACCCATGGCCGTGTGAAGCAATCAACCAAAAACCGAAGAATCGCGTAGGTGGCGAATCCTCACGCCCCACGGTACATATCACGCCCACTCGCCGGAGTGGCGGAACTGGCAGACGCGCCGGACTCAAAATCCGGTGGGAGCAATCCCTTGAGGGTTCGAGTCCCTCCTCCGGCATGAAGACGAAGCGCCCCGGAAGGTCCCGTTGCACGAGCCGTTCTCACCAACATCCCCAGCGTACAGCCCCCGCTTCCCGGGAACGTACGAGCGATCAGCGATCACGCAGCCTGTGTACCTGCCTGGACAGCAGGCGCGGCATGATCCGGGAGCTGGCTCAGCGCTTCACTCGCGACCTTAGTCTCGCTCGCCCGCGGCCCGCTCCTCGGCCTCGATTTCGGCGCGCTGGCGGGCGATCTCGCTCTCGGCCGCGTGACGGAGATCGACGAGCCTGGGATCGTCGCGAACAGCGGATATTGTCGGGTCGAGGTCGAACCAGTTGTAGTACGTGTAGCCGGCCTCGAACGCGTTGACCAGCGAATTTACCGCCTCCTCGTTGGATCCCCGCAGCGCATGGACCTGCCCGGCCAGGTAGTAAAGGCGTGCGGTCTCCGCCCCTTGTTCGACGAGTCGATCCCTCTCGGCGCCGATCGCATTGAGGATTTCGAGTGCCTCGCTCGTCAAACCATCGCGGCTGAGCGCCCAGGCGCGGACGATTCGCGAATCGTAAAAGGCGACTGGAGCGCCTCCGTCCGGTGCCGCGGCGGACGCGGCCTCAGCATATGCGAGCGCGGTCTCGGCATCGCCGGAAAGCATGGCCCCGGCGGCCAGAGCCGCGAGAATCTGGGGGGCGTCGAGATCATCGCCATAGGTGACCACGAGGCGTCGGTTCGCCTCGACGGGTCCGGATTCGTCAACGTCCAGTTGCCACTGCGCGAACTCGACGTTCCAATTTCTCGGCCAGAGCGCGCGGGCCCGATCAAGCCAGGCTCGCGCAATGTCGTACTCGCCGAGCCACATGTACTCGTTGGCGACGTTCGAACGGTAGAGCACGAGGTTAGGGCTCAGCGTAAACGCGCGTTTTATCCAGCGCAGTGCCTCGTCCTGCTCACCGAAGACGAAGTGGCTGTAGCCGATGTTGTTGACCGCGGCGTTCAGGTTCGGGTTCAACTCGAATGCTCGCACGTACATGTCAAGAGCTTCTGTTGCCCGACCCTTCAGACCCAGGGCATTCCCGAAAGACTTGTAGCCCTCGGGCAACTCCGGATCGATTTCCAGCGCACGTTCGGCCGCAACTCCGCCGGAATCGGCCCACTCCGCTGGGTAGCCGAACATCTGGACGCGCTGGAAATACCCGTCGGCCAGACCCGCCCACGCGAGCGCGAAGGACGAGTCCTCGGCAATCGCTTCGCTGAACAGGCGGATCGCCTCCTCGTTGCCCTCCCGGGTGAGACCATCGTACTCGGAACGGCCCCGCATATAGAAATCGAGTGCCCTCACGCTCGCGGTGACGCGGCGCGTGACCGCTCGCTGCTCGCGGGGGCTGAGCGTCGCCTGAAGCTTGTCCGCAACGGCGAGCGCGATCTCCGACTGAAAGTCGAAGATCTCCGAGACGCTGCCGTCGTAGGTGTCAGCCCAGAGGGTCTCCTCACTGTACGCTGGCCTGGAGAATCACCCCGGCTCCCACCTCGGCTGCGATCTGGCTCAAGGTCAGATCCGTGTCGCGGTACCGGAGCATCGACGCGCGAGACAGCACACGCAGGTCTCCGATCTTCGAGACTTGCATGAGGACGCTCTCGTGCACGCCCTCGGCGAAGAAGGCGTTCTCAGCATCGGGACTCAGGTTGTCGAACGGCAGCACCGCCACCGACCGCCGGCGTTCTTCTCCCTTAGGCAACAGCGCCTCGGAAGGATCGGCCACAATCATCGATGGAGCGATCCCCTCGGGGCTTTCGCCGCCGAAGAACACCCACCCGAGCGCCACCAGCCCCGATATCGCGAGGGCCGCGACACCCCCACCGATTACGTTACGCCATGTGAACACATTCTGGGCACCGGACGCGGCCACGGCGGCCGGTGGCCTCACTGCGCCCTCGTCGGCCCCGGACTCGCGCCCGTGCCCGAGACCCACCTGCACGAACGCGGTCGCCACGACGATCGGAAACCCGACCATCAGAAACGCGAGCATGAGCGGGCGCACCCACTCCGGCATTCCCGCCGCCTCGGCCAACTGCTCGACCACCTGTAGCGCGACCCACGCGCCGGCCAGGTAGATGCCGATCACCTGCCACAACGATCGGCGATGGATCTCATGGATCAGGCGTTTCAGTGAGGGCATGGCAGCCAGCTCCGGCGCAGCATCGTCACGGTACGATCAACACGGCGGTGAAGCTGGTTCTGATGGCGGACAGGAATAAGGGCGTGTGGGGCTGTTGTTGGGGTTTCTCCGCAAGGGGGCGATCGCGCAGGTCGCCGCGGCTGCCGGAGAAGGCGTACTGGCCAGCTTTGCCGTAGGTGAACGTCTACGACACTAGAGGAAAGGCGATCTCAGTTCGAATCGACTCTGGCTACTATGGGCGGCGTCCAATCGCCCCCGAGCGCCGCTTCTTCGGGCAGGTATAATCTGAGGATCATGTAGAACGGTCCATCGGGCGCGGGCAGCCAATTGGCTTCTCTGCCATCACCCGGCGACTCCTTCTGGATGTTGAACACGATCGTCCCGTCGTCCTCGCGGACGAATTGATCGGTCATGCTGGAGTTGAGGAGGTATCTGTCGAGAGGGTTGTCGATAAAAAGCTGCGTTTGGCCATCATACATCGACAGAGACCAGAAGGCGCGGACGGGTGGAAGACCGCCCCCCGCGAAACGCATCACGTAATCGTGGGCCGCGGCGTCCAACGGCTCGCCGCCACTGTCCGTGAAGTAGGCCGGATAGATTGCCTCCTCGCCCGAATTCCCGTACAGGCCCACCATCGCCGCGCTGGCGCGCAGCAAGTAGAAGTCGGGCATCTCGAGTGCCGCCGCGGACTCCCGTAGGGCGTCGCGCGTGCCCAAGATTTTGGCGCTCATCAGCGGGTCGCCGGAGTACCGATCAATGGCGGCCCGTATGTCGGCGATACCCTGCTGAACCCCCGCCTCGACGGCCTCGGCGACGGCCGGATCGAGGGATGCGAAGTCGAAGGCGTCAGGCGTGCCGATCCCGATCCGGGCAAACCTCGCCATCAAGTCGGCTTCGTCCGGATGGGTGTCGACGAGATCGAGAACGAAATCGAGGTAACCGAGAGCCGCCGGGGTGAACTCGACGCCGGCCTCCCAGGGCGGGAAGCTCAGCGCCGTCGCATTTGAGCCTACGGTCTCGCCGAGAAAATCGGCCAAAGACGAGATGCGGTAGCTGGCTTGAATGGCCTCGACGCGCTCGAGATCCGCATCGTCGAACACCTGAGTGCGGATTACCGCAAAGATCAGGTCGGTTTCGCTACGCAGGACATCCCGGACCCCCTCCGGTCTCTCACCATCCCACCCGGGACCGGCCAGCAGGTAATTCCCGGCCCGGTTGTCGTTCGTGCGAGTACCGATATAGGCGAAATTGTGCGTGTAAAGATCGATCAGCTGGATGCCGTAGTAGCGACCGGCGTCGATGTCGGGGACGGACATAACCTGAGGCTGAGCCCTCAGATCCATCCAGAACATGCAATAAGGTGTGTCCGAATTGGGCGTGACGACGGTTCGGTCGGCCGGCGTAAACAGCCGCGCTTCACAAGAGACCTGGTTGAACGGCCCCTTGTAGTCCGGCGAGTCAGTGTCGATCACGTATTCGTTGATCGTCTTGACGTTCATGACCATGGGGAAGCCGTACACATAGGCATCCCGGGCGATGGCACTGATCTCGACGCTTGTGAGGTCGCCGGCTACCGCCCCCGCGTCACCTGGCCGCTGATCACCGGACGGGTCCGCCCGCTCGCAGGCCAGAAACGAGCCGGCGGCGAAGATAAGGACGGGTATGAGCTTTTGCATGTCAGATTCCAAGGCTTGTCGCGGCTGTCGACCTTCGGCCCTCTCGACCACTGCAAGTGTGTCCTTCGAAAGCCGTTGGGAATGTATCCTACCATATCTGTCGGCACGACACGCGGAGT
>JBGMQU010000076.1:0-15900 GCA_048060725.1 Gemmatimonadota bacterium | reverse complement strand
GGTTCGTGCTGACGTATGCGCCCACATCGGTTCCCACATACAGGAGGTCCTGATTCACGGGATCCTCGCGAACCACGTGAACAAAATCGGGCTTGCCCGACGGCAGGTTGGACGCAATCGACCGGAACGTTTCGCCGCGATCATCGGTCACGTACACGTACGGCGTGTAGTCGCCGCTCCGGTGTCCGTCGAAGGTCACGTAGAACCGATTCTGGTCGTGGCGCGAAGGTTCGATCCGACTCACGTACGTACCCTCGGGAACCCCCGGGAACCGGTCGGTCAACTCGATCCACTCGACGCCCTCGGGGCTCCGCCACACTCGCCCGTCGTCGGTGCCGGCAAACAGCTCGCCTTCGGTGATCGGCGACTCGGCCAGCGCCACGATCGTCGCGTACGTCTCCGCACCGGTCACGTCGCGCGTGATCCCGCCGGTCGTCGTGGTGGAGACCTTCACCTTCTCGGGGTCCGCGTACGAGAGGTCGGGTGAGATCGCCTCCATCTCATCGGATTCGTACGTCCAGCGGAGCACGCGGTTCGACCCCAGATACAGGGTCTGTGGGTCGTGAGGCGACAGCTGGAGGGGTGTATTCCAGTTGAACCGCAGGTCGTAGAGCACCGAGTCCGCCGCCACTCGCTCCTGGAGCGCCTCGATCTGCGCCCGCGCGGAACTCGGCGGGTTATCGGGGTCGTCACCGGACAGGATCACGATCGAGTCGCGCAACAGCTTCGTCTTCTTCCGCCAGTCGGGCTTCGCGAGTTGGTGTCGCTCGCCCGTGGCCGTGTTGATCCAGAACACGTTTCCACCCTGCGATTCGCCGAACGCGATGTCGGGGTTCGTCGGGTCCTGCGGCGCATAGAACCCGTCGCCACCGCCGATCGAGTACCACATGTGGTTGTCGATCGCGCCGCCCGCGCGGGTCGACGGCCCGCACCACGTGTAGTTGTCCTGCAGGCCACCGCAGACGCGATACGGCGTGTCCATGTTGTAGCTGACGGCGTAGAACTGCCCCATCGCCATCGTGTTGATGTAGTCGAAGTTGCCGCCGCGATCGTGCGTGATCGCGATCCCGCCGTCGTTGCCGACGATGAACCGCTGGGGGTCTTCGCTGTCCCACCAGAGCGCGTGAAAATCGACGTGGACACCCTGCGCCGGACTGCCCACTGTCTTCCCGCCGTCTTTCGAGAAAAAGAGTGACGACCAGTAGATGAAGTCGGGATCGTCGGGCGAGACCCACGCCCCCGAGTAGTAGAACGGGCGCGAGTTACTGGAATTCATGAACGTCCAGGTCTCGCCGCCATCGCCCGAGCGATAGAGACCCGACCCGTTCTTGTCGCCGTTTTCATCGGCCTCGGTCGGCGCCTCGGCCTCGACGACCGCATACATCACGCGAGCATAACTCGGGGCAATCGCGATCTCGATGCGTCCCAGCTCGGTCTCGGGCAGCCCCCCGCCTTCGACCTCGTCCCAGGAATCGCCGCCGTCGGTGGACTTCCAGATTCCGCTTCCCGGACCGCCGCTCTGCAGGTAGTACGGACCTCTCACGCGCTCCCAACTCGTCGCCCACAACACGTCGGGGTCGCGCGGGTCCATGTCGAGATCGACGAACCCGGCCCGGTCACTCACGTAGAGGACGCGTTCCCACGTGTCCCCGCCGTCCTTCGTCCGATAGAGGCCGCGTCCGCCCCCTTCGTTCCACAGCGGTCCGAGCGCCGCAACGAACACGATGTCCTCGTTCGTGGGGTGGACGACAATCCGTCCGATGGCCTGCGTGTCCTCCAGACCCTTGAGCTCCCAGCTCATGCCGCCGTCGGTCGACTTGTAGATGCCGCCGCCCGGGGAGATGGAGTTCCGGGAGTCCTCTTCACCCGTGCCGGCCCAGATGACGTTCGGGTTCCCCGGGGCGATCGCGAGGTCGCCCATCGAGATCACGCGTTCGTTGTCGAAGATGGGCTGGAAAGTCGTCCCGTTGTTGGTCGTCTTCCAGATGCCGCTCGTCGCTCCCGCGACATAGAAGGTGTTGGTGCCGGGGACGCCCTCGATGTCGGTCACCCGGCCGGACGTGTTCGCCGGGCCGATGGACCGCCACTCGAGTCCGGCCATGAACGCGGAGTCTTCGACGGCGGTCTGACCGCTTAACGAGATCGGCACGGTGAGACCGGCGGCGACGAGAACGGGCAGGAAACGTCTGGACATCGAGGTCACTCCTGTGCGGTTGGTGCGTGCTGTGTGGGCGTCGGGTAGAACACGTGACCGAACGGGGACGTTCAACTCTTCCCGGGGGTGTTCAACCGGCTCCCAAGTCGGCGAGATCGGCCTCGAGACGCTCCCACTGCTGCATCCGCTCCGCCATCCGGGTTTGCAGTCGATCCCGTTCCCCTTCGAGCAACGAGACCTCCGCCGGATCGGCTCCGTCGTAAAACTCGGGATCGCAAAACCTCGCGTCGATCTCCTCGAGACGGGCCTCCGCCTTCTCGACCTCGGCGAGTGCGCGATCTCGGTTCTTTTCCATCTGGCGCAGCTGATTGCGGCTCGGGCGTCCCTTCGCGGCGTTCGGCTTCCCACGGCTGCCCTTCCCCGCCGCTTCGCCGCCTGAACGGTCCCGCGCTCCCGGCTTCACCTTCCGCTTCTCTTTCTGAGCCTTGAGGACCACCCTGTCGACATCGAGGTGGTCGTCGCCGCAGAAATGGACGTAGTCTTCGTACGTGCCGACGAAGTCGCGGATGTCCTTTTCGGTAATCTCGACGATCCGGGTCGCGAGCTGGCCGACGAACCAGCGGTCATGCGAGACGAAGATCAGGGTCCCCTCATAGTCGCGGAGTCCCTCGACGAGCGACTCGATCGACTCGAGATCCAGATGATTCGTGGGCTCGTCGAGCACCAGGACGTTGGGATTCTCGATGGCGAGCCGGCAGAAGACGAGCCGGGCGGCCTCGCCGCCGGAGAGTGTCCCGACGCGCTTCTCGGCCTCTTCACCGGAAAACAATACGCGCGCCAGCTCCCCACGGATGAAGCCGGTGTTTTTTCCGGGAGCCATGCTCGTGATCCACTCCTCGGCGGACCATTTCGGGTTCTCGAACTGCTCCTTGTGGTCCTGAGCGAAATAGCTCGGGTGAGCCTCGTAGCCCCACTCGGTCGTCCCCTTATCCGCTTCCAGCTCGCCCATGACGATCTTGAGCAGGGTCGACTTCCCAATCCCGTTCGGGCCCATGATGGCGATCCGATCGCCGCGCCGAACCTCGAGGTCGACCCCGTGCAGGACCTCGTTCTCGCCGAAGGCTTTGTGGACGCCCTTGATCGACAGGACCTCCCGACCGCTCGCCCGGCGTGGATGGAACCGGAAATGGGGATAGCGGCGCGAGGTCATGGGAAGGGTCTCGAGCGCGTCGGACTTCTTCTCGATCAGGCGGAGCTTGCTCTGCGCCTGGCGCGCCTTGCTCGCTTTGGCGCGGAACCGATCGACGAACTCCCGGTGGTGCGCGATCTCGCGCTCGCGGTTGGAGATTTCTTTCTCCCGGCGCTCGCGCTCCTGCACCTTCGCCTCGAGAAAACGCGTGTAGTTCCCCCGGTACAACTGCACGGTCTCGTAGTCGACGTCGAGAATGTGAGACGAGACGTTGTCGAGGAACCGATGATCGTGGGAAATCACGACGATCGGTCCGGAAAATCTCTTGAGGAACTTCTCGAGCCACCGGATGGAGAGGATGTCGAGGTGGTTCGTGGGCTCGTCGAGCAACAGGACATCGGGAGAGCCCGACAGAGTCTGTGCGAGAAGGACACGAAGCTTGAAGCCACCGGACAGCGTCGACAGCGTGTCGCGGTGGATCGCGGTCGGAAACCCCAATCCTTCGAGGATTTCGGCGGCGCGGGCCTCGGCCGCATACCCGTCGTGACGCTGGACGATCTCCTCGAGCTCCGAAAAACGATCGGCATCGAAGTGTTCGTCCGCAGACTCGAGCAGCGCCTCCTTCCCGACGATGGCGTCCCAGAGTTCGGGGTTCCCCATGAGTGTGACCCCGAGGATCTCTTCGTCCTCATACAGAAACTGGTCCTGGCGGAGGATGCCCAGGTTGACGCTCCGTGGAATCGTCACCACCCCGCTAGACGGGTCGAGGTCGCCGCTCAGGATGTTGATGAGCGTGGTCTTCCCCGACCCGTTCGCACCCACGAGGCCATAACACTCGCCCGGGTTGAGCTGGAACGAGACGTCGCGGAACAGCGTCTGGCCGCCAAACGACATCTCCAGATTCGAGGCGGAGATCATCGCGCCGCGGCCCCCACCGACCGGCCCGCCCACCGAACGAGCACACACGTGAGGAGCACCTGGACGAGGACGACCGCGAACACGGCGGTGGTGGCGGCGGCGCCCCGATAGTCGATGAGCAGCGGCGTAGATGCCGTGAGGACGTAGGTCCCGAGCCCGACGAAGGCGACGCCGGCAAGCGCCAGGATGGCCCGGCGGCGCCCGGTCTTTCCGCGTCGAGCCATTCGTCCGAGAAGCACGAGGCCGACGAGCCCGGTGAGGATCGGGAGCAGATTGTATCGCAGGCGGAACCATGCCGTGGCGAGAAACGAGACGTCATCGCCCCACAGGTCCGCCGTCCCGAACAGATCCGTCGACGTCGGGCCGTCGATCTCGAGGCTCGCGAATCGCTCGTCCGCGATGCAGCCGACGTCGAGTTCCGCCTCTGGATCGGTGAGGAACGTGCGGTACATGGCCCGCGCACACTCGCTGTAGTTGATCGTTACGTGGCCGGCCTCGGGGATGACCGCGAAGGTCTGGACGGCACCGGTGTACGCCGCGCGGACGCCAGCCAGTCGCTCGACGGGCATGGTCGGGTCGAGCCCTCCATGTAAAAGGAGCAGCGGTCCGTCATACTCGGCCTGGCGCCCGTCGAGGGAGTCGGCGGGATACCGCGGCCAGTCGGCGTAGGTCGCGGCAAAGCTCGCGCTCACTTCGGTCGTGGCGACGGTTTCGGCGAGCGCTCGCTCGAGAGATTCGGCCGACGGGTCGGTCTCGTTCCAGATTTCCGACATCGCGACGTGGCGCTGAAGCACCGGGGAATGAAACGCTCCCTCGCCCACCCCGCTGAGGACGACCCGGATGAAATGTGTCAGGGCCATCTGGTCCTGCCACGCACACCGATCCCACCGGTACGCCATCGCCGGGATCAGGCCGTTGGGAATGTCGTCGACCATGAGGACCACGCCCATCAGGATCCGCGCAGTCCGGGCGTCGACGCCGAGCGCGGGGCAGTGACCGTCATCGAGACGCGCGAGCACTCCCTCGATCGTCGCCGCCGGATCCTCGCCCAGACGCGCCCCGCACTCGGCGTCGGCACCACACCGCGCGAGCCACACTCGGGCCGTCCCGTCGAGACTGGCGTCGAACTCCGCGAAGCTCCAGTCGGCCGGCACGATGCCGTCGAGGATCACTCCGGCTGGCTGGTCGGGGAACAGCTGCAGATAGCGGTTCGCCCAAAAACTTCCGAACGACGCGCCGAATACGAAGGCCCGGGGCCTCGCACCACCCGCCCGTTCCGCCTCGTCGGCGACGATCTTGATGGCGGCGCCGAGATCGTACGCCGATTGCGTGACCGTGAGCCAGTCGAGATCGTCGCGCGTGTCCGTGATGTACGCGACACATGTCGGCCACTCCTCAGACGTGATTTCCGAGCCGTCGGGACTGTCCGGCGATTCTTCCAGCGGACACCGCAGATCGGCCGACGCGCCCGTGCCGCGGTGGTCGACCCCGTAGACGTCCAACCCGGGGTCGGCCAGGATGTCGGCCACACGACCGAGCGCCCCGCCGACCGCGTCGCCGGGCCCGCCCGCCAGATACCACAGCTGACGGACACCCTCGCCCGACCCGCGGACCCGGCGGAGCCCGATCGAGATGGTCTCCCCATCGGGCGCGGCGTGGTCCAGGGGCAACTCGAGCGACGCGCACTCGAGCGCGGCGTCGCCACCCGTTGCGCATGGGGCCCAACCGAGCGACTGCTGAGCGGCGGCGCGCGCCCCCCCACCCGCGAGCAAGAGCCCGGCGAGTACGACGGGCCGTAGCCAGGGTCGGAAACGCGTCACTCGCCGAGCGCCCGCAAATACTCGCGATCCCATGCCGCGACCATGCTCTCGAGCTCGGAGTACGGCCCGGGTTCGTAGGCGCGCGATGAGACGCCGGCCTGCGACAACTCGCTGATGGTCCAGTCCTGCTTGTTCGTCATGTTCCACAGTTCAACCGCGTCGCCCGGATCGAAGTCCTCGACCGCGATGGCGTCCGGGTGAAAGAGCCAGTCGCACACGACTCGGGTGCGGTCGACGGCGATTCGGTCGATGCGGTGGATGAGCACATAATCCGGGTGGAGGCTCAGCAGCATGTTCGGAAACACGGTGTAGTACTGGACGAGGTCGAGATCCTCGCCCGCGAGATCCCCCAGAGGCGCCGCGCAGCGCTGGCCGCTCATCGTCATGCTCCCGCCGGAGATCGCCATCCGCATGGGACCCCCGAGAAACGGACCCTCCTCGAGATCGTTGCTGGCGTTCCGAAACGGCGTCAACTGATTGAGCACGGGGTGCAAACTCGGACAGTGGTAACACTCGGAGTAGTTCTGGAACACGAGCTTCCAGTTGGCGCGGATTTCGTAGGTGAGCCGGTGGGCCACCTCGAGTTCGCCCCACCGCCACCGGTCGAACCTCCCCATGAGCGGGGCGAAGGTCGTTTCGAACGGCTCCGCCGCGGGATCCAGATTGAGGAAGACCCCTCCCTCCCACACCGCGACGCTGACGGGATGCAGTGGGTAGTCCTCCTTGCAGAACGAAGGCACTTCGTCCATGAACGGCGCCCCGATCAGGCTTCCGTCCAATCCATACGTCCAGGCGTGATAGGGGCACTGGATGGACTTTGCGAACCGACCTTCGGCTTCCTCGGTGAGCCGCGTGCCGCGGTGGCGGCAGGTGTTATGGAAGGCGTTGATCTCCCCGGTCCCGTCGCGCACGACGATGACGCTTTCAGAATCGAGCTCGAACAGGAAAAAGCTTCCCGCGCCCCGGAGCGCCGAGGCGCGTCCGGCATACAGCCAGCGCTTCAGGAAAATCCGGTCGGTTTCTGTCTCGAAGACCGCCTCGGACGTGTAGTACTTCCGCCCCAGCGTACGGGCTCCACCGGCCGTGCGGGTGGACATCGGTTTCCCTCGAGAGGTGTCGGAACGAGATCGTCTTGTCTGTCGGTCGACAACCTACTCGGCTTCGGCGGTTCAGGCTCCCGGCGAGAGCCGTTGGAGGAGAAACCAGTTCAGAAGTCGATGATGTACACGGCGTGCACTCCGAAAACCGCTTCCCAGGTCCCGCGGTCCACCCCGACGTCGATGGGGTCGAACGCATCGTCCCCAAACCGGAAAATGTTCCATCCGGCGCCTAACCGGAATTGGGAAGTACCGCCCGTCTTGAAGCGAACAACACCTTGCAGCGGGAACGACAACGCTCCGAAGCTGTCAAATTGGTCGCCGCTAAACGAGTGTCCGGCAATACCACCGATCGCGAGCAAATCGAGCGTTTTCGACACCCGGACGACCCGGACGTCCAGCGTTCCCTGGAGGGAAAGCATGGTCGCATCGGCGGCGCCGTCAGGACCGCTTCCATCCTTGCTCTTGAAGCCATACATCCCTGCGACCGAGAGCTCTAGCGGCCCGTCGACACCCGTCACGGAGGTCGTGAATTGCGCACCAACCCGAACGAATCCGGGGCCGTGGAGCCTCGTGATCCAGTCGATGATCGGTCCCACTTGAGCGTCGAGGCTGCCTGCACTGGCACCTGTCAGGAGGGCGAGCAGGATCGGGAACTTTCGCCACGATCTCATGGTGATCTCCTCTACTGAGTGGAGGTAAGGGACAAACACATGGGGACGCCGCTTTCGAAGGCGGTGAGGCCCTCGAATGGATGCCCCCTGACATGGAGCCGCTCGATCTGCAGGTCGTCCCTCAAGGCGCGGGCCTCCGCGAATCCGCGGGCAGGGTCGAAGACCAGAACCTCGGTTTCCGATTGATCCAGCAGATAGGCCGGCTGGCCATCGATCCTCAGTCGCTCGGCGTCGGCGTTGATGATGCGCCAGGGTAGCGTCCACACGATCAGCAGCCCGATGATCCAGGCCAGGCTCCCCCAGCGTGCGAACGCCACGCGCGCTCGCACGATCGCACGACGCTCGAGCCAGGGGAACGTATTGATCCACGCGACTCCAAAGCTCGTGATAAGTACGACCATGGTGAGCAGGAACGACCGGTGGAGCGGCTTGTACTCGCAAGCGAGGATCGCCGTCTCCGACGACCACAGCACGCTGAGGAGATCCCCGAATCGGACCAGCACGATCGACGACACCCCGATCAGGGCCACGAAGAACGTGTCGCCGAGCGTGCTGGGCCGTGCCGACGCCAGGAGTTTGGTCCCGCGCGTCAGCACGTGCTTGTCTATCGCGCGCGTCGCCCCGGAGAACGCACGTACTTTCGTCAGGGTCTCGCTCACACGACGCATGACGAGTCTGATGCCCAGGAGAATCCCCAGCGTCGCCAGCGCGAACACGACGACTGGCAGAAGGGCTCGCGCTCCGACAGCCAGATGATCCGACCGCGAAGGATCGAACGATTCCGGCATCTGCAGCTTGATGTCGAACGCCGTGGTCGTCAGAAACCCTACGAACAGCGTCAGGGCCAGCGCCCCCAGGATCGTCGCGGTCGTGACCGCTACCTTCCCTGCTAGCCTGCGACGGCTCAGTCCTTCCTCTACCTCGGTCGGGACCTCGGTGCGGATCGATCCGAGCGCCTCGGCCATCTCCGACGCTTCCTGGAACCGATCGGCGGGCACGCGTGCGAGCGCCCTGTGCACGACTCTCTCGAGCACTTCGGGAACCGACTCGCGGGCCACGCGCAACCGCGGGATCTCGCCCACGAGCTTGCGGGCGAGCACCACGCTCATCCGGGAGCCCGAGATGGGCGGCTCGCCCGCGAGCATCTCGTAGAGCACACAGCCCAGCGAGTAGATGTCGGTGCGCCCGTCGATCTCCGACTCGCCCTCCACCTGTTCCGGAGACATGTAGTGAGGCGTGCCCGGGGCCTCGCCGGTATCCGTCAGGCGTTCGAGCGTCAGATTCTGCGTGACCGCCGCGATCCCGAAGTCGGTGACGACCGCATGGCCCGACTCCATCATGATGTTCCCGGGCTTGATGTCCCGGTGGATCACGCCCTGCGAATGTGCGTAGGAGAGGGCGTCGGCAACCTCGCGCGCGATCCGCATGGCCTCTCTGATCTGAAGCGGTCCCTCCCGGTCGAGACGATCGCGGAGCGACTCGCCCTCCACGAACGGCATCACGTAGTACGAGTAGCCGCACTCGAACCCAGAGTCGAGAAGTGGGAGGAGATGAGGGTGGTGAAGTCGTGCAGCGACTTCGACTTCGCGCTCGAAGCGCTGCGCCCCGGCTTCCGTAGAGTGCTCGGGGCGCAGGACCTTGATCGCGACCCGACGACCCAGCTTCAGGTCTTCGGCCAGATACACGACGGCCCAGCCGCCCGAGCCTATCTCCTTCTCGACTCGGAAACGGTCTGCCAACGCCGCTTCGAGGGTGATCGGTACTGCAGCCACGTTCAGTCCCATGCGCATGGATCCTGATCACAAGGTAGCCAGACCAATGAGCTTCGCGGAACCTCCCGCGGTCCGATCCGGCACTCCCCCTGACGCCGGATCGGGCTGGCTACTCTCTCTAACGCAGTCCTGGCCGAAATCCGTGCATCGCGCACGTTGTCACGGTGCTAAAAGGCCGGGTGACAGGTCCACTGAGCACACCTATCTTGGCGCTCGGGCGAACTTTACGCTCGGGCGAAATTCACCTGTCAGCGTCTATTGTCGGAGACACTCTGCATGTACATGAAGAGCCAGATGCGAATCTTGATGTTCGGTGTGATCGCGGCCGTGGGAGCTTCGACGAGCCTGCACGCCCAGGCGACGTTCACCGCCCGCGGTTTCACAGGCTACGGGACGGCCCGCGGATACGGATTCGGAGTCGGTGGAGACGCCGGAATCCAGTTCCCGTTCCTCTTCGACCTTCCGGCAGTGATCGGCGTCTGGGGCGTGTACCACGTGGGAACGGAGTTCTTCGACGAAGATCTGAACGCACAGGTAGAGCGGCGGATCGCCCTGTACGGTGTGCAGGGAGGGAGCGTATGGGTCGACAAGGACTTCTTTCTTCGCGGATCCGGCCAGCTCGGAGCGGCCTCGATTCGCAACCAGGTCGATGGCTCCGCGGCCACGACCGAGACAAAGTTCATGCTCACCGGCGGGATCATGATCGGGAAGCGATTCGGCGACTTCGTCGTGAGTGCTGAGCCCTTCTTCCCGATCGTGTTCGGATCGGACCTCACCGGCGCGGCGTTCGCGCTCTATTTGAACGTCGTCTACGTTGCCGCTCCCTGAGGTTGTCGTGAGGGCCGCAGCCAACGTCAGTCCTGCCCTCCCGCCACCGGCCATACCACACGAAAGCCGGTACTGATGTACCGGTGTCCCGCGCGGAAGTCATTACTGCGGTTGGCGCCGCGCAGGTAGAACGGCTCATCGTCGAACGACCCACCTCGCATCCTGCGCGACTCGTCGTTCACCGGAGTCCTCCCCGGATCGAACCAATCGGGCATCACCCACTCCCACACGTTCCCCGCCAGGTCGTGGATGCCTTCGGGTGTAGCGCCATCGGGTCGGGTCATGACCTCGATCGACCCCCTTGGGCCGCAGCCGCCGAACTGAGCCCGCTCGCACGTCGGCTCCGAATCGCCCCACGGGTACTTCCGACCCTCTGCCCCTCTCGCTGCAAACTCCCACTGTGCCTCTGTGGGAAGAATCCCCCCGATGGAAGCGGCGTAGGCCATGGCGTCTTCCCAGGTGACGTTGGCGACCGGGTGACGCTCCTGCCCGATGGGGAATCGAAGGTCGGCGTCGTACCGTCGGAATTCTTCGTTCGTCACCTCGTGCTCTTGCATCCAGAAGGGCGCGACCGTCAACGGATTCCTCCCCTCGTCGGCTGTCGAGCGTGGACCGACTTCGACACCCCCCACCCCCGCGTCGTCTCGGATTCTCGCGGTCGTTCCGCCTTCGATGAGGATCGCCCGATTCGACGGGTCGTCGGCTCCCGGGGGCGGCGTCGAAGGGACCACGATGTCGGCGTCGCCCGACCCGTCCACGAGAGAACCCGCGAACCGGGTGACGGCATAGCCGGAGACGAGGAGCACGGCGGCCAGTCCTCCTACCCGGATCGCAATCCCCGCATCATGGATCCTCAATCGGCACGTAACGCCTGGGCCGGGTCGATCCCGGTCGCTCGGCGCGCGGGGAGATACGCCGCGAGAAGGGCCACCGCGAAGAGAAGGACGGAGACCCCGACGAAGGTCGCCGGGTCGGCGGGGCTCACCTCGAAGAGCAACGCCACCAGGAGACGCGATCCCGCCAGGGCCAGGACGAGTCCGGCGACGAGACCGGCCATCGTGACCGAGAGGGCAGCTCCGAGCACTTCGCGTCGAAGGCGCTCTCGGGTGGCACCCAACGCCATCCGGATGCCCAGGTCACGCGTGCGCTCACGAACCCACGACGCCATCACACCGTAGAGCCCGATGGCGGCCATGAGGAGCGCCACGAGCCCGAAGCCCGAGAGCAGGAGCGCACTCAGCCGGGGCCGAGACAGCGGACCGGCCAGGTACTCCTCCATCGTCCCGGCCTCCCACACGTCGAGCTTCGCGGAGAACTCGCGAACGGCGCGACGCAACGACGGCAGCACCGACGCGAGGTCGCCCTGCGTCCGCACCGCGAAATAGCCCTGCGTCGACAACTGACGCCACGGCAGAAAGAGCGTCGGATCGGACTCCCGCAGGCGTCGGAGGCGGATGTCGCCGGCGACGCCCACGACCGTCCGCCACGTCGTGCTGTCGCCTCCGGCGATACGCAGTCGCTGGCCGATCGGGTCCTCGCCCGACCACAGACGCTGTGCCAACGCCTGGCTCACGACCGCGACCTTTGGAGCGGTCTCCCCGTCACTCTCGCGGAAACTCCGTCCACTCAGGATCGGGATCCCGAATGTACGGAAGTACTCGGATCCGCCTGTCTCGACCGGCACCGCGGGATTCGCCTCGGCGGCGGCCCCCGACTGGCCCTCCAGTACGAGCCGCACCTGCCAGACGTTCGCGCCCATGAACGGTGGGAGCACGATGGGCGTCAGCGCCGTGACGCCCGGCACTTCACCCAGGCGTCGGTAGAGCCCGTCATACATCGCGTTGAGTTCGGCGCGCGACTCGACCGGCGAAATCGAGAGCTCTACGATCGAGAGACGATCCGGGTCGTACCCGAGATCCGTGCTCTCGAGGCTCCGGAGGCTGCGCACGAGGAGACCGGCGCCGGCGAGCATGATGACCGCCATCGCTACCTGCACTACGACGAGCGACTGCCGAACGCGGCGGCCACGGGTAGTCCCCGTTCCCGCGCGCGTGTCGCCCCGCAAACCCGCGGCGACGTCGCCGCGGGCGGAGGCCAGCGCCGGGAGGACGCCGAACAGAAGCACCGCCACCAGCGTCACACCGCCCGCCACGCCCACCGGTGTCCCGGCGAGGCCGATCAGGTCCCCCCGGGGGAGCTGATCGGGAGCGATGGCGAGGAGGAGACGAAGGAGCCCGTTCGCGAAGGCCAGGCCGAGCGCGCCACCCGCCAGTCCGAGCACGGCGCTCTCCAACATGAGCAACCGCGCGATGCGGCCGTAGCTCGCACCGAGCGACCGGCGGATCAGGATCTCCCGCCTCCTGGATGCCGCTCGAAGGAGAAGGAGGTTCCCGACGTTCACGCACGCGATGAGGAGCAGCAACGCCGCTGCGGCGGTGATGGCGACCAGAATGGGCTTCGCCTCGCCGAGTACCGCATCGCTGAGGGTGCGGACCACGGCACCGGTGGGCATGACGTCGACGAAGTCCCGCCGGTCCAGCCGCTGAACGATCGACAGAAACTCCGCCCGGGCGGTCGCCGCGGTCGCCCCCGGCGCGAGGCGGGCAATGACATCGAAGCCCACTCCCGGGAGAGGGCCCGGACCCATGGGGAACCAGTAGTCCGCGCCGGCGGGATAGTCGAGCCCGGGCGGAGCCACACCGACGATCGTGATGTCCCTCTGGCTCTGAGTGACGGTGAGACGTCGGCCGATCACATCCGGATCGCTCCCAAACTGCTCCCGCCACGCTTCGTGGCTGATCACAGCGACGCGGGAGGTGGCGTCTCGGTCCTCCGCTCGAAGGAGCCGCCCGAGCTCGGGACGCGCGCCAAGCACTTCGAAGAAGTCGGCCGTCACCGCCGCGATGTTCAGTACCACCGGCTCGCCGTTCACGGTCAACGGAATCGAGCCGGGGGGGCCGTGATTGATGCCGGCGACGCTCTGCAGGGTCTCGCTCTCGCGACGGATATCCTCCACCTGCGTCACGCTGAGCGCGAGTTCCACCGTGGGGTCGCGGAACGTCCACAACTCGACGATTCGGTCCGGATCGCTCACCGGCAACTGCTCGAGCACCACGGCGCGGAAGACCGTGAACATCGCGGTCGTCATCCCGATCCCCAGCGCGAGGATCAAGACGGCCGTCACCGTGAAGGTGGGCGTCCGCCGGAGCGCGCGGAGCGCATAGCGTAGATCCTGTGCGAATCTCATTGAGCCAGGCCCACGAGGACCCGGTCCCGAGCCGCTGGGCTCAGGGCGAGTATGCTGTCACGGATCCTGGTGGCTCGCTCAGGTTCGACACGTGTCTCATCGCCCTCGACGGTGAGACCCAAATAATCATAGCCGACGGTCAGCTGGATGTCCGAGATCAAGGGCAGCAGAAAATCGATCCGACGATCCTCGGAGCTGCCGACCCAGTGGTCGGTCCACCGATAGAGGATGCCGAGTACCACGACCGTGAATTCACCGACCAGGCGAACGACCAGCGCCGACTTTTCGTTCCGGGACATGCTCACCTCGCGAGGACCGACTGTTGGCTCGCCCGGACCGTACGGATACCGGGTCTACTCGCGAAAGGGCGAAGGCTCGACCCGGGTGACTCGCTCGGGATGCCCCGGAACGTGGAGAGACGAACCGCAGCCGAACAGGCTGCCTGGCTGCCGGCCTCCTGAGCCATCGGGAGCAGCCGAAGTGATGTTGTCTACCGGACCTGTCAGCCACAGCTTCGCTGTTGGAAGATCAGGATCAAGGCCCGCGGTGGTCGCCCCAAAAAAAGACGGATCTCAATGATGTATCCACGCCATCTCTCCGTTTGGTTCTCGAGCCGCTCGTCCGATGTTCTGCGGTCGTTGGCGCTCGTGCTCGGACTTGCCTGTGTTGCCGCCCGACCCGCGATTTCGCAGGAGTCTCAACCCCCTTCCCAATCGGGGTCGGAGCCGGCGGTTTCGATTCTGCGAGGTGCGCTGGGTCTCCCGTTCATCGATCAACAGACGCTGACGGAAGCCGTCTACGAACTTTCTTCCCCGGAGTTCGAGGGGCGACTGACCGGGACGACAGGTCACGATCTGGCAGTTCGATACGCCGCTGAACGCTTCCGGGGTGCCGGCCTCCGACCCGGCGGGGACGACGGCTCGTTTCTCCAGCCATTTATCGTCGAGGCCAACGAAGTGACCGGTCCGATGGAGTTGAGGATCGAGCACGATGGCTGGAGCGGCCCACCGTATCGCTTCGGCCGCGACTATGTGGCGCGGGGGTTCACCGGATCCGGCCGAGTGGAGAATGCCGAGGTTGTTTTCGTCGGGTACGGGCTCGTCGATCCGGCAAGTGGATGGGACGACTACGAGGGCGTGGACGCTCGCGGCAAAGTAGCCGTGATGTTCATGGGCACGCCCCCCGGGGCGACAGAATGGGGAGATCGAAGCCGGCCCAGATACAAGGCGTCGCTCGCCGCCGATCGCGGCGTGCGGGCAGTCCTGTTGATCGATGAGCCCCGCGGTGCGGCACTCTCCCCGATTGTCAGCGTCTACCATGGTCAGGAAGGCACCCAACGAGAGGATGTGCCACAGCTTGCGATCAGGTCCCGAGTCGCTGACGACCTGCTGAGAGGCTCCGCTCACACGGTGGAGTCGTTGCAGGCGAGAGTCGCCTCCTCGGGCCAACCGTTTCCGATCGAGTTGGAGACTCGGGTAACGCTCGAGGCTCACGCCCGGTACACCTCGGAGAGGATGACCTGGAACGTCGTCGGATGGGTCGAGGGGAGCGATGCCTCCGTGTCGAACGAATACGTGATCGTCGGGGGACATCTCGATCACGTCGGTCAGCAGGCGGGTGTCCTCTTCGCCGGGGCACAGGACAATGCCAGCGGAAGCGTCATGGTGATGGCGATGGCGGAGGCCATGGCACGTTCACCGATCAAGCCCAGAAGGTCGGTCGCTTTCGTCCTCTTTGCCGGGGAAGAACTCTACCTCCTCGGGTCGGACTACTTCGCGACTCACCCTCCAAGACCGATCACGGAGGCGGTCGGGATGATGAATCTGGATATGGTCGGGACGGGACCCGTGCTCAGGATGGACGGTGGTGCGACGACCCCCGACTTCCAGCGCTTCGCCGTGGAGGCGGATGGGCTCTACGGAGGCTTCGGGCTGGCGGACGGTCAGCCCACGCCGGCCGTTCCGGGAGCCAGCGATCATTCCGCGTTCATCAACGCCGGCGTGCCCACAGTCTACTTCCACAGCTCGGGAGCCGGCGGCCAGGCGCACACAGCCGCAGACGTCCCCGAGAAGATTGACTACGATGCGTACTACCGGACGACCCTTGTTCTATATCTAACCCTGTTCCAGATGGCCGATCGTCCTTGACACCGACGGGCGATCGGGGATGTTCGCGAGGGCAGTCAAATACGGACGGCCCG
>JBGMQU010000075.1:9705-15935 GCA_048060725.1 Gemmatimonadota bacterium | reverse complement strand
TGGTCAGGAACTCACCGAGATCTGTCCGGGAGCCGAGGACGGAACGGGCGCACTCTGGGGCGCCGTCTCCGATCCGGACGCGGGGATGATTCTCCCGGGAGCCACCGTCAACGCGTCGTGGAACACGGACGGTCAAGAGCGGACGGCCGAGGTCGAGGTCGGCCTCGACGGCAGCTATACGATGTGCTATCTGCCGTTGGGTCCCGAGATCGAGGTGCGGCCCATGTTCGCGACGATAGCTGGCGAGTCCGTGACGGTCACCCTGTCCGAGATCTTCACGCAACAGGACATGGTCCTCTCGATGACCGGCGGCAACTCGCGCGACGACGACGACCGCATCTGGATGTGTTTCGACGGCGGCCAGTCGACGATCAACATCCAGAACTCTCGCCTGATCCGCTGCGACGCCCAGTGGCAACCGCTGGTGAGGTGCCCGAAGACGGAGTTGGGCCAGATCACCGCGCAGTCATCCGGCGCGGGATCCGGGATGTTTCGGGAGATGCTCGAGACTCTCGTGGCCGAGGCTGAGCGTATCGGGGCGAACGCCGTGCTCAACCCGCACGCTGAGCGTGCCACACTCTCGGGCGAAGCCGTCCTGATCGAGGTCGACCCCAGCACCTGCTGACGTGATCGGGCCGCTCTCGCGATCTTCGAGAGCGGCCTCGACCACGTGCGAGTGACGAGCGGGTGCAGGGTTCTTCAACAGCCTTCTAGATCGCTTCGAGTGTTTCCGAACGAAGCCATCCCACTTTCCCGTCCTCGAGCACGACCTCGAGCCAGCCGTCGGACCGTCGATCGATGCGGACGCGGGTCCCCTCATGGATGGAGAACAGCTGGAGCGCCGGGTCAGCGGCGGGTGCGCTCTGTACGGGCGTTTCCCCCACCAGAATCACCCCGTAGTCCGCACGGCCGAGCCCGAACTCACGCACGGCGAGATTGATCGCCAGCACCGCCGTGAGGGCCGCAATGGTGCCTGCCGCCCGCACGACCCACGAACGCCTCACTGCCCCACGCATGACCGCGAGCACGAGGAGCGACATGACGAGCAGGTACCCGAGGGTCACGACCGCATTAAGCGTCTGGCGGGGCAACAGGTCCACCCAGGCACTCCAGGCCCGCGTCAGCCAGAATCCCGGCAACGGTGTGATCTGGTCCGCGGTGAGCGATCGGGCGAGCTGCAGGTTCGCGGCGACGTTTTCGTCGCGGGGAAGCGCCCGGCGGGCCCGTTCATACGCGAGGATCGAGGGTCCGAGACGACCCAGCTTGAAGTAGGCGTTGCCGAGGTTGTAGTAGAGGTCGCCGCTCTCCAGTCCGCTGTCGAGAATCTCCGCGTAGGCGGCTACCGCTCCGGCGAAGTCACCGCCCTGATAGAGGAGATTGCCGGCTTGAAATCGCTCCGTCGGATCGATCGGTCCGGCCTCATCGTCGAGATCCTCCACACCCTGGAAAGAAACGATCTGTGCCGGTGGGGGCTCCTGACCCGTGGACGCGGCGACCGGGCCCGCGAGGGCGAACGCCGCGGGCATGAAGGCGAGCAACCGGAGGTCCACGCTCATCGACCCAGCCCACGGTCGAGATCGGCCATCGCCGTCGCCACCCGGTCGAGGAAGGCACGACGTTCCGCATCGTCCGATGCGGCCGGCGAGAACCGCTGTCGATCGGACGCATCGACGCATGCGAGGTATTCGGAGATCGTCGCATCGGAGGCTCCCATCGTCTCGAGCGCCGGCCGAATGTCGTCGCGGATCATCCCCGCCGCCGCCACGTTGAGCCGATCCGCTACAAACCCCGTCAGGGCGCGTCCGGTCTCCGCGTAGAAGGCACGCGGGTCGTCGCCGGCCGCGAGTTCGCGCGCCTTCGACAACCTCCTTTTGGCCACGCGCCCGGCCCGTCGACTGCGGGCCAGCGCCACGTCGCCGGTGAGGCGATCGCGGCGACGGCGCAGCCCGACGGCACCTCCGACAACGCCTGCGGGGCCGAGCAGCAGGAGCCAGAACCATCTACTCGCCAGCGGCGAGCTCCCCGTGCGCTCGAAACGCGGCGTGTCGATCTCGATAAACCGGATGTCGGAACGAAGCGCCTCGACCTCACCGCGCGCGCGCGACCCGGGGAGCGCAGCCTCCGATGCACGACCCGAAACCGTCAGCTCGAGCGGCCCGGCGGAGGCCGTCCGATACGCGCCGTCATCGGGGGCAAAGTAGTTGACCTCGATTCCGGGAATCGTGAGGACGCCCGGGGCGCGCGGAATAAGTACGTATTCGTAGGTGCGAGTCCCCGTGACACCGAGCTCTGTCGTCCGCAACCGGTCGCTCGTTTCCGGGGGAAACGCCTCGATGGTGGGCGGCAGCTCGATCTCGGGCGGCGCGACGGCCTTGAGGTTGCCGCTGCCCGAGACCTCGACCCGCATGGTCACCGCCTGGTTCGCGGCAACGCTGTCGCGGTCGAGCGACGTGGTGATCGACAGGTGGCCCACCATGCCCGAAAACGGACGCGGACGCCCGGCGGCAGGCAGAGGAAGCACCTCCACTTCCACGGGGGGAGACGCAGTGGCAAACGGCACTTCCGTGTCGTAGATCGACGCTCGGTCGAGGAGTCCGCGGAACGGGTCGCCGGATGGATCGCTCGCGCGCTGCCGCTGGACCCGCACATTGGCCTCGATGGCCAGCGACTCGATCGTCTTCTTCCCCGGACTCGTCGGGAACATCGCCACCTTTCGGATGAGGGCGGTCACGAACCGCTCGCCGTTTCGCGTGATCTCCCGGACCTCGGGTCGCGGAGGAAGATCGAATTCCTCGACCCAGAACCCGGCGGCCGGCGGAAGCTGCGAAATAGTGTACGACGTCACGTTGACCCGACTGTAGATCCGATATTCGACAATGATCGGCTCGTTCTGCAGCACCTGGCGACTGCTCACTTCCGCCGTCAGGAAGAGATCCTCCGGTCTGACCACCGGGTCATCGATGGCGCGCGAGGTGCCGGGCCGCGGCGTCGCGCTCGGCGGCGGTTCAGCCGTGACCGTCAACGTCACCGGCATGGTCGACACGTCGATGCCGTTCGCCCAAACGGTGACCGGACCGATCTCGAAGCTCCCTACCGAGGTCGCCTGCAAGCGATACTGGATGACGATGGAGACGGTGGTTCTGCCGTTCACCATCCGCGTTGACGACGTCGTGGCGTTTCCGAGGACCATCGCGAACCGACTCACGTCCGGGAACTCGGGGTTGCGGTCAAGTGCACGCGTTCCGGATACCTCGACGGTGAGGATGAACTGCTGACCCACGCTCAGGTCGCTTCGGCCGAGGGAGGCGTTTGCCGTGATCACGCGGACCTGGGCGGACGCTGTCCCGGGCGCGAGAGCCATCGCGCACGCCAGGATGGCAGCGGAAACACGGACGAACTTCACCCTACCAGTCCTTCCGGGGCCGCCGCCCGCGAGCGGCCGTGCGAGGCGCCCGGTTCACTTCGTCCTGATCCTCCTGGATCGCCTCGAGAAGCCGTTCGGCCTCTTCGCGAGTCATCTGGGGCGGCTGCCCCACGGCTCCGGGCGGCGGCTGACCCGCCTGTTCCTGGTCGTCGTCGTTCTCGTTGTCCGGAGGATCCCGGTTGGGGTCCTGCTCATCTTCTCCCTGGTCTTGCTCCTGGTCGTCGCTCTGGTCCGGATCCTGGTTCTCGTCCTGCTGCTCGTCCTCGTTCTCGTCCTCGTTCTCGTCCTGCTGCTGATCGTCGTTCTGCTCTTGTTGCGGGTTCTGCATCTGTTCGAGGACGCGCTCGAGATTGTGCTTCGCGTCGATATCCCCGGGGTCGAGGCGCAGTGCCTGTTTGAACGCTTCGAGGGCCAGCGGCAATTCCTGCTGTCGGTACATGACGTTGCCGAGATTGTACCAGGCGCCGGAGAGCAACGATGGGTCACCGCTCTCGAGCGCATCCTGATAGGCTTCGAGCGCTCCCTCGAATTCGGCACCCTGGTAAAGTGCGTTTCCGTCGTTGAATCGAATGATCGGAGAGCCGGGCGACTCCCGCAGGGCGTCGAGATAGCGCTCGTGCGCCTCGGCGTACCGGCCCTCGCGGTAGAGCCGGGTCCCGTCGTTCGCCGACGCGCGCCCGGCCTGAGCCGACGCGGCGACGGGCGCGAGTGCCAACAATAGAATCGCGAGACCCGACCGGATCACGTGAACCGTCCCTTCCAGATGCTGGGGTCGCGCCGGCGATCGGAGATGAGTCCCTCCACAAAAAGAAGCGCGATCGCCAGCCCGAGAAAGATCTGAAACTGCTCCTCGAATTGCGTGATTTCGCGCGAGTCGATCTCGCGCCCACCGAGAGACTCGAGTTCGTCGACGAGTCCGGTCAACTCGCTCGCCTCCGGCGTGCTGCGATACAGGCGACCCCCCGTCTCCTGCGCGATGCGGCGGAGCGTCGCCTCTTCCAGCCGCGTCGTGACGACAGAGCCCTCTTCATCTCGCTTGAACCCCTGGCGGACCCCGCGTTCATCGAACCGAGGGATCGGCACCCCTTCCGACGATCCAATTCCCACCGTGTACACACGTACCCCGGTGTCCACGGCGCGTGCGATCACGTCGTCGATGCGGCCCTCGTGATCTTCGCCGTCCGTGACGAGCACGATCACCCTGTGCTCGAGCGATTCGTCGCCGAACGAATCGAGCGCCTCGCCCAACGCCGCCCCGATGTCGGTTCCCTGCACCGGGATCAGATCAGTCTCCATAGCATTGAGGAATAGACGGGCCGCCCCATAATCGGACGTGAGAGGACTCTGCACGAACGCCTGTCCGGCAAACGCGACCAGGCCGATACGATCCCCGTCGAGCCGGGCGATGAGCCGTTGGATCTCGAGCTTCGACCGCTCCAGTCGATTCGGGGCGATGTCCTCGGCCAGCATGGACTCGGACAGGTCGAGGGCCACCACGATATCCATTCCCTCTCGCCTGACGGTTTCGATCCGCGTGCCGAACTGAGGCCGGGCGAGCGCGAACACGGACAGACCCAGGGCGACGACGACGAGCGTCGTCTTCCATGCTCGCGCCCGGTGGCTCACCGTCTGCGTCAGTCGGCGCACGAGGTCGAGGTCCGCGAAGCGCTCCAGCGCACGCCGTCGCGACCGGAGGGCCAGCCAGAGGAAAACGGCGAGGGCGGGTACGAGCAGAAGCGCATAGAGCGCGGCGGGCGATCCGAATCTGAACATCAGGGAAGCCGACGTAGCGCGGTGTGTGCCAGCAGGACTTCGAGCAGGAGGAGGACGAGTCCCGCGGTCAGCGGCAGGCGAAAGAGTTCGCCGTAGCTGGTGAAGCTCTCGACATCGATCTCCGTGGTCTCGAGCGCGTCGATCTCCGCGTAAATCGACTCCAGGCTCTCGCGGTCCGTTGCGCGGAAGTAGCGTCCGCCGGTGAGCTCGGCGATGGCCGCGAGCGACGCTTCGTCGACGTCGACCTGTGCGGTCACGTAGCGCCGACCCAACACCGGATCATCGACCGGGATCCGGGCGGTCCCGCGCGATCCGGCACCGATCGTGTAGACCCGGACGCCGAGCGCCTGCGCCATCTGGGCGGCGGTCGCCGGGTCGATCTCTCCGCGATTGTTCCGGCCATCGGTCAGGAGGATGACGACCTTCGACTCGGCGGCACTGCCCTGCAGCCGCTTGAGCGCCGTCGCCAGGCCAAGCCCGATCGCGGTGCCGTCCTCGACCATGCCTACCTCGAGTTCGGAGATGACGGTGGACACGACGTCGTAGTCCAGCGTCAGCGGCGCCTGAGTGAACGCCTCGCCTCCGAAGACCACCAGCCCGATGCGGTCGCTCCGCCGACCCTGCACGAAGGCGGATGCGACGGCTTTCGCGGCCTCGAGCCGATTGGGCTCGAGGTCCTCCGCGAGCATCGAACTCGAGATGTCCAGCCCGAGCACGATATCGATGCCCCGGGTAGAGATCTCTTCGGAGGTTACCCCGGTCTGGGGCCGCGCGAACGCCACAACCAGGGCGGCCAACCCGAGCAGTCGCAGCACCCCCAGCGCGTGTCGTCGCCTCCCCGTGCGTTCGGCTCCCGAGCGCCGCAGGAGCGACAGGTCGGGATACCGAATCGCGCCGCTCGCGGCACCCCTCGGTGTGGAATGCCAGTAGGCGAGCACCGGCACGAGCAGGAGCAGCAGAAGCAACCACGGGTCGGCGAAACGATGAATCACGCGGCCTCCGTCTCGTCCACCGCGTCGACCGTCTCGTCCGC
>JBGMQU010000075.1:0-9605 GCA_048060725.1 Gemmatimonadota bacterium | reverse complement strand
GGCGTCCGCGGCGTCGACCACGGCGTCGGCCACGTCTGTCGGAATGGTGGCGTCGACGATGCCGCGAGCGACCGGGATGAGCCCCAACGACTCGGGATCGGACGGCCGACGCTTCGCGAACTTCACCAGGTCGCAGGCGACGAGAAACCGGCGGCCGTCATCCAGCACCGCGGCGCCCAGTCCCCTCTCGCGGAGCCCGACAATCACCTCTCGGGTCGTCATCTCGAGCGCGTCCAGGTCGAACCGCTCTTCCACGTAGATACGCAAAACCTGAGACACTTCGATGTGGAAGGCCTTTACCTGACCGCGCTCGAGCAGGTTCGATCCCTCGAGCCGGTCGAGCGCTTCGTGCGCGACCTGCTGCGGCGAGCGGAGCGAGACGACCGCTACCGGCTCGGAGACCCGCCCTCGCCGGCTGCGTCGTCGAATCTCCCTGTACACCAGCCCGCCCAGCGCGACGGCCAGCAAGAGCCAGGGCCAGAGAAGCAGCCAGTTGCGAGCGATCGACCTCGGGCCCTTCACGTCCCGTATGTCGGAGCCCTCGTCGAGTCCAACGGACACCACGCCGACCGCGAACGGGTCGCTGAGCACGCGGCGTTCGGCCCCGCTCGCGTCCGCGAGCACCAGTTCGATCGGTGGCACTTCGAGTTCCCCGAGCTCGAAGGCCGTCAGGACGATCGACGCCGTCGACACGGCGCGATCTCCGTCGACCCGCGGCGGGCCAGGGCTGAACGCGAGCACCTCGAAGGGCGCCAGATCCAGCGAGTCCGGCCACGCGACGCTCTGGTCGGCGCGGTGCTCCACCACGAGCGTCCCGGTCAACCGGTCGCCCACGGTCATCTCCGTGACCTCGAGCTCGAACGTGGCGCGCTCTGCCGGGCGGTCCTGCACCCCCGCGAGGGGCGACGCTGCGGGCAGGGGCGACGCTGCGGGCAGGGCCGACGCTGCGAGCAGGGCCGACGCAAACGCGAGGGCGAGCGGCCGATTCAACGGGACCGCCGTTCGCGGTCGCTGAAGAACCGCATGAGTGGTTGGACGTACGGCTCGTCGGGTCTGAGGTCGATCATGTCGACCTTGCTCCGCCGGAAAACGCCGTCTAGCCGTCCGTCGACCTCGCGTACCTCTCGCGCGAACGCCTCACGGAACCGACGGTCCGACGTGTTCACGACGAGGCGCTCGCCGGATTCCGCATCCTCGAGCTCGACGAAGCCGACAGAGGGAAGCTCAGACTCGCGCCGGTCGCGCACGCGCACCGCGATCACGTCGTGCCGACGACCTGCGATCGCGAGGGCCCTGTCGAACTCGGGCGCCATGAAGTCGGAAACGAGGAACACTACCGCACGCCGCCGCGTGACATGCATCAGGTACTCGAGCGCAACGCCGATGTCGGTTGCACGGCCCTGCGGCTGGTGGTGCAGCAACTCCCGCAGAACCCGGAGCACATGCTTCTTCCCCTTGCGCGGCGGGACGAATTTCTCGATCCGGTCGCTGAAGATGATCAGGCCGACCTTGTCGTTGTTCTGGATCGCGCTGAACGCCAGGAGCGCACACACCTCGACCGCCAGTTCGCCCTTCATCCGATCGCGCGACCCGAAGTCGCCCGACGCGCTCACGTCGACCGCGAGCATGACCGTCAGCTCGCGTTCCTCCTCGAAGATCTTCACGTGCGGCGCGCCCGTACGTGCCGTGACGTTCCAGTCGATGTTCCGGATGTCGTCGCCGTAGTGGTATTCCCGCACCTCCGCGAAGCTCATCCCTCGACCCTTGAACACCGAGTGGTACTCGCCCGAGAAGACCTGGTTCACGAGGCCCCTGGTCGAGATCTCGATCCGGCGGACCTTCTTGAGGATCTCTCGCGACGTCGTCAAAGGCTGCACGGTCATCCGGGCCACACTAGGGCACTTCCACCCGGTCCATGATGCGCGTCACGACTTCTTCGCTCGTGACCTCCTCCGCTTCGGCCTCGTACGTGAGCAGCACGCGGTGTCGCAGGACATCGAGCCCGACGGAACGCACGTCCTCCGGAGTGACGTATCCCCGGTGACGCAGGAAGGCGTGGGCCCGTGCCGATTTCGCGAGACAGATCGACGCGCGAGGCGATCCGCCGTACGAGATCAGGTCGGTCAGGTCGTCGAGCCCGTACTCGGCCGGCTCCCGCGTAGCGAACACGAGGTCGACGATGTACCGCTCGACCTGACTGTCCATGTAGATCATCTCGACGGCGTCTCGAGCGCTCCGGATTTCGGCGGGAGTGACGACGGCCTCGACCGCCGGCGCGTTGCGGGTGGACATGCGCCGCATGATCTCGAGTTCTTCCTCCCGGTCGGGATACCCGACGGACAGCTTGAGCATGAAGCGGTCGATCTGGGCCTCGGGCAACGGGTACGTACCCTCCTGCTCGATCGGATTCTGTGTGGCCAGAACCAGGAAGGGATCATCCAGCGGGAAGGTGGTCTCGCCGATGGTGACGGTGTGCTCCTGCATCGCCTCGAGAAGGGCCGACTGCACCTTGGCCGGCGACCGGTTGATCTCGTCGGCGAGGATGATGTTCGAGAAGATCGGCCCTTTCTTGGTCTTGAACTCCGACTCCTTCGGATCGTAGATCAGCGTGCCGAGCAAATCGGCGGGTAGCAGGTCTGGCGTAAACTGAATACGCTGGAAACCAGTGTCGATCGAATCGGCTAACGTTCGTACAGTCAACGTCTTGGCGAGTCCAGGAACGCCCTCCATTAGAACGTGCCCGTCCGCGAGAAGGCCGATCAACAGGCGCTCGACCATGTACTTCTGTCCGACGATCACTCGCGACATTTCCGCCATCAAGCGCTCGACGAAAGCGCTCTCCTTCTGGATCCTCTCCTGTACCACGTCGATATCGTGACTCATGGGCCGCAGGGGCCTCCTGTTCGTGTTTTCTGGAACCGACCTATTGACGCACGAGCGTCCGAAGATGTTGCCTGTTCCGGAGGACGCCAGTGCGAGTCGAACCACCAGTGCCCGGCCCGGCCGTCCGGGGAATCATCTGCGGGGCGCCCCGATCCGTTCGTGTTCGGCTGCCACCGGTGCAGAACCCGGCGATTGCCGCCGGTAGAACAATCTCCGTAGGTTCCCGGCGACCCGCTCAACTACACCGTGCCCACCCGCCTGGTCAGCGGTCGCAAACGGCCCGGGAACCCGCTGATCGACGCTGAGTCGAGAGGATCGCCGTTTGCCAAAGCTGCGCGTAGGGATCGTTGATCTCGTCGCCAAGGGCCCCACCCGATCTCTGTACGCCAAGGTCATGCATGCGAACCTGGCCAGCATCATGCCGCAGGTGCTCGCGATCTGGTGTGAGGAGGCGGGACATGACGTGAGTTTCGTGTGCTACACGGGGCTCGAGAACCTGGTCGAAGAGCTTCCCGAGGACATCGATCTCGTCATCGTGGGCGCGTTCTCGCAGGCGGCCCAACTCTCCTACGCCATCAGCGAGATGTTCCGGCAACGCGGCGTCGTGACGTGTGTCGGCGGCCCTCACGCCCGATGCTATCCCCAGGACTGTCAGAAGTACTTCGACTACGTGTTGGGGTTCACCGACAGGGCCGTCCTCGAGGCAGTCCTCGACGACTGCCAGCCGCACCGCCCCCTGGGCGAGCTCCACTCGGCGGAGACCCAGCCGCTCTCGCTCCCCGGAGTGCGTGCGCGGTGGAAGTACCTCGAGCGGAATCTGGATAAGTCGCCGCTCTTCAAGCTGGTGCCCATGCTGGGAAGCCTCGGGTGTCCATACACCTGCAACTTTTGCATCGATTCAGTGGTGGAGTATCAGCCGCTCGATTTCGACGAGATGCGCGACGACCTGCGTTTCCTGCGAACCAAGATGAAGAAACCGGTCGTCGGGTGGCACGACCCCAATTTCGGGGTCCGTTTCGACGATGTCATCGGGGCGATCGAAGAAGCGGTGCCGCCGGGAAGCGTGCAGTTCGTGGCCGAAAGCAGCCTGTCTCTCCTTGGCGAAGACCGACTCAAGCGGCTCGCGAAGAACGGGTTCATGGCCATGCTGCCGGGCATCGAATCCTGGTACATGCTCGGCAACAAGTCGAAGTCGCGAAACCGGCACGGCATGGAGAAGGTGAAGCAGGTTTCCGAGCACTCGAACCTGATCACGAAGTACATCCCCTATCTGCAGACCAACTTCGTCCTCGGGCTGGATTGCGACGAGGGACCCGAGCCGTTCGAGCTCACGAAGAAGTTCATCGATCTGTCGCCGGCGGCGTTCCCGGGGTACTCGCTGCTCACCTCGTTCGGGCAGGCCGCGCCGCTCAACCTGGAATATCAAGAAGAAGGACGGCTCCTCGGCTTCCCCTTCCATTTCCTGAACAATCACCACGCGATGAACCTGAAGCCGAAGAACTACGAGTGGATCGAGTTCTACGATCACGTGATCGACCTGTCGAAGTACAGCTTCTCGAAGCGCGCGATCTGGCGGCGGGTCAAGGCAAACCGCGGCGCGATTCCGCGAATCATGAATGTCGTGCGTGCGATTTCGTCCGAAGGAAAAGGCCGGATCGAATATTACACGACGGTGCGCAACCACCTCGCCACGGACTCGAAATTTCGCGATTACTTCGAGGGTGAGTCGACGCGGTTGCCCCAGTTCTACGTCGACCGCATACGCAACGACCTCGGCCCGATGTGGGACTTCCTGCCAGAGGGCGCGATCGAGCACGACCCCTATGCGTACCTCAAGAGCACGGGCCAGACGGGGCCGACACGCGTATCGGAAGGTCAGCCGCGACCGGCCCGCGTGGCAACCGGTTAGACCGAAGCACGGAGCACCAACTCAGACGGATCGCCGAAGGCGCGCGGACGCGTCAACGACGCCGGAGAGCGAACCAGAGAAGGGCACGCATGGCACCGCCGATCCCCCGCCCGCACCATCGTCTTCACGCCGCCATTTTCCTGGCCTCGGTCGCGATCGCGACCGGCCCGCTGTCCGCCGCCGGTCAGGTCCCGACGCCGGCCGACATCATCGGCTTCGCGCCGGGCGAAGACTACAAGCTCGCGAACTACGCGCCGATCAAGACGTACTTCGAAGCGCTCGCCGCATCCACGGACCGCATGGTTCTCGAGCAGATCGGGAAGAGCACACGGGGAGAGCCGCTCTACCTCGCCGCCATCTCTTCTCCCGAAAATCTGGCCCGCATGGACCGCTATAAAGAGATTACGCGGACTCTCGCCTACGCACGCGATCCCGACGTGGGGCCTGGCTCGATCCTCCCGGAGGAGCGGGCCCGCGAGTTGGCGAAGGAGGGCGTCGCGATCGTCTGGATCGATGGCGGGCTCCACGCGACCGAGGTCGCCCACGGCCAGGTCATGCCGGAGATGGCCCACCACTTCGTGACCGACGAGTCGCCCGAAACACGGAGGATTCGAGAAAACACGATCCTGCTGCTGATGGCCAACATGAACCCGGACGGGCTCGACATCGTGGCCGACTGGTACATGTCCAACGTGGGCGGAGAGTTCGAGATGGCCCGCGTACCGGAGCTGTACCACCACTACATCGGTCACGACAACAACCGTGACTGGTATATGCTGACTCAGGTCGAGACACAGGCCGTCACGCGGCAACTCTACCACAACTGGTTCCCGCAAATCGTCTACAACCAGCACCAGTCGAGCCCCTTCCCCGGCCGCATCTGGATGCCTCCCTTCGCGAACCCGGTCAGCCCTCACCTCGATCCGCTCCTCGTGAGCTCTATCAACCAGATGGGCCACTCGATGCGGAAGCGTTTCGACGTGGAGGGAAAACCGGGCGTGAACAGCGGCATCGTATTCGATTTGTGGTGGAACGGGTCGATGCGGGGCGGGCCCGACTATCACAACATGCTGGGGTTCCTCACCGAAACCGCCGGGGCGGGATACGCCACTCCGCGTTGCTACGCGGAGGACGAGATCCCGGAGACGTTCGGCCCGCGGGCGAACGAACTGCCGGCACGCATCCCGTCCACGAACTACAACAACCCGTGGATGGGCGGCTGCTGGCACATCCGCGACGCCATGGACTACATGATGACGGCGGCGAAAGCCGTCGCCGACATGGGGGCGAGACTCAAGGAAGAGTACCTGTTCAACCAGTACTGGATGGGCAGGCGGCAGATCGAGCGCGGGGAGGCGGCCATCGCCGGTCCGTTCGCGTACGTCCTCGATCCGAAGGCCTCGCACGACCCGAGTTCGGTCATCGAATTCATGGAACTGATGTCTCAGTCGGGCATCGAGTTTCTCCGGGCCGAGGAGGCGTTTTCTGCGGGCGGCCGGCAGTTTCCGGCGGGCTCGTACGTGATTCCCCCCCAGGCGTTCCGGCCCTACGTGGTCGATCTCATGGAGCCCAAGCGGTATCCCGATCGACGCCAGTATCCGGGCGGGCCGCCCCAGCCGCCGTACGACATGACCGGCTACGAGCTTCGTTTCCAGATGGGACTCGAAGTCGCGAACGTGGACGAGCCGTTCGACATGCCCTCCGGCGAGTGGGGCGCCGTCGCTTCGGGTGTGGGGGAGGTGCATGGCGACGGCGACGCCGGATTCGCGGTCCACGGCACGTCGAACCAGGTGTATCGCGCGTTGAAGCACCGGCTGCGCGACGGAAGCGGAGTGTTCCGAGTCACACGAAGTCTCTCCTCGGCGACGGGGAATGTGCCGGCCGGTTCGTTCTGGATTCCGGGACTCGCCGGCGATGAGGCCCGTGAGTTGGCGACCGGGTTCGGGCTCACGCTCACCGGGTTTCGTACCGCACCCGCGTCAGAGGCGCTTGCCGCCGTGCGTGCCCCGAAGGTGGGTATCTACCGATCCTATCAGGCCGCCATGCCCGAAGGCTGGACCCGCTGGACCCTCGACCAGTACGGCTTCGATTGGGAGAACCTGTGGAACGCCGACATTCGCGAGGGAGACCTGTCGCGATTCGACGTGATCATCCTGCCATCGCAGAGGGCGGCAGGCATCGAGGCCGGGCACTCCGGGGGGAACATGCCTGCGGAGTTCGTGGGCGGGCTCGGTCGGGAGGGGGCCGCAGCTCTCGTGTCGTTCGTGGAGGAGGGCGGCTCCCTCGTCGCTGTCGATCAGTCGATCGACTACGCGATCGACGCGTTCTCGCTACCCTTCCGTAACCGGGTTCGCGACGTGCCGTCGCAGGATTTCTTTATCCCAGGGTCGATCATCCGGCTCGAGGTGAATCCGGAGCATCCGCTGGGCTACGGGATGGCCGAAGACGCCGTGGCGCTCTTCGCCCGCAGCCAGGTGCTGGAGCTGACGGGAGGAGAGCCCGAAGGCGTGACGACTCCCGTGTGCTACGCGGAGTCGGACTATCTCGTGAGCGGCTGGACGCTCGGAGGAGACGAGTATCTGGCAGGTTACCCCGCGCTTGCGCGGATCGAGCGCGGCGGCGGGAGCGTGGTGTTGTTCGCGTTCAGACCCAACTTTCGCGGACAGCCGAGAAACACGTTCAAGCTGCTGTTCAACGCACTGATCGGTTCATCCACAGAGGGACTGCCCGCCGTCGGCGGGCGGTTATGCTCGTGAGATCTCTGCACCAGGCATTCTACTCCGGCGGAGAGAGAGAGTGCGAAGCAGCAGTCGAACGAGAATCAAGCGCGAGTCGGGGCCGGCCACGCGAGATCGATCGTGCACCTCTGGCGCCCTCTCCTACCTGATAGAAAGTATTAGTAGTTGTCCCACCCAAACCAGGAGTCGAGTTCATGCGGAGGAAAGCATTGCTCTCATTCGGCGTCGCGATTTTCGGCCTCACGCTGGCCGCGATCCCCGCGCACGCGCAGGACGGCACGATCGCGCGTAGCTACACGGTCACCCCCAAGGACGGGATGGTCGCCCAGTTCGAGGCGGCCTTGAGCGCCCACACCCGATGGCGCGCCGAGAACGGCGACCCGTGGACGTGGGGCGTGAACACGGTCGAGGTCGGCGAGAATCTGGGCACGTACGGAATCCGGTCCGGTGGCCACACCTGGGCAGACCTGGATGCGTATGACGCGGGGTTCGGGCCGGAGGGGCTCGTCCATTGGAACGCTACCGTCGCACCCCTCGTTGCATCGATTGCGAGCACCATTTCGACCACGATCCCGGCCCTCAGCAACCTGCCCGCTGACGGCACCGGAGGGACGCTCGCGTTCGTCACCGTGACCACCTTTCACCTGCGCCCGGGCCGCGAAGCGGACTTCAACGCGGCCGTCGCCGAGGCGACCCAGATCCTGAAGGCGAACGACTTCGGCCAGTACTCCGTCTGGACCGTACCGGTTTCCGGCGGTGGTCCGGGCCCGACGATGAGCCTCGTGTCGCTGCACACGAGTTGGGCCAGCATGGCCGAGCCCGACCCCACGTTTGAAGCCATCCTGGCCGAGGAGATGGGACAGGAAGCGTTCGTCGCGTGGATCACCAGGGTTGGCGGGATGTATCGGGGAGTCGAATCCCAAACGCTACGGCTTCGCCCCGACCTGGGCGTGAACCAGAACTAGCGGACTGCCTGTCGGGTGGGCCGCGCGTTCAGGCGGCGGCTCACCCGAGGAGACGGAGTATCTGGCGGACCACGCTGCGGTCGCGTAGTCGAACGGGAGATGCGATCGTACACTACGAACGAGCAGGGAACCGTTGAGAGCCTGTATTCTCGACAGCCAGGCAGCGATCGAGTCACGCCCGCTTCGATTGGTGGACGTGCCGGACCCCGAACCCGGCCCGCGCGAGATCAGAATCCGCGTGACCATCTGCGCCATCTGTCGGACCGATCTTCACGTCATCGAGGGCGATCTCGCACCGGAGCGATTGCCGCTGATCCCGGGACACCAGGTTGTCGGCCGGGTCGACGCGCTCGGTGAAGGGGCCGAGCGGTTCAAGACGGGTGACCGCGTCGGGATCGCCTGGCTCCGCGAAACGTGCGGACGATGCGCTTACTGTGCGTCCGGCCGGGAGAACCTGTGCACGAAGTCCCTCTACACGGGATACCACCGTGACGGAGGGTACGCGGAACTCGCCACGGTCCCCGAGGACTTCGCATACCCCCTTCCGACCGGCTTCGACGACGCGCAGGTCGCTCCGCTCCTGTGCGCCGGGATCATCGGGTTCCGAGCTCTGAGTCGCGCGGACGTGCCCCCCGGAGGGCGACTGCTGCTCATCGGCTTCGGATCATCCGCGCACGTCGTGCTTCAGATCGCACAGCACCGCGGGCACGAAGTCTACGTGTCGACCAGAAACGAGGGACATCGCGACCTGGCGCGCCGCATGGGCGCCGTGTGGGTCGGTGGTTCAGGGGTGCACCCGCCCACCAAAATGGACTCCGCGATCGTGTTCGCGCCGGCGGGAGATGTCGTGCCCTCGACGCTCGAAGCCATCGGCCCCGGCGGAACCGTGGCCCTGGCGGGCATCCACATGAGCGCGATCCCCTCCCTCGACTACGAGCGGCACCTCTTCCACGAGAAGCGGCTCGTGAGCGTCGAGGCGAACACCCGCGAGGACGGACGGGCCCTCCTCCGCGAGGCGGCCCAGATCCCCATTCGACCCGAGGTCACGCGTTTCGCGTTGGCAGATGCGAACGACGCGCTGATCGCGCTGAAACGCGATTCGATCGACGG
>JBGMQU010000074.1:0-15991 GCA_048060725.1 Gemmatimonadota bacterium | reverse complement strand
GGGTCGGTCACGTCGTCGTCACCGGAGAACAGGGTCTTCCCGAGGGTCTGAAAGAACGTCCCGGCCTCTGAGCCGGCGTCGAGGAGCGAGAGGATCTCTGCCGCCACCTCGGGATCGTCGGCCCGAACCTGATCCAGGAGCCGCTCGCGGGCAGGGCCGGGAAGACGGGACGCACGCTCGAAGAGGATTTCGAGCCGGTCACCGTTCTGCGCACCCGGAGGCGAGACCGTCATACCGAACGCCTCTGGCGAGATCTCAAGTCTCTGACGCCTCTCCGGCTTCTCCGCGCATCTCCCGGTACAGCCAGGCCTGCGCCACCGCCCAACCGCGCTTCACGGTGGCGGGCGAAACGCCCAGGGCCTCCGCCGTCTCGGGAATCGTCATGCCGGCGAAGAACCGGCACTCGACGATCTGCATGTGGCGCGCGTTCCGCTCGCCCAACCGGGAGAGGCAGTCGTCGAGCAGGAGGAGTACGTCGTCGCGCAACTCGAGCTGCGGGGACGGCGCGCCCATCAGACCCTCGAGCTCGTCGAAGTTGATCTTCTGTTGATCGCCCCCACGCTTCTTTGCACCCCGGCTCCGCGCATGGTCGATCAGAATCTGTCGCATGGCCGTGGCCGCCACGGCCATGAAGTGAGCTCGATCGCGCCACTGTGGACTCTCCTGTCCGGCGAGCCGCATGTACGCTTCGTTGAGCAACGAGCCGGTGTGAACCGAGATCGTCCCGTGCCAACGTCGGCGCTGCACGCGCGCCAGTTCTTCCAGTTCATCATATACGAGGGGAATGAGGCGATCCAACGCCTCGCGATCCCCTTCTCGAACCTGCGTGAGCAGTTCGTGGACCTTGACCGGGTCGGGTGAATCCAACCGGGGGCTCTCCCTTCTACAACGCTGGTCTTTTCGAATCCGGCTCAGCGCCGGATCTCAATCCGGCTCAATGCCGGGACGCGGGCCCCCCGAGGCTACCGCGCCTGGGAGGCTGCTGGCCCACCACGGTTCTTCAGCGGTCTCCCGGGACGGGCTCCAGCCTGACGACGGAGGTCGGCGAATCGTTTCCCGAATCGATCGCGACGTAGATGTAGCCGTCGGGGCCCTGCCGGATGTCCCGGATACGACCGAGTCCCGTGAGCAGGGTTTCTTCCCCCGTCGCCTGTTGCCCATCGAGCGTGATCCGCGCGATCTGCGCCCCCGCGAGGCCACCGACGAACGCGCTGCCTCGCCACCGGGGGAACTGGTCGCCGGTGTAGATCAGGAGACCGGACGTCGCGATCGAGGGCACCCAGTAGTGGACGGGCTGCTCCATCCCCACGCGTTCGGTCGTTTCGTGGATCTGTCGGCCGCCGTATTGCACGCCGAAGCCGATGATCGGCCACCCGTAGTTTCGGGCCGGCCGGATGAGATTGAGCTCGTCGCCGCCCTGGGGACCGTGCTCGGTCTCCCACAGGTTGCCCGCCGCATCGAAGGCGAGTCCCTGGAGGTTCCGGTGCCCGAAGCTCCAGATCTCGGGCAACGCGCTGTCCTGGCCGACGAACGGGTTGTCGTCGGGCACGCGCCCGTCGTCGTGCAGACGCAGGACGGTGCCGTTGTGGCTCGTGAGATGCTGCGCGGGATGGTCTTCGAGATCGAACGGGTTCGCCCCGCGGTCGCCCACCGTGATGAACAGATAACCGTCCTCGTCGAACGCGATCTTCGAACCGAAGTGGTTGCCGCCACGGCTCCACGCCTCGGCTTCGAAGATCTCCTCGACATCCGTGAGTCGGCTTCCGTCGAAGCGCCCGCGAACGACGGCGGTGGTGGCTCGTGAGCCGGCGAAGCCGGGCTTCGAGAAGCTGAGATAGACGAATCGGTTGGACTCGTAGTCGGGGTGCACCGCGACTTCCAGCAGGCCGCCCTGGCCGCGCACACGGACGCGAGGGACCCCGTCGATCGGATCGGGCTCGAGTACTCCGTCGCGAACGATCCGCAACTGTCCGGAGCGCTCGGTGACCAGCATGTCCCCGCCAGGCAGAAAAGCGATCGACCACGGGTGGTCGAGCCCGCCCGCGACCGTTACGACCCGAAAATCGTGCAGGTCAGATCGGTGAACCGCGTCCTGCCCCGAAACGGGGGTGACCAGCGCACCGAACGCGAGCGCCGCGGCTGTCGAGCGGAGACTCATCTCACACTCTCTTCTCAGACTCGTGTGCGTGCCATTTAGCGTAGGCTAAAGGCTATCTGCGGACCCCCCTTCGCGCGAGACCCCCGCGAGTCCCCTCGACGGACGGCGCCCGGGATGGCATCTACATTCATGCGCTCCACGACCCTGACGATCGACCGGACCTCGACTCCGGCGGCGTTCGACTTTTCGCCGAACTTCAACGCGGCCGACTGGTTCATCGATCGACACGTCCATGAAGGGCGGGGGGCGAATGTCGCGATCCGCGAGGTGTGCGCCCCGGACGGGGTGCCCGCGGACCGTGACGGCCCCGACCGTGGCGGCGCGCACCGCGCCGTCACGTACGACGAACTGGCCGATCGAGTGAATCGCGCCGGGAATGCGCTGCGCGACGTGGCCAAGCCCGGCGACCGGGTCCTCATGGTCGTCAAGGACTGCGCCGAGTTCTTCTACTTGTTCTGGGGAGCGATCAAGGCCGGCGTCATACCGGTTCCCGTAAACGCGATGCTCAGGCGCGACGGCCTCGCCTTCATGATCGCGGATGCGGCGGTCCGCGCCGTGATCTATTCACCGGAGTTCGCTTCCGAGGCCGTTCCGGCCCTCGTGAAAAGCGGGGCGGGGGCCCAGGGCCTCGTCCTCGATGCCGAGGGCGGCTTCATCACTCGCATCGACGAAGCGTCGCCTGAGCTAGACGCCGTCGCGGCCGGGCCCGACGAGGTCGCGTTCTGGCTCTACTCGTCAGGCACGACGGGGCGCCCCAAGGGCGTCATCCAACGGCACCGGGCCGCGCCCGTCACCTGCGAACACTACGGCGTCGGCGTGCTGGGTCTCGGAGAGGACGACGCGTGCTTCTCGGCCGCCAGGCTCTTCTTCGCCTACGGGCTGGGGAACGCCATGACGTTCCCCCTGCACGTGGGCGGGACCGCGATCCTCGACGAGCGGCGTCCCACGCCGGCCACGACGTTCGAGACGATCGAACGGACGCGGCCGACTGCGTACTTCGGAGTCCCCACGCTCTACGCGGCCCAGCTTCAGTCGCTGGAACAACTGGAAGAATCGGACGACGGCGGCGCGGACACGAGTTCGCTTCGGCTGTGTGTATCGGCAGGGGAGGCCCTCCCCGCCGACATCTTCCGACGGTGGCACCAACGGACCGGCCTCGAGATTCTCGATGGGATCGGGTCGACCGAGGCGCTGCACATTTTCATTTCGAACGCGCCCGGCGCCGTGAAGCCCGGCACCACGGGGCGTCTCGTCCCCGGCTACGACGCCCGGATCCTGACGGAGTCCGGAGTCGAGGCGACGCCTGGCGAAGCGGGCCAACTCGAGATCCGGGGGGAGTCGGTGATGAGCGGGTACTGGAACCGTCCGGAGACCACGGCCGCCACGCTCGTCGGCGGTTGGCTGAGGACGGGCGACCAGTACGTTCGCGATGACGAGGGCTACTTCCAGTACCAGGGCCGCGCCGACGACATGATGAAGGTCGGGGGCATCTGGTGCTCGCCGTTCGATATCGAGGCGCGGCTGATCGAACACCCCGCGGTGCTGGAGGCCGCAGTCGTGGGCCGGGCCGACGACCAGGAATTGGTGAAGCCCGAGGCGTTCGTGGTGCTGACCGCCGGTGTGACGCGCGACGGAGTCGGAGACGGGGCCGACGAGGGCGGCGCCCTCGAGGCGGCGCTGATCGAGCATTGTCAGGAGGGATTGCCGCGGTACATGTATCCGCGCTGGATCCACTTCGTCGACGATCTTCCGAAGACGGCGACGGGGAAAATTCAGCGGTTCAAGCTCAGGACGTGAGTCCCGGACGGAGACTCGGATGAGGAGAGATGGGATGGAAAGACTGAATCGTCGATCGTTCATGACGGCGTTCGCCGCGATGGGGCTGGGGGCGACCGCGCTTCCGACGACGCTCTGGGCGCGGCTCCAGGAGTCGCAGGCAAACGAGCTCACCGCCGAGATGATCAACGACGCGGCCCGGGTCGCCGGAGTCGAGTTCACCGACGAAGAGCTCGAGCTCATGGTCGACGATCTCACCCGTCAACTGTCTGCCTACGAGCGACTGCGCGAGGTGTACATCCCGAACAGCGTCGCGCCGGCCGTCCACTTCGACCCGGTCCTGCCCTGGAAGTCGTACCCGAGCGAGAGCACGGTCTTCCGGTACACTCGCCCCCGGGGGATCGAGCGTCCCGCCCGGCTCGAGGACATCGCCTTCTGGCCCGTGACCGATCTGGCCGAGCTGGTGCGCACGAGGCAGGTGACGTCGACCGAGTTGACCGAGATGTATCTCGGCCGTCTTAAACGGCACGGCCCGACGCTCGAGTCGGTGGTCACTCTCACCGAGGATCTCGCGATGCGGCAGGCGGCGCGCGCCGACGCCGAGCTGGCACGCGGGCACTATCGCGGGCCGCTCCACGGGATCCCGTGGGGAGGGAAGGACCTGCTGGCCGAGGAGGAGTACCCGACCACGTGGGGCGCGAAACCCTACGAAGACCAGCGGATCCACGACGACGCGACGGTCGTGCGACGGCTCGAGGACGCCGGGGCGGTCCTGGTGGCCAAACTGACGCTGGGCGCGCTCGCCCAGGGCGACGTGTGGTTCGGCGGCCGGACGAACAACCCGTGGAATCTGGAGCAGGGTTCGAGTGGCTCGTCGGCCGGCTCGGCCGCATCGGTGGTGGCGGGGCTCGTGGGGTTCACGATCGGGAGCGAAACGCTCGGCTCGATCGTGTCGCCATCGACGCGTTGCGGGGCGTCGGGACTCCGGCCGACGTTTGGACGTGTGAGCCGCGCGGGCGCCATGGCGCTGTCGTGGTCCATGGACAAACTGGGGCCGATTTGCCGGAGCGCCGAGGACTGCGCGCTCGTCCTGAACGCGATCCACGGGGCGGACGGGATCGACGCGACCGCGCGGGACGTGGCGTTCGACTGGGATCCGGCGCGCCCGTTGTCGGATCTTCGCGTCGGGTACTACAAGTCCGCCTTCGACCACGCGGCCGAGGAGGGCGGGGAAGACGATGCGTTCACCCTCGCGGCGCTCGACGTCGTGCGCGGGATGGGCATCGACCCGATTGCGATCGAGACGCCCGACGACCTGCCGATCTCGTCCATGCGGATCATCCTGAGCGCCGAGGCGGGCGCCGCGTTCGACGAGCTATCCCGGAGCGGCCGGGACGACCTGCTCGTCCGTCAGACGCGCGGCGGTTGGCCCAACACGTTCCGGAAGGCCCGTCTGATCCCGGCGGTGGACTACCTGCAGGCGAACCGGCTGCGGACGATCGCCATGGAGCGCTTCGAGACGGCGATGGAGGGCATCGACGTCGTCGTCGCGCCGAGTTTCGGCGGAAACATGCTGCTCCTCACGAACCTCACGGGTCACCCGCAGGTCGTCGTGCCGAGCGGCTACCGCGCCGAGGACGGCACGCCGACGAGCATCTCGTTCGTCGGAAAACTGTTTGGCGACGCGGAGGCGCTCCGGCTCGCGAAGGCGTACCAGGACGCGACCGGCTTCAACAAGAAGACGCCGCCGTTGTTCACGGACTGACCGGCGGCCGAGCCCGTGATCGATCTACGCAGCGATACCGTCACCCGGCCCACCGAAGCGATGCGCGCGGCGATCGCGTTCGCTCCCGTCGGCGACGACGTGTACGGGGACGACCCGACGGTCGTGAAGCTCGAGCAGACGGTCTCCGGGCTCCTCGGGATGGAGGCCGCGGTATACATGCCGACCGGGACCATGACGAACCAGATTGCCGTGCGGTCGCATACCGAGCCCGGCGACGCGGTGTTCGTCGGCCCTCTCGCACATATCTGGCTCGGCGAAGCGGGCGCGCCGTCTCCGATCTCCGGCGTGGTCATCCGGCCGCTGGACGGCCGGCGCGGCGTCTTCACCGGTGAGGCGCTCCGGGCCGCGAACCCCGAGATGGACGACTACACGCCGAAGTCGCTCTTCGCGCCCGCCCGGCTGGTGTGTCTCGAGAACACGCACAACGGCGCGGGCGGCTCGATCTGGCCGATCGAGACCCAACGCGATGTTCTGGCCGCTGCTCGTGAGCTCGGACTCGCCACGCATCTGGACGGCGCTCGACTCTGGCATGCCTGCGCCGCCACGGGGATCTCGGAAGCCGACTACGCCGCGGGATTCGACAGCGTGAGCGTGTGTTTCTCCAAGGGACTCGGCGCGCCGATCGGCTCGGTGCTCGCCGGCTCCGAGGAGTTGATCGAGCGGGCCCGCCGCTTCAAGCAGCTCTATGGCGGCGGGTTCCGGCAGGCCGGCATGATGGCGGCGGGCGCGCTCCACGCGATCGAACATCACCGCGAGCGACTCGTCGACGACCACCGACGCGCGCGGACCCTCGCGGAGGCAATGGCCGAGCTTCCGGGTCTCGAACTCGACCTGGAGGGCGTCGAGACGAACATCATCCGGTTCCGGTCGATGGCGATTCCGGCCACCGAACTCGTGCGGCGGTGCCGCGAACGGGAAGTAGCGGTCCTCGCCAACACGGATCGCGATCTGCGGGCGGTGACGCACCTCGACGTCTCCGATGACGACGTCGCGAGAGCGATCGCGGTGCTCGGAGAGGTGCTCACGGACTGACCTGTACGCCGCCGGTCCGTCCTATGGCATGATGGTTTCTCGCGGAGAGACCGTGATGATCGGGTCGAGCGAGCGGTCCGAGCCGAGCAGAATCGCGATCCACCGCGTGCTGTCGTTCGTTTCCATCACTATGCGGAAGATGACCGTCAGCGGAACCGACAGCAGCATGCCGACCGGCCCGAGGATCCATCCCCAGAACACCAGGGAAACGAACACGACAAGCGTCGACAACCCGACGCCGTACCCCATGACGCGCGGCTCGAGAAGGTTCGCGAAGACGACGTTCACGATGAGGAACCCGAGTGCCGCCACGATGGCCGAGCCGAGACCGAGCTGAATGAACGCGAGGAGCACCGCCGGAATCGCCGCGATGAACGAGCCGATGTTCGGGATGTAGTTCAGCAGAAACGCGACGACGCCCCACAGAATCGCGTAGTCCACGCCGAGGAACATCAGCCAGAGATAGATGCCCACGCCGGTCCCCAGGCTGATGACCGTTTTTAGCGCGACGTAGCGCCGAATGCTCAGCCCGATGCTGTTCATGCTCTCTTCGGCGTGGTGTGCGTCGCTGTCGCCGAACGCGGCGCGGATCTTCAGCGGGAAACTGGACATCTCGAGCAGCGCGAAGACCATCGTCAGGAGAATCAGCGCGCCGTTGGCAAGCACCTGGCCGACGCTCGTGACGAGCGTGCGCGTCATGCCGAACAGTCGGGACGGGTCGAAATATTCGGTCAATGTCTGAGCCGAGACCGGCATTCCGAGCCGTTCGAGGGTCGCGATGAGCCCCGCCATCTCCTCCTGGAACCCCGCTTCGTAGCGCGGGCTCTGCCGGGTGAGGTCGACGATCGTCGTGGTGAGGAGGCCGCCGACCACGGTGCCCAACGCCAGGATGATGATCACGAGCAGGAGCACCGCGACCACGCGTGGCACCTTGTGGTCGGTCAGCCAGCGCAGAGGCGTGGCGCACAGTACCGCGAGGAACATGGCCAGGAGGAAGGGGACGAGCAGGGTCGAAGCCGCGCGCAGGCCGGCGACGATCACGACGAACGCCGCCAGATTGAACAGGATTCGGTTGGCCCTGGCAGCGTCTTCGCCCATTCCGTCACTCTCTTCCCGATGGTTTCAATCTGCGTCGCAGGGTGTCGCACGATCATGCCTCATGCAACCCCTGCCGCGCGCTTGCGATGCTCGTTGCAGGCACTGGCGTTCGGTCGGTAACTTCGAGCCGGCCGAACTCCGAGAATCACCCGCGACAGGAACTGCGTTTGACTGACCGTTCGACGGACCGAAAGATCCGCGTGCTCGTGGCGAAGCCGGGGCTCGACGGCCACGATCGCGGGGCGAAGGTGATTGCCGCCGCGCTTCAGGATTCCGGGATGGAGGTCATCTACACCGGGCTCCATCAGACGCCCGAGATGATCGCCTCTACCGCTCTTCAGGAAGACGTCGACGTGGTCGCCCTGTCGATCCTTTCCGGCGCCCACATGACGCTCTTCCCGCGGGTGAGGAGTCTTCTCGTCGATCAGGGGATGTCCGACGTTCTGCTCACGGGCGGCGGGATCATCCCGGAGGAGGACATCGAGGCCCTCCAGGAACTGGGCATCGGGCAACTCTTCGGCCCCGGAACCCCCACGACCGATGCCGTCGACTACATCCGCGGCTGGTTCGCGGAGCGCGGCGCCGGTTCGGAGTGACCGGGGTGTCGACTGGTGAGGCCCCGGCCCACACGACCCGCATGGCCGGACTCGTCGCCGAGCTGCGCGAGCTGGAGGCGCGCGTCCAGCGCGGGGGCGGAGAGAAGCGTGTGGCCCGCCAGCACGAGCGGGGGAAGCTCACCGCCCGCGAACGCATCGACCTGCTCATCGATCCGGGCGGCGGGTTTCTCGAGATCGGGTTGCTCGTCGCGCACGATCTTTATGACGGAGGGGCACCGGCCGCCGGAGTCGTCACCGGGATCGGCGAGGTCGAGGGTCGTGAAGTGGTCGTTGTCGCGAACGACCAGACGGTCAAGGCGGGCAGCTGGTGGCCGGAGACGATTACCAAAATCCTCCGCGCCCAGGAGATCGCGATGCGGTGTCGCGTCCCGATCATCTATCTCGTCGACTCCGCCGGGGTGAATCTGCCCTACCAGGGCGGCGTGTTTCCGGGGAAGTACGGGGCGAGCCGGATCTTCTACTACAACTCGATCATGCGTCGTTACCTTCGCGTTCCGCAGCTCGCCGCGGTGATGGGTCAGTGCATCGCCGGAGGCGCGTACCTTCCCGCGCTCTCCGACGTGATCGTGATGGTGGAGGGGACGAGCTTCATGGGTCTGGGTGGCCCGAACCTCGTGAAGGGCGCCACCGGCCGTGAGGTCGGGTCGGAGGAACTGGGCGGCGCTCGCATGCACAACGAGGTGAGCGGGGTCGCCCACTACCTGGTCGCCGACGATCAGGCGTGCATCGAGAAGCTGCGCTCGCTGGTGCGCGACCTTCCGCCGGGCGAGCGTCCGTCCCGTCACGATGAGTCGCGCGACCCCGCGCGGGCTCCGCGCGAGGCCTGCGACATGCTGCCCGACGATCACCGGCAGCCGTTCGAGATGCAGGAGCTACTGGCGACGATTCTCGACGACGCGCCGTTCGAGGAGTTCCAGGCAGACTTCGCTCAGGAGATGCTGACGGGCGTCGGACGGATCGACGGCTTCAAGATCGGCGTGATCGCGAACCGGCGGGGAATGTACCCGGCGGGCGAGGGAAAGCCGCCGAAATTCGGAGGCATCGTGTACGCCGACAGCGCGGAGAAGGTCGCGTACTTCATGGATCTGTGCGATCGGCACCGCACGCCCCTTCTGTTCGTGCAGGACGTGAGCGGGTTCATGGTGGGCGTCGATGCCGAGCAGTCGGGAATCATCCGTGCCGGTGCACGGATGGTCGAGTCGATGGCGACCGCGCGCGTGCCCAAACTCGTGCTCACCGTCAACCACGCGAGCGGCGCGGGCTACTATGCCATGGCCGGCCAGGGGTTCGACCCCGATTTCATCTTCACCTGGCCGACGGGGAGGATGGGCGTGATGGAAGGCGAATCCGCAGTGCGCGCCGTTCACGGACGGGCGCTCGATCGGGCGGCGAAGACCGGCGAGCCGGTCGACCCGGAGACGATGGCAGCGATCGAGCACACACTCGCCGAATACGACGAGCAACTCGACGCGACCTACGCCGCGGCGCGCGGCTTCGTCGACGCGATCATCTCGCCCGAAGACACGCGGGCGGCGCTTTCGCTCGCGCTCCGCTGTGCGCTCAACAACCCCGCCCCCCACATTGGAACCTTCACCTTGCCGGATGACGCCTGATGGATTCAAGAGACGACGCGGCCACGCCGCACACCGACGACCCACTCGCCTGGCGACCGCCCCCGGAGACGGGCGCCCCGTCCTTCGAGGCCGGGGCGGGGGCAGGCGCCGCGGTGCTGGACGCGCCCGAGGAGGACGGCCTCGACCCCGAGACCGAGACGGCTCGAGAAGCCGACACCGACCCGGCGGAAAAGGTGATCCGGATCGGATCGGGTCAGGGCTTCTGGGGCGACTGGCAGGAAGCGCCCAAGCTCCAGGTCCGGACCGGGGCGATCGATTATTTGATGCTCGACTACCTGGCCGAGATCACGATGTCGATCATGCAAAAGCAGCGCGACCGCAGCCCCGAGGCCGGCTACGCGCGCGACTTCGTTCAACTGATGAAGGACCTCGCGCCCGATCTCATCGACCGTGGGGTGCGGGTCGTGTCGAACGCGGGAGGCGTGAATCCGGTGGGGTGTCGCGAGGCGTTGCGGCTGGCCCTTTCCGGGGTCGAGCTGGCACGTCCGATACGGGTGGCCGTGGTTCGGGGCGACGACATCCTCGGTGACCTCGACGAGCTGATCGCATCGGGGCACGAGTTGCGGCACATGGAGACCGGCGAGCCGTTGTCCACGGTACGCGACAGGGTGGCCAGCGCGAACGCGTATCTGGGCGCGGAGCCGATCGTTCGCGCGCTGGAGCAGGGCGCCGACATCGTCATCACGGGTCGGTCTACGGACACGGCCCTCACTTACGCCCCTCTGATCCACGAGTTCGGCTGGGCCGTCGACGACTGGGACCTGATGGCGTCGGGCGTGGTGGCGGGGCACATCAACGAGTGCGGTTCCCAGGCGGCCGGCGGCAACTCGCTCGTCGACTGGCGCCAGATCGACCTCATCGTCCCCGGCTATCCGATCATCGAGGCGCGCGGCGACGGCACGTTCGTGGTGACCAAGCACGCCGCGCTCGGCGGCCGCGTGACGTGGGCCACCGTGACGGAACAGCTCGTCTACGAGATGGGCGACCCCGAGGAGTACATCACGCCAGACGTGGTCGCCGACTTCTCGACGATCTCGCTTCAGGATCTCGGGGAAGACCGGGTGCGGGTGAGCGGCGTGAAAGGACGCCAGCGGACGGACAAGCTGAAGGTGTCGATCGCCTACCACGACGGATACAAGGCGATCGGTACGTTGACCTACGCCTGGCCCGATGCGGTCGAAAAAGCGCAGCGGGCCGACGAGATCCTCCGGGGACGGCTCAAGTATCTGGGATACGAGTACGACGAAATCCGGACCGAGTTTATCGGCGCGGGCGCCTGCCACGGGCCGCTTGCCGGACCTCCGCTGGAGGATCTGCCGGAGGTGACGTTGCGCGTGGGAGTGCGCGACGCGGACCGGGCCACTGTCGCCGCGTTTACCCGCGAGATGGCGCCCCTGATCCTGGCGGGCCCTCCGACCGTGACCGGATTCGCCGGGGGACGTCCGAGGGTGCAGGACGTCGTCGCCTACTGGCCCGCGCTTCTCGACCGGGGCGTCGTGGAAAGCGGAGTGACCGTGGAGACGGTAGAACTATGAAAGTCGCGCTTCGAGAGATCGCGTTCGCCCGCTCGGGCGACAAGGGCGACACCGCCAACGTCGGACTGATTGCGTTTCGACCGTCTGTGTATCCGGTTCTGGTGCAAGAAGTTACCGCGGAACGTGTAAAGCGGCACTTTGAAGGCATCTGCAAAGGCGAGGTCGAGCGCTTCGAACTGCCGAATCTGCGCGCGCTCAACTTCCTCCTGCACAATTCCCTCGGTGGTGGAGGCACGGTTTCGTTGATGCTCGACGCGCAGGGGAAGACCTTCGCGACGGCCCTTCTCCGCATGGAGATCGATGTGCCCGACGAGCTGCTCGACGGCGATTCCGAAGGCCGTCCCATGCGGCCGATCGCCGAATGACTCGCCAGCGTTTCTCCTCAGCCTCCTCCTAGGGCCGCACGAAATGTTCGACTACATCGAAATCGATATCGATGAGAAGCGGGGGATCAATCGCATCCTGCTCGATCGGCCCGACCAGCGGAACGCGCTCAACCTCGCGCTCGTGGCCGAGCTGAAGGAGGCGCTCGCCCTCGCCGCGGCCGACGACCGGATCCGCGTGATCGCCCTCGGGGGAAATGGCCCCGATTTCTGTGCGGGAGCCGATCTGCGGGAGATCCAGGCGGCCGTCGAGGAAGGCGTGATGGCGAGCCTCGGCGATGCGGAGTCGCTGGGCGAGTTGTTCCTGCTCATGCGGCGGCTCGAGAAGCCGATCGTCGCCATGGTTCATGGTCGGGCGTTGGCCGGGGGGTGCGGGCTCGCGACGGCCTGCGACCTCGTCCTCGCAACTGAAAGCGCGTCGTTCGGCTATCCGGAGGTGAAGCTCGGCTTCGTGCCCGCGATGGTCATGGCGATCCTTCGCCGGAACCTCGGCGAGAAGCGGGCCTTCGAGCTCATCGCGACCGGCGATTCGATCACCGCCGAGGCGGCCGCCGAGTGGGGGCTGGTGAACCGCGTATTCGCCGACGCCGACTTCGAGGCCTCGGCTGATACCTTTCTCGCCGATCTGGCGTCGCGGAGCGCGACGGGGCTCGCGCTCTCGAAGCGTCTGCTCAACGTCACCGATGGCATGGGGTTCGACTCCGCGATCGCCGCGGGCGCGCAGGTGAACGCGCTGGCGCGCCTGACCGAAGACTGTCAGGCGGGAATCCGGCGTTTCCTCGACAGAGACGATACTCGATAAGGACGACAGATGACGTCGATGATGTGGCGGGCCATCAGCGTGGTCTCGCTCGCGGGCGGTGGGTTCCTCCTCGCGACGGGTCGTGGCGACATCAGCAGCGGCGTTCTGCTGCTCATCGTGGGGCTCGCGTCCTCGGGTGTCCTTCTCGGTGGGGGCCGCTACGGTCCCTCCTCGGAGGGCGTGAACGACCTGAGCGCCCGGTTGGGGCTCGGGCTACTCGGCGGCGTCCTGGGGGCGCTCGCGATCCTCGTCGTGCGTGCGGTGCTCGAAGGGTTCGGCATCCCCGACGCCGTGGGCGTGGAGTTGACCCCGGTGTGGACGGGATCGGCGTTTCTCGGCCATCTCGGTGCGGCGACTCTGTGGGGGATGGTCCTCGGGGTGGTCTTCCCGTACTTCCCCGGGGTCTCGCCCGGGTCCACGGGGCTTCGGTTCAGCCTCGTCATCAGCGCGTACATGTTCGTGCGCGGCTATCCGCTCGATCTCGATCTCGGCTGGTTCGGGCTCGACCTGGGGGTCTTCGCGTGGGTGTTCGTCGTCGGGCTCAACATGGTCTGGGGCCTCGTCACCGGGGCCGTGATCGGGTGGGGCGAAGAGAGCGATGAGGCGCCCGTGGCCCGGCCGATCGATGCCCCGGCGGCGGGCGGCTGAACGGGTGCGCGAGACGGAGCCGTCGCCGGGGTCGAAGCGCTGGTGGCTCAACCTCCAGATCTCGTTCGGTCTCCTGGGCGGCGCGGTCTGGTTGGCCGGCACGTACTTCAAGCAGGAGTTCGTGTCCGGCGTGGGGGCGGGGCTAATCCTCGCCGCGCTTCTGTTGCGGATGGGTCGACGGGCTGCGGAGGACGATAGGTCACCCGAGGGCGAGCCGGTCGGCGACGAGTAACCGGCGTCGGGCTCCTGGAGTAACGTCCGCATGAAGGAACGCCAGCACGGGAAGGCTCAGCCCGGCATCCGTTGGGGTCCGTTCACCGCGCGGCTCCCGGTGCTCCACGTCGGATTCGCCCTCCCGGAGTTCGCCCAGGGCATCCTTCTCTCCGCCGCGACGGGTCTCGCACTCGTACCGGTGATGACGGGCGCGTTCGGCCTCACGTTCCACGAGGCCGTATCCATGGCGTTCTTCCACGCGCTTCTGATCACCTCGGCCCCGTTGCTTTTCGGGGAGCCGTTCGCAACGGGCTGGATCACCCCCGTCCTGCCGTTCGTCCTGACCCTGGTGCTCGGAGAGCGCTTTCCGACGCCAGACGAGAAGTTCCAGGCCATGATCGCCATGTCGCTCGACCTCGCGATCATCCTTCTGGTGCTGGGAGTGACGGGGCTCGGCCGGCGGGTGATCGAGTCGATCCCCAGGGCGCTCAAGGCGGCCATCATCATGGGGGCGGCGATCGCGGCCCTGAAACGGGTCTTCCTCGACGACGCGCCCGACGACCTCTACGCCATGCCGATCTCGATGACGCTCGCCATCGGGATCTCACTCGTCCTGGTCTTCTCGGTCCCGATGAGGAGGCTGAAAGAGAAGTCGACGCTCGTCGCCCGATTCGCGTCGCTCGGACTGCTGCCGGGTCTCGTGATCGGTGGAATCGCGGGCGTCCTGACCGGCGAACTGGTCTATGTCGTGGATGGCCAGAGCATCCTCCAGGGCGGCTTCGTGATTCCCCCGGTCGCGGCCCTGATCGAAAAGGCCTCTCCCTTCGGCGTCGGATTCCCCTCTCTGTCGCTCATGCTCGACCCCGACATCCTGAGCCTCGCGTTTATCGGCTACATCATCCTGTTCGGCGACATGATTACGGGATTCGCGATCATCGAAGGGGCCCAGTCGGCGCGTCCCGACGAGAAGATCGAGATCAACGTGACGCGCACGCATCTCAGTACGGGTCTGCGGAACGCCGCGATGGGTCTGTTCGTGCCGTTCTATCCGACTCAGGGGATTCTGTGGACTGGCGTCCACGTCGTCATCGTGAACCGCTGGGCCGAGGGTCGGCGGGCGATGGATTCGCTCTTCACCGGAATCGCCTCGTACTACATGTGGGGCATCCCGATCCTCTACCTCTTCCTGCCGCTCGTGACGGCCCTCCGCCCGATGCTCCCGATCGCGCTCGCGCTCACCCTCGTTCTCACCGGGTTCGCCTGCGCGTACGTCGCGATCGACATGGTGAAAGGGCGAACGGGTCGCGGGACGACCGTGCTGGGCGGAGCCGCGCTCGCGTTGTTCGACCCCTGGCTGGGGCTGCTCGTCGCGGGGCTCACGGTCGTGCTGCTGACCGGGTGGCACGGAGCCGAGACGGAAGAGTAGGCGAGCCGGGTCAGCCCGGCTCGGGGACCTTCAAGGGCTCGGAGACGGGGTGAACTCCCGCACCTCGAAGGCCATCTCCTCGTCGATCGCCTCGAAGATGAAGTCGATCGCCACGTCGACGGGGTATCCCAACTCGGCGTTGTAGGTGGCCAGCAGCTGATCCGCCTCCGCCTCGATTGCGCTCAGGATCTCGTCAAACAGGTCATCGATCGTCGGGAACTCGTCGATCGGGGTCTGGAGCGGCGGGCCATCGTCTACGGGCACGACGGAGACCACCTGTCCGCCCGCCACCTCTATCCGCACCCCCCGCACGACCTCCGACCCGCAGAAACACAGCCGTTGGAACCGATAGGCGTAGGCGTCGGGCGCGTTGGCGGCCCACAATGCGCGAGCCGCGTTCAGCTCATCGCGCTCGGGCGCGAGCGGGTTCGAGCACGCGGCCACTGCGACCGCAACGACGAGCAGGCTACATCGGAACCAGGTTCGATGCGTTGATCGTGATTTCATCGTCCGCTACCTCGAGGTCGTAGTCGATAGTGATCTCCGTCGGATATCCGAGCGCAGCATCGTACGCGACGGTCAGGCCCGCGGCGCGCCGCTGGATCGCGTCGTCGATCAGATCGAAGAGATCCTCCACCGTCGGGTACCCGTTCGCCATCGCCGCGGACTCGCCCGTATCCCGGTACGTCGCCCCGGTGACCGAGCCGCCGCGCACTTCGACTCGCATCGTACGCGTGGTCTCCCGGGTGCACTCGCAGGCGCGGTCGAGCACGTACTCGTAGTCGACGATCCCCGAGGTGCTCCACCGTGCCCGGTGATCGCCCGCGGCTTCCTGCGACAGCGCGAACGGATTCACGCTGCATGCCGAGAGCGAAGCTAAGGC
>JBGMQU010000073.1:0-16056 GCA_048060725.1 Gemmatimonadota bacterium | reverse complement strand
TTCGCGAGGGCGGCCGCACCGTGGGTGCCGGAGTCGTTACCGCGATCCACGAGTAGGGTCGCGAATCAGGTCGAGCGAGACGCCAGTAGAGTAGAGGACATAGATGCGCGCGCAGATCACCCTCGAGTGTACCGCCTGCAAAGAGCGGAACTACTCGACGACGAAGAACAAGCGGACGCACCCGGAGCGAGCGGAATTCAAGAAGTTCTGCCGTCGGTGCAACAGCCACACGCCACACAAAGAGACGCGTTAATCCGTGGTGCTGGCCGGCCTTCCGGTCCATGCGTCGTTGAAGAGCCGACGCTGGGCGACTCCATCGAGGAGCAGGGGCCGGTTTTCGCGTGCATGGATGGTGGTGGTTCCGTAGTGCGGCCAACGCGATAGAAGCGAGAGACAGTTGCTGGAATTTCTCAAGAAGACACAGAAATTCACCGAGGATGTGCAGGTGGAGATGCGGCGGGTCACCTGGCCCGACCGTGAGCAGCTCCGCAACGCCACCATCGTCATCCTCGTGTTCGTGCTGATTATGGCGGCGGTGATCGGGCTTATGGATACGGTGTTCGCCGGGTTCGTTCGGTTGGTCATCCGGACGTTCGGCGGCTGATGGAAGGCGACGAGAAGGTGTCGGACGGTTTCGACTGGTACGCGCTTCAGACGTACTCCGGCCATGAGAAGAAGGTGAAGACGCTTCTCGAGCTGAAGATCAAGGATATCGATCTGGAGGAAGGGCAAGAGGCGCCCATCCGCCAGGTGATCGTGCCTACGCAGGAAGTCGTCGAGATCAAGGGCGGAAAGCGCGTCAAGTCGACGAAGCGCCTGTACCCCGGCTACGTGTTGATCGAGATGCAGCTGGACCAGAACAGCATGTACATCGTCAACAGCGTCCCGGGCGTGATCAAATTCGTGGGCGGAGGCGACGAGCCTCAGGCGCTGAAGTCCGAAGAGATCAACAAGATTCTCGGGATCGCCGATGAGCTCGAAGATGCCGGACCGGAGCAGGAAATCCCGTTCCGCCCCGGCCAGGTCGTAGAGGTCATGGAAGGGCCGTTCAGTAACTTCAGCGGGACGGTCGAGGAAGTACTCGCCGAGAAGGGGAAGGTCCGGGTACAGGTCAGCCTGTTCGGTCGCCCGACCTCGGTAGAGCTGGATTACACACAGCTTCAAGGCTTCTAAATGGCGCCGAAAAAAGAAGTTACAGGGTTCATAAAGCTGCAGATTCAGGCCGGCCAGGCCAATCCGGCGCCGCCTGTGGGGCCGGCGCTGGGTCAGCATGGTCTCAACATCATGGATTTCTGCAAGATGTTCAACTCGCAGACGCAGCAGGATGTCGGGACCCTCATTCCGGTCGAGATTTCGGTCTACAAGGACCGGACGTTCAGCTTCATCACGAAGACCCCGCCGGCCTCCGAGTTGCTCAAGAAGGAGTTGGGCCTGTCGGGTGGTTCTCCGGAACCGAACCGGGAAAAGGTTGGGAAGGTGACGCAGGACCAGCTGCGCAAGATCGCGCAGATCAAGATGAAAGATCTCAACGCGGCCGACGAAGAGGCCGCGATGCGAATGATCGCCGGCACAGCTCGATCCATGGGGATCGAGCTGGCGGACTGATCCGGAGACGATGATGCCGAAACACGGCAAGAACCACCGTGCCGCAGTCGCGGTTGTCGCAGAGGGGCAGGCCACGCCCTCCGACGCCCTGCGGCAGGTGAAAGACATGGCATATGCCAGATTCGATGAGTCGGTCGACGCGGCCGTTCGGCTTGGCGTCGATCCGCGGAAGGCGGACCAGGTGGTGCGCGGAACGGTGATCCTGCCGTCTGGCACCGGGCGCACCGTGCGTGTGCTCGCCCTCGTCCAGGGCGACAAGGTTGCCGAGGCCACCGAGGCCGGGGCGGATTACGTCGGCACGGAGTACATCGAGCAGATCGAAGGTGGTTGGTTCGATTTCGATGTTGCCGTCGCGACGCCAGATCTGATGAAGGATGTGGCGAAGCTCGGACGCATCCTTGGACCGCGTGGTCTCATGCCGACGCCCAAAGCGGGGACGGTTACCATGGACGTCGGTCGGGCCGTGCGGGAGGCGAAGGCCGGGAAGATCGAATTCCGCGTCGACCGGACGGGTAACATACACGCTCCGATCGGCAAAGTGAGCTTCGAACTCGATCAGTTGATCGAGAACTTCGACGCTCTGATGCTGGAGATCGTGCGGCTCAGACCGGCGGCCGCCAAGGGCCGGTATGTCCGCAGCGTCACGGTGTCCAGCACGATGGGACCGGGCATTTCCGTTTCACCAGACTTCTAGATAGGCCGATGAGACTCGACGAGAAACAACGTGTCGCCGAGGAGCTCCGCCAGGCGCTCCAGGACCACGACACGATCTACTTGACCGACTTCACCGGTCTGAACGTCAAGGCGATTACCGAATTTCGGTCGCGGCTTCGCGAGCAGGGGCTGGGGTATCGAGTCGTCAAGAACACGCTCATGAAACGAGCCCTCGAAGGGCTCGATCTGCCGGACCTTTCCGATCATCTGGAAGGGCCGACCGCGTTGATCTTCAGCGAGTCGGATCCGGTGGCTCCGGCGAAGGTCGTAAAGGACTTCGCGAAGGAACATGAAGATCGCCCCGTGATCAAGATCGGGGTGGTGGATCGGCAGGAAATGGCGGCCGACCAGATCCAGAAGATGGCGGATCTTCCGTCACGCGAGCAGCTGCTCGGGTCGATTGCCGGCAGTCTGACTGCGGGTGTCGGCGGGGTCGCCGGGGCGCTCAACGCGCTCATACGTGACATCGCGCACATGATCGGTGAGGTCGCGCAACAGAGCGAAGCGGCCTGATTCGTGGGAGGCGTCGCCGCGGGGGTTGGCGTCGCCGAATAAGTCCAGCAACGAAAGCGAATACCACACAATGTCCAAAATTGACGATCTTCTTGAGCAGATCGGCTCGCTGACGGTTCTCGAAGCGGCCGAGCTCAAAGACAAGATGGAAGAGACCTTCGGTGTTTCGGCCGCGGCGCCGGTCGCCATTGCCGTAGCGGGTGGCGGAGCCGAGGCGGAAGAAGAGCAGACGGAGTTCGACGTGATCCTCGCAGCGGTCGGCGACAAGAAGATCCAGGTGATCAAGGTCGTGCGCGAGGTTACGAGCCTCGGTCTGAAAGAGGCCAAGGACGTCGTCGACAACGCTCCGGGTCCTGTCAAGGAAGGCGTTACGAAGGAAGAGGCCGAGGCGGTAAAGGCCAAGCTCGAAGCACAGGGCGCGACGGCCGAGGTCAAGTAGACGCGCCGCCGAGCGTGAGAGGTAGTCGGCACGGCCGTCTGTCCGCTGACCCGACCCTTCCGGGGTCGGATGCGAAGGAAGCCGAACTCCCGGGTCACGGCCCGGGAGTTCCTCTATCCCAATGCGTACGGACCGCGACGTTCGCCCATGAGCGAACGCCGGTCTTCGTGCATCCTCTGACCTTTGCGTTGGGCCTGCGGGGGGCCTGCCGCCAGTCAGAGTAGTCGAACATCCGTGAGCGTCGAGATCGACCGATTCCGATTCTCGCGACCCGCGCAAATGCGCTGAGAGAGGCACACTTGACGACCAACAGCAGACCCATCGTTTCGTTCGCCAAGCTCGACCGATCCATGGACATGCCGCATTTCCTGGACGTGCAGCGGGAGGCCTTCGAGCGACTTCTACAGATCGAGCGGGACGAGGACGACCGCCTGGACCTCGGGTTGGAGAGGGTCTTCAAGGAGATCTTCCCGATCAGCGACGTCCACGAGAACTTCTCGCTCGAGTTCATGAGCTACGCACTCGGCGAGCCCAAGTACTCCGTCGAAGAATGCATCGAGCGAGACATGACGTATGCCGCGCCGTTGAAGGCGCGTCTCCGTCTCGTCATCTTCGAGACCGTTGGTGAGGATGGAGAGAAACGCCCCGGCGACATCCTCGAGAAGGAAGTCTATCTTGGGGACCTCCCGCTCCTGACCGAGCAGGGCACGTTCGTGGTGAACGGTGCGGAGCGTGTGATCGTCAGCCAGTTGCACCGGTCACCCGGCGTCGTCTTCGAAGAGAGCGTCCACCCCAACGGCACGCGGCTCTTCTCATCGCGCATCATCCCGTTCCGCGGATCATGGGTCGAGTTCACGCTGGATATTCACCACGTGATCCACGTGCACATCGACAAGAAGAAGAAGTTCCCGGCCACGGCCCTGCTGCGGGCGCTCGGGTACGGCCGGGACGTCGACATCCTCGACCTGTTCTACGAGCGTCGCACCGTGCAGCTCGACGCCTCCGACGAGGACCGTGCGGCAATCCGAGAAGTCATCGGGACGATGCTCGCGCGCACGATTCTCAACGACGAGTTCGAGGGCGAGCCCGTGACGGTGGAGGTCGGCAAGCTCGACCCGGAAACTCCGATGTACCTGGCGAACGACCTGCCCGACCCGGAGGGCGGCGACGTCCTGGCCGCGGCCGGAGACCTGATCGACGCCGAACTGGAGCGACGTCTCACCGGGGCCGGGTTCGACAGCATCGGCGCGTACGACACCCAGGACGCGTTTGTCGCGCGTCGCGGAACGGCGCTGACGGAGGAAGACGTGGAGCGGCTGGAGCGGGCCGAGATCGCCGAAGTCGAGGTCTACTCGAGCGCCACGTTCGTCCCGCTGCGAGGTTCGTACGAGGAACTCGCCATGCGCCGCGACTGGAGTGCCAGCCCGCAGCTGGCCGCCGACGTGGTGGATCCGGACACCGGCGAGATTCTCGGTGAAAAAGGCGTCTCGTTCGACCTGGAGATGTTCGACGAACTCAAGGACAGCAAGGTCCGTGAGGCGCTCGTTTTCACGGGTGGACCGCGCGGCGAGTCGCCGCTCCTCCGCAACACGCTCGCCAAGGACCCGACGGGCAGTGAAGCGGCGGCGCTGCACTCCATCTATTCGCTGGTCCGGCCGGGAGAGGCGCCGAATCTCGAGACGGCGCGAGGGGCGCTGGATCGCCTCTTCTTCGACCCGAAACGGTACGACCTGGGTCGGGTGGGTCGGCACAAGGTCAATCACCGTCTCAAGGACGTCTACCGGCTGCTCGACTTCGATGTGCCCGAAGACGATCTGGCGGTCCTGGCGGCGTCCGATTTCGTCGCGATCGTCCGCTACCTCATCGAGTTGCACGAGGGTCGCGGATACACCGATGACATCGATCATCTCGGCAACCGTCGCGTGCGGTCGATCGGCGAGCTGATCGCGAATCAGTTCTCCGTGGGTCTGTCGCGGATGGCGCGTCTCGTTCGCGAGCGCATGTCGATCAACAGCGACCCCGACAGGATTTCGATCGACGATCTCGTGAACGCGCGCACGGTCAGCGCCGTGATCCAGGCGTTCTTCGGAAGCTCGCAGCTCAGTCAGTTCATGGACCAGACGAATCCGCTGTCGGAGCTGACGCACAAGCGTCGCCTCAGCGCGCTCGGGCCGGGGGGGCTCACGCGTGAGCGCGCCGGCTTCGAAGTGCGAGACGTGCACTACTCGCATTACGGCCGGATGTGTCCGATCGAGACGCCCGAGGGTCCGAACATCGGGCTGATCACGTCGATGACGACGTACTCCAGGCTGAACGAGCTCGGATTCCTGGAAACTCCCTACCGCAGGGTCGTCGATGGGAAGGTCTCCAACGATCTGACCTGGCTTTCGGCGAGTGAGGAGGAAGAGTACGCGGTCGCGCAGGCGAACGCCCAGATGGCCCCCGACGGGACCTTCGTCAGGGACCTGGTCCTCTGCCGGCGCCGAGACGATTACCCGCTGCTGCCGCCCGAGGAGATCGACTTCATGGACGTGGCTCCCGACCAGCTGGTCGCGGTGTCTCCGGCCCTGATTCCGTTCCTCGAGCACGATGACGCCAACCGCGCGCTGATGGGCTCGAACATGCAAAGGCAGGCGGTCCCGCTCCTCTTCCCCGAGCGGCCGCTCGTCGGGACGGGGCTGGAGAGCAAGGTCGCCGGGGACTCCGGAGCGGTCGTGCTGGCGCGTAGAGCCGGGAAAGTGACCCGCGTCGTCGCCGACGAAATCGTCGTGGATACCGGGAAGCCGAGGAAGGGCGCCGGCAAGGTGCCGCTCGCGCGTCTCACGCAGTACGACCGCTACCGTCTCCGGAAGTTCTGGCGTACGAACCAGGACACGGCGATCAACCAGCGTCCGATCGTGCGGTTGGGCGACAGGGTGGCCGTGGGCGACGTGATCGCGGATGGCGCGGCCACGGACGGCGGATCGCTCGCGCTCGGCCGAAACGTGCTCGTCGCCTTCATGCCCTGGTACGGGCACAACTTCGAGGACGCCATCGTCATCAGCGAGAAACTGGTGAAGGGCGACGTGTACACCTCGGTCCATATCCAGGAGCTCGAACTCCACGTCCGCGACACCAAGCGCGGGATCGAAGAGATCACCCGGGAGATCCCGAACGTGGCCGAAGAGGCGCTGGTCGATCTCGACGATCGCGGAATCATCCGCATCGGAGCCCCCGTGAAGTCGGGGGAGATTCTGGTCGGGAAGATCACGCCGAAGGGTGAGACGGAGCTCTCGCCCGAAGAGAAACTCCTCACCGCAATCTTCGGCGAGAAGGCCAAGGACGTGAAGGACAGCTCGCTCCGTGTGCCGCCCGGTGTCGAGGGCACCGTGATCGACGTGAAGATCTTTTCGCGTCGAATCGACGACCCTCTCCTCGAGCGGGAGCACGGCGAGCACATCGCCGAGCTCAGGGAAGCCGAGCGCGAGGACATCGCGCGTGTCGTCGAAGCGCGTGACGACGAGCTTCTCGAACTGCTCGAGGGCGAGACGGCGTCGTTGTTCCTTCGGCACGGCACGATCGAGCCCTACTTCGCGGAGGGGAAGAAGCTCACGAAGGCCGGCCTCGCCGACATCGACTTCGGCGAGATCGATCTGACGACCCTCCGGGTGAAGGCGGACAAGGCGAACGATCTCGTTCGTCGGGTCGTCGAAGAGGCGAAGGCACGGATCGGGCGGATCCGCGAGCGCACGGAAGAGGGGATCGACAAGATCTTTCAGCCCGACGAGTTGTCACCGGGGGTGGTGCAGCTGGTCAAGGTCTATCTGGCGGAGAAGAGGAAGATCTCCGTCGGAGACAAGATGGCGGGTCGCCACGGGAACAAGGGCATCATCGCCCGTATCGTTCCCGAGGAGGACATGCCGATTCTGCCCGACGGGCAACCGGTCGAGATCGTTCTGAATCCGCTCGGTGTGCCCAGTCGAATGAACGTCGGCCAGGTTCTCGAGACGACGCTGGGGTGGGCCGCGGGGTGCCTCGGGTTCGAGGCGAATACCCCCGTGTTCCAGGGCGCGACGGAACACGAGATCGGGGCCTTGTTGAAGATCGCGGGAGCGTACTGGGCCTCGCGTACACTCGGCACGAACATCGAGCCGCCTCCGTTGTCTCCCGAGCTCGTTCAGACGCTGATCCACGACATCATGAAGGTAGAGGGCGATGCCGCCGCCGGTGACGATGCGGCCGCCGGAATCGGCCGATCGATCGACGCCTACACCGACCTCAAGGGAGAGTCCGGAAAGTTCTTCCAGGACCTGGCGACGTTCGTGCTCGACGCGAGTCGGGCCGTAGCCGGGGGTTCCACCGCCGCCAAACTCAAGGCGGATGGATGGACGGCCGCGGCCAAACTGAGCGGCGAGCGGAAAGTAACCACGGGGCTCGACGCTGCGACGGTCCAGTTGATGGAGAGGGCAGGTCTGCTGGCGGGCGGGAAGATGCGGCTCCGGGACGGTCGAACCGGCGAAGAATTCGATGCCGACGTGACCATCGGGCAGATCTACATGATGAAGCTCTCGCATCTCGTCGATGACAAGATCCACGCCCGGTCGATCGGGCCGTACAGTCTGGTGACCCAACAGCCGCTCGCGGGTAAGGCGCAGTTCGGTGGACAGCGCTTCGGTGAGATGGAGGTGTGGGCACTCGAGGCATACGGGGCGGCGCACACGCTGCAGGAAATGCTGACGGTCAAGTCGGATGATGTAGTCGGACGCAGCCGCGTGTACGAAGCGATCGTAAAGGGAGACAACCTGCCGAAGCCGGGAGTTCCGGAGAGCTTCAACGTTCTCGTGAAGGAACTCCAGGCCCTCGGTTTGAGCGTGACGCTCGGGGGCGACGGAGGAGACTCGATCTTCTAGCGTGCCCACGGGTGGTGTGGTGACCAGGCGCGGGGGGTTGCAGCGATTCCCCCCACGACATTCTGAAGTTTGAACGACCAGCAGTCTGGCGCAGAAGGCTGCGGAGGAAACAAAATGATCGACTTCCCGCGTCATCGCGGAACCGGTCCGGCCGAATTCGACTGGATACAGATCAAGCTCGCCTCGCCCGAGGAGATTCGCTCCTGGAGCCATGGTGAGGTTACCAAGCCAGAGACGATCAACTACCGGTCGTTCAAGCCGGAGCGTGACGGGCTCTTCTGCGAGCGCATTTTCGGTCCGGTCAAGGATTGGGAATGCCACTGCGGGAAGTTCAAGCGCATCCGCTATCGCGGGCACGTCTGCGACAAGTGCGGCGTGGAGGTCACGCTCTCCAAGGTGCGTCGAGTGCGCATGGGCCACATCGAGCTCGCCGTGCCGGTGGCGCACATCTGGTTCTTCAAGACGCTTCCATCGCAGATGGGGTATCTGCTCGGCATGAAGCTGCGTGACCTCGAGAAGGTCATCTACTACGCGGCACATGTGGTGACCGACCCCGGCGACCAGGACGTCGAGTACAAGCAGGTTCTGGAAGAGGATGAGTACTGGGCGCTGATCGACAAGGCCCGCGAGGAAGACGACACGCACTTCCGTGCCGAGATCGGCGCCGAGGGAGTCCGGACCGTTCTGAGTCAGCTCGATGTCGACGAACTCGCGGAACAGCTGCGTTACGAAGTGGTCCACGAGACGTCGAAGCACCGCAAGAAGAAGAAGCTCAAGCGGCTAAAGGTCATCGACGCGATCAGACACAGCGATGAGGATCGGGCGAAGCGGAACAACCCCGAGCACATGATCATGGACGTGATTCCGGTGATTCCCCCGGATCTGCGTCCTCTCGTGCCGCTCGACGGCGGCCGGTTCGCGACGTCGGACCTGAACGATCTCTACCGCCGGGTGATCAATCGGAACAACCGCCTGAAGAAACTGCTGGAGATGCGTGCACCGGAGGTCATCCTCCGAAACGAGAAGCGCATGCTCCAGGAGGCGGTCGACGCGTTGTTCGACAACGGACGCCGCGGGAAGGCGATCCGAGGTCGGGGGAAGCGTCCGCTCAAGTCGCTGTCCGACATGCTCAAGGGAAAGCAGGGTCGCTTCCGTCAGAACCTGCTCGGGAAGCGCGTCGACTACTCCGGCCGTTCGGTCATCGTCGTGGGCCCGGAGCTCAAGCTGCACCAGTGCGGGCTTCCCAAGAAGATGGCGGTGGAACTGTTCAAGCCGTTCATCATCCATGAACTCGAGCGGCGTCTGCACGCGGAGACCGTAAAGCGTGCGAAGAAGCTGGTCGAAATGGACGATCCGAGGGTGTACGAGGTCCTCGAGGACATCATCAAGGACCACCCGGTTCTGTTGAACCGGGCGCCGACGCTTCACCGTCTCGGTATCCAGGCCTTCGAGCCGGTGCTCGTCGAGGGAAAGGCGATCCGGATCCACCCGCTCGTGTGCGCGGCGTTCAACGCGGACTTCGACGGCGACCAGATGGCCGTGCACGTGCCGTTGAGTTTCGAGGCTCAACTCGAGTCGCGCGTGCTCATGCTGTCGAGCAACAACATCCTGAAGCCGGCCAACGGTCGTCCGATCGCGTCACCGTCTCAGGACATGGTGCTCGGCTGTTACTTCATGACGAAGGTCCGTCCCGACTTCGATGCGGATGATGACGGCCCGGACATCCCGAGGTTCGCGGATGCGTTGCAGGTCGAGATGGCGATCGAAGCCGGATACCTGCGTGCGAAGCAGGGTACGCCGGACTACCACCTGCCGATCCGGCTGCTGGTCGGCGCGCCCGACGAGGATGGGGAGATGCAGACCGGGTGGATCACGACCACGGTGGGTCGTGCCCTCTTCAATCAGATCCTCCCTGAAAAGGTCCCGTACGTGAACGAGACCATGGGCAAGGGTACGCTCGGTGACCTCGTGTTCCAGTCGTTCCGGTTGGCGGGGCTGCCGGACACGACCCATTTCCTCGACAAGCTGAAGGAGTTCGGATTCCGTCACGCGACGAGGGCCGGGATCTCGATCGGGCTCGGTGACATGGAGATCCCGCACGAGAAGATCGAGATCCTCGCCGCCGCGCAGGAAGATGTCGATCGGTTCACGAAGGCATACCACCGTGGCGTGATCTCGTTCGGAGAGCGGTACAACAAGGTCATCGATGCGTGGACGCACGCGAACAACGACGTGGCGGATGCCATGATCGGCAACCTCGCGAGGTCGCGAGACGGGTTCAACCCGATCTATATGATGTTCGACTCGGGCGCTCGAGGATCTCGCGATCAGATTCGACAGCTCGCCGGGATGCGTGGTTTGATGGCCAAGCCGCAGAAGAAGCTGACCGGTGGGATCGGGGAGATCATCGAAAGCCCGATTCGCTCGAACTTCCGCGAAGGTCTGAGCGTGCTCGAGTACTTCATCTCGACGCATGGTGCCCGCAAGGGGCTTGCCGATACGGCGCTCAAGACGGCGGACGCCGGGTATCTGACGCGCCGACTCGTGGATGTCGCGCAGGACGTGACGGTGGTCGAGGAAGATTGCGGAACTGTCCTCGGACTCGACGTCACCGCCCTCAAGGAGGGCGAGGACATCATCGAGCCGCTCAAAGACCGTGTGGTTGGTAACCTGGCGGCCGAAGACATCATCGACCCCATCGACGACGAGATCATCGTCGAAGCTGGTGCGCTGATCGGAGACGCCGAGGCACGAGCGCTCGACCAGGCCAGCGTGCAGATGGTGCGCATCCGGTCGGTCCTGACGTGCGAGTCACGGCGCGGGATCTGCCAGCGGTGCTACGGCCGGAACCTGGCGACGATGGACACCGTGGATCTCGGCGAGGCCGTCGGGATTCTCGCGGCGCAGTCGATCGGTGAGCCGGGCACCCAGTTGACGCTCCGGACGTTCCATATCGGAGGCACGGCCGCCCGAATCGCGGCGCAAACGCAGCGTCGGTCGAAGCTCGAGGGCACGATCGGCTTCGAACGGATCACGACGGTTCTGAGCGAGGGGGGAGAGACGATCGTCACGAGCCGTGAGGGCCAGTTGCTCATGCGGACCGGCGAGGATCGGGTCGTTTCGCGGCTCGCCGTCCCGTATGGCGCCACTCTCCACATCGTCGACGGCATCGATGTGAAGCCGGGCGACCTCCTGTTCGGCTGGGATCCGTATTCCGAGCCGATCGTGGCCGACAAGTCCGGGAAGATCCGGTTCAGCGATATCGTACCGGAGGAGACCGTACGCGAGGAACTCGACGAGGCCACCGGCCGTCGTCAGCAGGTGATCATCGATGACCGCGAAAAGAAGCTTCACCCGCGCATCGACATCGTCGATGACAAGGGCGAGAAGCTCCGCGAGTTCATCGTTCCGGTGGGTGCCCAGTTGCTCGTGGCCGACGGCGTCGACGTCGCTGCGGGCGACACCCTCGCGAAGATCAGTCGCGAGGCGTACAAGACCCGCGACATCACCGGCGGGTTGCCACGTGTCGCCGAGCTGTTCGAGGCCCGGCGTCCGAAGGATCCGGCGACGATCACAGAGGTCGATGGGCGCGTGTCCTTCGGCGGGATCAAGCGCGGCAAACGCGAACTCATCGTCACGATGGAAGATGATGAGCAGATGGTGTACCAGATCGCGGTCGGGAAGCATTTGCGCGTGCACGAGGGCGATCAGGTGCGGGCCGGCGACCGTCTTTCGGAGGGTCCGGTCAACCCGCACGACATTCTGCGGGTCAAGGGACCGCGTGCAGTCCAGGAATATCTGCTCAACGAGATCCAGGAGGTCTATCGACTCCAGGGTGTGCGGATCAACGACAAGCACATCGCGGTGATCGTGCGGCAGATGCTCCAGAAGGTTCGCATCACGGATCCGGGCGGCACCGAGTTCCTCGAGGGCGAGCACATCGACCGGATGCAGTTCCGCGACACCACACGCGAGTCGCTGGCTGATGGTGGCGAGCCACCGCGTGCCGAGCCGATTCTGCTCGGGATCACGAAGTCGAGCCTGACGACGGAATCGTTCATCAGCGCGGCGTCGTTCCAGGAGACGACGCGCGTGTTGACCGATGCCGCGGTTCGAGGCGCTCGGGATCAGCTGCGCGGGCTTAAGGAGAACATCATCATCGGTCACCTGGTCCCGGCGGGTACGGGTATCCACCGGTATCAGGACATGGAGTTCCTCGTTGATGAGGCGCTCCAGGCCGAAATCGATTCGATGCGTCGGACGACGCCGATCGAAGAGCCGGCCCGCAGCCTGTTCGCGGACCTGCGGGAGCAGGCGTCGGCCGCGCCCGATGCCGGCGACGCGACGGTGTCCGGGGATGCCGTCGAAGTGACGACCTGATCGGGACGTGTGGAGGTAGCAGACTTCGTTTCGGTGGCCGCGGCGGGCGCGAAGACGGTTTCGCGACCCGCCAGGGTTTTTCGGCGGGCGCCATGGGCTCAAACGGCCGGATCGTCATGCGATACGTGGCTTGACACCGCGCGTTTCCGCGGATAATCTTGGCAGTCTGCCGACCGACCGGTCGGCCGTTATTTTGCCGCGGGGGCGAGAAAAAGCGTCCCCGTCTTTTTTCATACCCCTCACCGGCCGGGCCTAGAGTTCGGTATGACGCACAGGTGCGGCCAGAGAGGGCGGATGGAGCACGGATGCCGACGATCAATCAGTTGGTCCGTAAGGGCCGGAAGAAGATCGAAAAAAAGAGCAAATCGCCGGCGCTGGAGGGCTGCCCCCAGCGACGCGGCGTGTGCACGCGTGTGTACACGACGACACCGAAGAAGCCGAACTCGGCGCTTCGCAAGGTGGCTCGCGTCCGTCTGACGAATGGCTATGAGGTGACCGCTTACATCGGCGGCGAGGGACACAACCTCCAGGAGCACAGCATCGTGTTGATTCGGGGCGGCCGGGTGAAGGATCTCCCTGGCGTCCGGTACCACATCGTACGCGGGACGCTGGACGCTTCCGGGGTTGACGATCGCAATCAAGGGCGTTCGAAGTACGGATCGAAAAGAAAGAAGTAGAGAACCCCCGGGTGTTTTGGGCGGCCAGCCGTCCACGTCGCCGGTCGCGACGGACCCAGGGCCCGGCCTCGGAGCGCGTGGCCGGGCTCTCTGCATACACGTATCGAGCGGATTGAGATGCCACGAAGACAGCAGGCAGAGAAGCGTGAAGTGGTCGCGGACGCCCGATACGGGAGTTCCGAAGTCACGAAGTTCATCAACATTCTGATGTTCGACGGAAAGAAGTCCATTGCCGAGAAGATCTTCTACGATGCGATGCGACAGATCGAGGAGAAGACGGGTCAGCCGGCGATGAACCTCTTCCGCCAGGCGCTTCAGAACGCGAAGCCGATGCTCGAGGTGCGCAGCCGTCGCGTCGGTGGTGCCACATATCAGGTCCCGATGGAAGTCTCGTACCGCCGGCGCGACTCTCTCGCGAGGCGGTGGCTGGTGATCCACGCACGGGGCCGGGCCGGGAAGACCATGACGGATCGCCTCGCGGGCGAGCTGCTCGACGCGTCGCGTGGCGATGGCGGGGCGGTAAGAAAGAAGGAAGACGTCCATCGGATGGCGGAGGCCAACAAGGCGTTCGCCCACTACCGGTGGTAGCGAGATAGAGAACGGGTACGAATAGATAGATCGATGGAGAGAAGAACGCCGCTGGAGCGGCTCCGTAATATCGGCATCATGGCGCACATCGATGCCGGCAAGACGACGACGACGGAACGCGTGCTGTTCTACACCGGTCGGACGCATCGCCTGGGCGAGGTGCATCATGGCGACGCGACCATGGACTGGATGGAGCAGGAACAGGAGCGCGGCATCACGATCACGTCGGCCGCGACGACCTGCTTCTGGGACTACGAGAAGACCGAGTACCGCATCAACATCATCGACACGCCCGGGCACGTCGATTTCACGGTCGAAGTCGAGCGCAGTCTGCGCGTCCTCGATGGGGCGGTGGCGCTCTTCTGCGCCGTCGGCGGTGTGGAGCCGCAGTCCGAGACCGTCTGGCGTCAGGCCGACAAGTACGGCGTGCCGCGCATCGCGTTCGTCAACAAGATGGACCGCGTCGGCGCCGACTTCATGAATGTCGTGCGCATGATGCGCGACAGGCTCGGTGCGAAGGCCCACCCTCTCCAGATCCCTCTTGGCGAGGGTGAATTGTTTACGGGCATCGTCGATCTCATCCGACAGGTCGAAGTCGTCTATGACGACGAGTCGCTCGGCTCCCGCTGGACCGAAGGCGAAGTACCGGACGCGCTCAAGGAACAGGTCGCTGAACTCCGTGCGGAGCTGATCGAGGCGGCCGTCGAACACGACGATGAGGTTCTCGAGAAGTATCTCGAAGGCGAAGAACTCACCGAAGACGAGATTCGCCGGGCCGTTCGGAAGGCCACGCTCGCCGGCGCGATCACGCCGGTCCTCTGCGGAAGCGCCTTCAAGAACAAGGGCGTGCAGCGACTCCTTGATTCCGTGATCGAGTACCTGCCGTCCCCCGTCGATGTGCCGCCGATCGAAGGCCATCTCCCGCAGCATGACGAATCGATCGCCGTGCGCGAGCCGTCGGACGACGCACCGTTTTCCGCGCTGGCGTTCAAGATCGCGACGGATCCGTTCGTCGGGCGTCTCACCTACTTCCGCGTGTACTCGGGTACGCTCGCGGCGGGTGCGCACGCGCTGAATTCGACGAAAGACAAGAAGGAACGAGTCGGCCGACTCCTGCAGATGCACGCCAACAAGCGCGAAGAGCGGGACGAAGTGTTCGCTGGCGACATCGCCGCCGCGATCGGGCTGAAGCACACGAAGACGGGCGACACTCTCTGTGACCTCAAAGAGCCTATCGTCCTCGAAGCGATGAGCTTCCCGGAGCCGGTCATTCGGGTCGCGATCGAGCCGAAGACGAAGGCAGATCAGGACAAGCTCGGCGAGGCGCTCGCCAAGCTGGCCGAAGAAGACCCGACGTTCCGCGTCCATACCGACGACGAGACGGGGCAGACGATCATCAGCGGGATGGGCGAACTCCACCTGGAGATCATCGTCGATCGGCTGCAGCGCGAGTTCAAGGTCGACGCAAACGTCGGGCGGCCCCAGGTGGCGTACCGGGAGACGATTCGCAAGGCGGTCACGAAGGTCGTGGGCCGGTTTGTCCGTCAGTCCGGGGGGCGCGGTCAGTTCGGGCACGTGGTGATCAACCTCGAGCCGACCGAGTCCGGCGTCGGCTTCGTGTTCGAATCGGCGATCCGCGGGGGGAACGTGCCGCGCGAGTACATCCCGTCCGTCGAGCAGGGAATCAAGGAGGCGCTCAACGGGGGGATCGTGGCCGGGTACCCGATCATCGACGTGAAGGCGACGCTGATCGACGGCTCTTATCACGATGTCGATTCGAGCGAGATGGCCTTCAAGATCGCCGGTTCCATGGCTCTCAAGGCAGGCGCCCGGAAGGCCGAGCCGGTACTGCTGGAGCCGATCATGAACGTCGAGGTCGTCACGCCCGACGATTATCTGGGAGATGTCATGGGCGATCTCTCGAGCCGACGCGGGAGGATCGGTGGGATGACGCAGCGCTCATCGGCGCAGGTCGTCGGTGCCTCCGTTCCGCTCTCGGAGATGTTCGGCTACGCGACGACCCTTCGCTCGCTGAGCCAGGGTCGGGCCGTGTACACGATGCAGTTTTCACATTATCAGGAAGTCCCGAAGTCGAAAGCGGAGGAGATCATCTCCGCCAACGGCGCCTAGGGAATCGACCAGGCGCGCGCGGCCCGACCCGGCCGTGACGCGGACAACGAGGAGACCGACGGGCGATGGCGAAGCAGAAATTCGAGCGAACGAAGCCGCACGTGAACGTGGGAACGATCGG
>JBGMQU010000072.1:0-16200 GCA_048060725.1 Gemmatimonadota bacterium | reverse complement strand
GGTCGTTCCGAAACTCCGACGAGACGGGCATGCGGTGGGACGAATACTTCCTCGAGGTCACCCCGCTCCGACGGCGGCTCCGCGTCTATAACGTGGTGGGCGCACCGCTGCGTGCCACCACTTTGCTCCTTACCGAACAGATCTACGAGCCGGTGGACGAGGACCGCTGCCGGCTGAGCTTCACCTTGTTCTTCGGTGAGGATCCTTCACTCGGGGATGCCTTTCGCATGCGGTTGGGCGCTCACCTGATAGCCCCGTTGTTCCGGCGCAACATTGGCAACATCAAGCGATTGGTCGAGGTACCATGAACTGCGCCAGCAGGGTGCTCCCACACTTCCGAGATCGGCCCAACCACACTGCGCTGTGGACTCTTGAGGATGGCCAGATCTCTTTCGGTGAGTTGGGCCGCCTGGCCACGGGCGCCCAGGCCCTGGCTTTGGACGCGGGGCTGAAGGCGGGCGACACGGCTCTGGTTCTGGCACGACCGGGCCCCCTGCTGTTCGCGGCCGTGGTGGGCCTCCTGGGCCTCGGCGTCGTGGTGGTGTTCGTCGAGCCTTGGCTGCCCGTCCGAGATATTGAGCACGTACTTCAACATGCGCGTCCCAAAGCGTTTATCGGCAGCCGTCTGGCACAGCTCTGGGCCTTGCGGGTGCCCGCGGCACGCCGAATCCCGCGTTGGATCCACATCGGCCGGATCGAACGAGAGTATGGCGTCGGCAGCTTCATGTGCCCAGACCTGGACCCCGACGCTCCCGGAACCATCACGTTCACCTCGGGAACGACAGGCCGGCCCAAGGGCCTCGTGCGTAGTCACGGCTGCATTTGGAACCTCCATGAGATAATCACCGATGGCGGCCGGCGCGATCCGTACGAAGCTCCGGAACTGTGCATCTTCCCCAACCTCGCGCTGCTGCACCTCGGCTCGGGTCGTGGGGCCGTGCTCGTTCCCTCCGATTGGAGCAGTCGCTCGGTGCGCCGCGTCGCGCACCTCTCCGCGGACGCCGAGCCCGCGAGTCTGACGTGCGGGCCGGCGTTCCTGATCCAACTGCTGAGGTCGAACCAAGAGCATGGCGTCTTCGGTGGGCTACGCTCGATCACGGTGGGCGGTGCACAAACCGATTGCTGGATTCTGGAGCGGGGCTTCGAGCGCTGGCCTGAGGCCCGGTGGACCCATGTGTACGGGGGAGCGGAAGCAGAACCCGTGGCGCTCGTCGACGCACGGGAGGCGGTGCGTTTGAGCCGTGCTCGTGGCCGCTTTCAGACCCTATTCCTCGGTGATCCCGTCGAGGCCCTCCAGACGGACCCGGATCCGGACGGACTCTGGGTGAGCGGCCCCAATGTGGCCACTCGCTGCCTTGGAGGAATGGAAGGTGGCCGCCCGGTCCGGCGCACGGACGAAAACGGTCGAGAGTGGCACTGCATGGGTGACAGGATCTCGGCCGACAAGGTGGGTTGGTGGTACGGCGGACGGGCCGTGCAGCCAGCGGAGGATTTCGAGCTCGAGCAGCGGATCTACGCCGACCTCGGGACTAGTGCCTGCTTCGTCCACCGACAGCCCGATGGCCGACTCCTGTTGTACGGCGAGGGCCTGACCGGTAACAGGGCCTGGCCCGAGGCAGCGATCCTGCGTTGCTATCCCACCCTGGATGGCATTCAGGAGACTCGCATCGTCAGAGACCGGCGCCATCGCGCCCGAATCGACCGGGGAGCCACGCTGGCCAAGGGAGGTCACGATGGATCGTGAAGCGCGCTTGACCGAGGCGGAGGTCGCTGACCGCAACGATGCTGGACACCTGCCTCGGTGGATACAGTTCGCCCGTGAGCGCTTCGCCCTTCCTGCCGTTCTCTCGGTCGGCGTCGCCCAAGCGACCTCGGCTCAATACTTGGTGCGCCCACAGCTCGAGGTCGTGGGCGTCATCCTCGCAGCGCTCGGGATAGGCTCCCTGTTCACCCTCCTCCGCCTCATGGACGAGGTGAAGGACCTGGAAAAGGACCGGGTGGCCCATCCGCTGCGCCCCTTACCACGTGGACTGTTGGATCCCGTAGACGTGCGCCGAGCAATCCACTGGGGAGCTGGCGGACTCTTCGGCGTCGGGATACTGGTCGCCACGGTGGGAAATCCCGTGGCGGGGGCTCTCCTCGGCGCCAGCGTCGGGTACGCGCTCCTCATGTACCGGGAGTTCTTTGCGCCGCGCTTCCTCGAGGACCATCCGTTCACCAACGCGGTGGCACATGAGGTCGTGCTGCTTCCCCTCTACGGCTTCGCCACCGCCGTCGTCGCTCCACAGCTTGCCCTCTCCGAGCCGGTTCTTTGGTTTGGTCTCACCGGCATGGGAGCCTCCTTCGCATACGAGGTCTGCAGGAAGCTGGACCCGAATGCGCACGCGGTCCTGCGCACATACCTGAACGTGCACGGTCGCAACCGAACCGTTGCCGCCGTGACCTTCGGGGTAGGGTTCCTGGCCCTCACGGCTACGCGCATCGACGTCCATCACGTGATCTGGCCCTTTGCCGCACTTCTGCTCCTGACCTTGCCGCTACTCTATGTGCGACCCGGCCGCTTCCGGTTGGTAGAGGCGACCGCCACGCTCCTGGTGCTCATTCAGGTGCTCGCACCAACGCTCCGACACGTGTGGAGGGCCCTCTCATGACCTTCACGATACTGGGTCCGTGGTCCTCGCCCGAGGAACTGGCGTGCGAGGGAGGAGGGAAGGCGGCGCGACTCCGTCTTCTAGAGCAGCTAGGGTGTGCGGTCCCGCCGTGGATCTGCATTCCCGCCCGGGCGTTCGACTCCTCCCTGGCACTCATGGATCGCCCCGAGAGTGGAGCGCAGGATACTGCCGCGGAGGCGAGGCCGCTGGCCATGCCGATGCCGGACGACGTCGGCGCGGATATTCGAGAAGCCCTCGTCCGCTACTCCCTCGACGACGAGTTCGTCGCCGTTCGCTCCAGCGGTCTCGACGAGGACGGCGCCGAGCACTCCTTCGCGGGACAGTTCGAGTCCTTCCTCTACAGACGAGGCCCCAGCGAGGTGCTCCATGCGGTCCGCGACTGCTGGGCGTCGGCATTCTCCGAGCGGAACATGGCCTATCGGAGCTGGATCGACGCTCAGAGCGCCGGCCCTCGTATGGGCGTGATCGTCCAGCGCATGGTGGACTCCGAATCAGCCGGCGTCGCGTTCTCGCGCGATCCACTCCAGCCGGCTGAACGCAAGATGCTCGTTGTCGAGAGCGTGTGGGGCCAGGGCGAAGGCCTCGTGTCTGGCGCCCTGGACTCGGACCGCTTCCACGTCAACCGGGAGACGTTGGAGTCCGACGTCACCCTAGCCACCAAGACTCACGCTCTGTTCCGGGACCCCGAAAAAGGAGGGACTCGTTCAGTGGCGGTAGAGCCCGAACGGGCGGAGCAGGCTTCCCTGGCACCGGAACAGGTTCGCGAGGTGGCCCGCCTGGCCCTGCGGCTCGAGGCCGAGCTTGGTGGACCGCAGGACTGCGAGTGGGCGTACGCCGGAGGCGAGCTTTTCGTACTCCAGACACGCCCCATCACCACGCTGCCTCCCGCCGCGCTATTCGACCCGGACGTGGCGGGCGATGAAGCGGTCATCTGGGATAACTCCAATATCATCGAGAGCTACGCCGGCGTCACGACGCCGTTGACGTTCTCTCATGTGAGCCGCAGCTACCGGGAAGTCTACTACCAGACCTGCCGCATCATGGGGGTCCCTCCCGCGGTTATCCAGGTCCACGAACCCGTCTTCCGCAACATGCTGGGACTCGTCCGGGGACGGGTTTACTACAACCTGGTGAACTGGTATCGGCTGCTGTCCCTCTTCCCTCTGTTGGGTCGAAGCAAGGGGTTCATGGACACCATGATGGGTGTGAGGCAGTCACTTACGCCCGAGCTCGCGGAGCTCTTCGACCCTCTTGACCGTACGCCTCGTTACGGACTGCTCAGGCGACTGGCCCTCGTCGGCCGCCTGGTCCATCGCATGGCGGGAGGCTCGCGTGCGAATGTCGTGTTCCTGCGTAGGGTCGACCGGGTGTGCCGCCCGTTGGAGGAGACGGACCTCGGGGAGCTGAGCCTTCCGGCGCAGGCGGCGGTCTACCAGAGCCTACAGGACGACGTCCTCCGACACTGGACGGCGCCCATCGTCAACGACACGCGCTGCATGCTCGCCTTTGGCCTTCTGAAGGCGCTGACCGAGAAGTGGGTCACCGCGAGCGCCGACGCAGGCTCACTGCAGAACGACCTGCTGTGCGGTGAAGGCGATCTGAAGAGTACCGAACCCTTGCGCCTCCTCCTGGAGATCGCCCGTGACATCTCCACAGGGGACGAGGCTGTGCGGGATCGCTTCCTCGCGGACCCGGCCGATGGGCTTTGGACCGCGCTCCAGAGTGGGTTCGCTCCGGATCTCGCGGCACGGTTCGAGGACTACGTGCGTCGTTATGGATGTCGTTGTGTGGACGAGCTGAAGCTCGAAACACTCGACCTCCATGACCAACCCCACATGGTGGTGGCCAGCGTTCAGGGATACTTGCGTCATGGTGTGCCCTCGACCGAGGAGATGAAAGGCCGGGAGGTGAGCATTCGGCGGGAGGCGGAGGATCGTGTTCGACAGACGCTGCGCGGCCCCCGGCGCGTACTCTACTTCGCGGTGCTTCGCTGGGCCCGGCGTGCGATCAGCGACCGGGAGCTGTTGCGATTCGAGCGGACGCGGACCTTCGGCGTCACGCGCCGCCTCTTCCGCGGGATGGGCGGAAATCTGGCCCGCCTCGGCCTCCTCGACGACGAGAAGGACATCTTCTACCTGACGGTGGACGAGTTGCTCGGATTCGTGGAGGGTCGTCCCGGCTCCCTCGATCTGCGTGGTCTGGCTGCGGTCCGGCGCCGTGAGTTCGACGAGTACCGGAACTCACCGGCCCCTCCAGATCGCTTCCTCACGCGGGGTGCGGCGGGCGCCTCGATGCGCTACCCGGCTCTCCTCCTGGACCACGACCTCCTCACCGAGCTCCGACACGACGACCCGGACACGCTCGTGGGCACACCGTGCTGCCCCGGCGTGGTCGAGGCGCCCGTGTGGGTGGCGGACAGGTTCGAGGACACGGAGGGCCTCAGCGGACAAATCCTGGTTACGGAGCGCACCGACCCGGGCTGGATTCCCGTCTTCCCCGCCTGTGCCGGACTGATCATCGAGCGCGGGAGCCTCCTGTCGCACTCTGCAGTCGTGGCCCGAGAGTTGGGCATCCCCACGATCGTCGGCGTGAGCGGAGAGGCGCTCGGGCGTCTTCAGAGCGGCCAGCGGGTGCTCATGGACGCGGGTCGGGGAGAGGTGAGGATCCTATGAGCATGACCCTGATCCGGTGGAGCGCTCTCTCCAGCGAGGCAGAGCGTAACGACTTCCTCGAGCGCTTCGCGCGTTGTGCGGAGGACTTGCGAGCAGCCCCCTATCGAGAGCACTCCCCCTCCGTGGACTACACGACCACCGTGCTCCGGCTGGCCCTGCTCCGCCCGTCCGAGCTTTTCCTCGCTAGCGCTCACGACGATGTCCTGGTACGGGCCGCCGTGATGCAGTGCGCCGCCCGTGACCAAACTGGCGTCTTGGGGCTGTACGAGGCCGCGCCCGGACCGGAGGGGGATGCTGCTACTCAGGCGATACTGGACATGGCGCTCTCATGGGCCTCGTCACATGGGATCCAGGAGCTTTTCGCACCCGTGGACCTGAACACCTGGTTTTCGTACCGCTTTCTGGTTCCACCCGAGCCTGGCACGCCCCCCGGAGCACTCCACGGCTGGGAGCCGACACAGCCCCCCGAATACATTGAACGATTCCGACGGCACGAGTTCGAGGAAGCCGAGCACTACCAGACCCAAGTGTTCGACTTTCCCCGGTCGGGGAAATACACGGCCAAGGACGTAGTCCGCCACACCGGCACGGCGTGGCAAGCGGCAACGAAAGCGGGCTTCCATTTTCAGCGCCTGGATGACCAGGCGGACGTCACGGCCCTCCTGGACGAGCTCCACCCCCTCTGTCTGGAAGCCTTCCAAGAGAACCTCCTGTTCGAGCCCGTTCCGATCGAGATCTTCGTGGGCCTGTTCCGCGATGTACTGGCGCGACCCGAAGCAAAACTGACCCACTGGGCTCGCGACCCCGAGGGCCGGCTGGTCGGATTCGTCTTCGCCTTTCGCCAGGACACCAAGATGGTCGTCAAGACCGTCGCGGTCGCCCCGGGCGCGAGGGGGCAGAGGCTCTCTACAGCCCTCTTCCACCTCGCCGCAAAGTCGGCGTTGGAGGCGGGGATCCACACGTTCATCTCCGCCCTGGTCCGCCGTGACAATACCAGCGAGTACTTGGGACAGGCACACGCGATGCCGGGCGTGAAGGTCTCGCCGCGAGAGTACGTCCTCCTCCACAGGAGCGTGAGGACATGAAGGCCCGGTCGTCCGCCCCTGGGCCTCGCGGAAGGTCGCTTTTGCGCACGATCCTCGGGCGGCGGAGCGACCCGATCGCACTGCTGGTCGAGCTGAAGGCCGAGTATGGCGACATCGTCGAAGTCCGGCTCGGAGATATGAGGCAGTTTCTCGTGAGCGACCCGGAAGCGGCCCGCCACGTCCTGGTTCAGAATCATAAGAACTACAGCCGGGGTCCGGGCCACGTGCTCCTCAGGGCGATGCTCGGAGAGGGCCTGGTTACCAGCGAGGGAGACCACTGGCGGAGCCATCGCAAGATCATCCAGCCCCTGCTCGCGCGCGAGCGACTGTCCGCGTTTGTGCCGGTCATGGTCGAGTCGGCTGCTGAGGAAGCTGCTGCCCTCGGTGAGCTCGCGCGAAAGGGCCTCACCGTTGACGTGTTCAAGCGCATGAACGCCCTGACGCTCAGCATTGCCGCCCGCACTCTGCTGGGTTCCGATGTGACCGATCGGGAGGCGGAGGTTCACCGTTCCGTGTCGATCGTCCTCGATCACATGGAGCGACTCTCCACCTCGGCGTGGCGGTACCTGGAGCTGCTCCCCGGCGCCAGCCCCCTGCGATGGATCCGCAGTGCCACCGCCACCCTACCCACTCCTTCACGGAAATCCTTCAACGAAGCGATCGCCACGCTCGACGACGTGATCTACGAGGTGATCGCTCGCCGGCGGGAATTCGATCATGGAACCACTGAAGCGACGGATCTCGTTGCGCTCCTGAGAGCGGCTTCGTGCTCGGGAAGCGGACCGCCTCTCACCGACGAGGACGTCCGTGACGAAATCATGACGATGTTCATCGCCGGTTACGAGACGACATCTACGGCGCTGACCTGGTGTCTTTACCTCTTGGCCCGGCATCCCGAACACCAGTTGCGGATCGCCCAAGAGACCGACGCGGTGCTTGGCGGGCGACCGCCCACGCTCACTGATCTGCCCAACTTGGTCGCCTCCCGGAAATCCGTCGAGGAGGCGCTTCGCCTGTATCCGCCCGTGTGGCGCATCGGCCGACACGCCGTGGGCTATGACCGGATCGCCGGATACGATATTCCTCCCGGATCCGTGGTCACGATCCTGCCCTACCTGCTCCATCGAGATCCAACGCACTGGCCGGACCCGGAACGCTTCGACCCAGATCGCTTCGATCCCGGGGAGAGTCGGGACAGGGTGCGCGGCGCCTACCTTCCCTTCGGCGCAGGCCAGCGCATGTGTCCCGGCTCATCGTTCGCCACCGCCGAGATTCAAATCATACTCGCCACGGTCTGCCGCGGCGTCGCCTTCGAGCTCGAACCCGGCTTCGAGCCGGCGTTCGCTCCACGCGTGACCCTCCGGCCCAAGGGTGGAATGCCACTCCGGCTCGTGCCACCGGCCAGCATGGCGACCTCAACCAGCTCGTTGACCCGAACCCGGTAGACCCATGCCTATCTCGCACGAGAAAGCACTCGAGATCGCTCATCGACTGAGCCGTGGGGGTCACGTATCCGCGGTCTCCGATCGGCTCGCACCCACGAGCGCCGAGTCGAGGCCGATCCCTCCGTCGGTCCCGGCCGCCCGAGACCACACGGCGGAGGGAGCGTCCGAGCGAATCCGGTTCTTGGAGGAGCGCGTGGGGCCGTTGCCGCACCTGTCCGGACGCGCAGACCCCCCTGACCCAACCTCGCTGGAGGGCAACATCGAGAACTTCATCGGGATGGTCTCCATTCCGACTGGGCTCATTGGCCCCCTGAGGATCAACGGTCTGCATGCCCACGGTGATTTCTATGTTCCACTGACCACGACAGAGGGCGCTCTGGTCGCAAGCTATGCGCGGGGCGCCCGGCTCCTCACTCTATCCGGAGGCGCGGCCTGCGCCACCACGATCGAACAGGTTCAGCGGGCTCCAGGATTCGCGTTCGCCACCATGGCCGGGGCGATCCGATTCGCAGCCTGGGCCGTCGGCGAGTTCGATCGGCTGCGCGAAGTGGCCGCGGGGCGGACCCGGCACGGAAAGCTCCTGAACCTGCGGGTGCAAATTCAGGCCAACCACGTATACCTGATCTTCGACTTTCATACCGGCGACGCCGCCGGGCAGAACATGGTCACATTCTGCACGGCCGCGATCTGCGAGGATCTGATAGCGAGAACTCCGATCACCCCGGAGTACTGGGTTCTCGAGTCCAACATGTCGGGCGACAAGAAGGGAACCGCCCTCAGCTTCTTCGAAACGCGGGGCCGCCACGCGACCGCTGAGGTCGTTGTGCCACGCAAGCTCGTGGAGTCGAGCCTGCGAGCAACCCCGGATCGTATCGCCGACTACTGGCGGATGAGCTTCGTCGGCGGTGTCCAAACCGGCTCCATCGGTGTGAGCGGTCACATCGCCAATGCGGTGACGGCCATATTCCTGGCCTGTGGGCAGGACGCCGCGTGCGTGAGCGAAGCAAGCGTTGGTCTCCTCCGCATGGAGGTGACAGGCGCCGGAGATCTCTACGCCACAGTGACCTTGCCCAACCTCATCCTCGGCACGGTGGGCGGCGGGACGCGGCTGCCGAGTGCTACAGAGTGCTTGCGAATCTTGGACTGCCTCGGTGACGGCGGCGCGGCGAAGTTGGCCGAGATCACGGCGGCGGTGGCGCTCGCGGGCGAGATATCGATCGCGGGCGCGCTGTGCGCGGGGGAGTTCGCCCGCGCCCACGCCCAGTTGGGTCGGCGTCCCGCACAGGAGGACCGGTCCGCCGAAGCCCTCGACGCTCGGCCGAGCGAACGATGAGAGCGGCCTCGCCCGATCGCACACGAGAGCGACCCATCCAGGAGCGAGCCTCGTTCGACCTCATCCGCTACGGAAGCGTGTGGGAAGACGCAGACGTCCTGTGCCAAGCCCTACGACCCGTCGCCAAGGACGGCCGGCTCCTGTCCATAGGCTCGGCCGGAGACAATGCCCTCGCTTTGCTCACCCTCGACCCGGCCGAGGTCGTGGTGGTGGACCTGAGCCTGGCCCAACTCGCCTGCCTGGCCATACGAGTGGCCGCCTTCAGGGAGCTGGACGACGCAGAGCTCCTCGGCTTCCTCGGCGTAAGCGACTCGCCTGAACGGCTGCGACGCTACGGAGGTCTGCGGAATACGCTTCCGGAGTTCGCGAGGGTCTTTTGGGACGCGCGCGCCAGCCTGATTGCGGATGGGGTCATCCACGCCGGAAAGCTCGAAGCCTACTTCCGCACGTTCCGCCGCCACGTGTTGCCGCTCATCCACTCCCGCAAGCGTGTGGAGGCACTCTTTCAGCCGCGCCCGTACGAGGAACGCGAGGCGTACTACAGCAATGAGTGGGACAGTTGGCGCTGGCGGCTTCTGATGCGGCTGTTTTTCAGCCGGGCGGTGATGGGACGCTTGGGAAGGGACCCCGCATTCTTCCGCCATGTGGACGGTCCCGTCGCTTCCCGCGTTCTGGAGCGGGCGCGCCACGGGTTCACGAAGCTGCCCACGCACACCAACCCGTACCTCACATACATCCTCACCGGCGCGTACGGGCCCGACGCGCTGCCACGGTACCTGCGGCCCGAGCATCGGTCCAAGGTTCGGGAACGCCTCGGTCGCATTCGCATGCACCATGGGCCGGTTGACGACGTCGAAGATGGCTTCGACGGCTTCAACCTCTCGGACATCTTCGAGTACATGAGTCCGGCGCAGCACGAAACCTGTTACGGCGCCCTCGTCAAACACGCCAATCCGGGCGCCCGGATGGTCTACTGGAACCTGCTCGCCCCGCGGGGGACCCCGGACCAGTACGCCTCGCGGATCAGGCCGATGCTCGACTACGCACACGGTCTTCATCAACAGGATCGGGCCTGGTTCTACCAGGCGCTCCACGTCGACGAGGTGCTGGACGATGGCTGAGATCCTCCGCGCAGCGGCCGTAGGGCTCACCTTCTTGCTCATCTTCGCCACGGCCGAATTGTGGCGCAGGTATGGGAACCCCGCGGTGGAGTGGAGCCGCAAGTTCGTTCACTTCATGGGAGGTCTGCTCGTGCTTGCCTTCCCGTGGATCTTCGAGACCCGCTGGAGTGTGCTGGTCCTTGCGGCCTCGTTCTCGGCAATGATATGGATCACGCGCCGGATTGGGCTGCTACAAAGCGTCCACGGCGTCTCCCGGGACTCGCACGGAGGCCTCTTCTACCCCCTCGGCATCGTGCTGCTCTTTACACTGGCGTACGATCACCCGGCATTCTACGTGGCGGCCGCCCTGACGCTCATCGTGGCCGATACAGCCGCCGCCCTGCTCGGCTCCGCGTACGGCCGGAAGACCTACGCTGTGGAGGATGATCGTCGCTCCCTTGAGGGCTCCGCCGTGTTCCTTCTGGTGACCTTCCTCGCGGTCCATGTGCCGCTGCTCTTGATGACCGGGATCGACCGCAACGCTAGTGTGCTCGTGGCGGTTCACGTGGCCTTGGTCGTAACCCTCTTCGAGGGCGTGAGCCTCCGCGGCAGCGACAATCTGCTGATCCCCTTGGCGGCCTACTTCCTGCTGCTGCGCCTTACGGTCGAACCGGTATCCGTCATAGCCGGCCATATCGTCGCCTTGGTCGCGACCCTCGTTCTGCTCGGCCTCGTGGCATGGCGATCCCACCTCTTGACGACAAGCGGCGTAATGGCGGCCTCCCTCTTCTTCTATTGGGTTTATGCGCTGAGCGGAGTGGAGTGGCTGGTCGCACCTGCGCTGGCCGTCCTCGGACTGGCAGGACTGCGCGCGGTTCTGGGGAACCAAGGCTCCTTGCCTGAAGCAGAGTACCAGGTGGTGGCCACCTTCTACGCCGTTGCGGTCGCCATCCTCCTCCTGATAGCCAGCGACATGGTCCGGTTCCTCGCGGATGCGCCCGAATGGCTGGGTCGCACCGAGGCGCTGCAAGGACCATACACGGGCGTGGTCATCGGGCAGGTCGCCATCGTGGCCACCACCCAACTCAAGTCGTTCGGCCCCGGCAGGCGCCGCCCCCCCTCCATCAAGGCGACCCTGGCACTGCTGATCGCCGCCTTCATGTTCCTGGGGCCACCCGCTCTTTGGCTCACGGGCGGATTCTCCGCGCTAGCGGTATCCACTTCGGCAGCGATCGCACTGATGGCCGTCACGCTCTATTGGGTGGCACGCCAGCTCTCCGGATGGCCAGCCGAGGCACCGTGGAACATGAGGCTGCAAGCGGCGTGCGTCGCCGCGGCGACTGTGGTCGTCGTCCCGGTCCATCTGCTGCTCCTGGCAGGCGCGTAGGATGCGTACCTCCCAAGGCGCGTTCCGCTTCCTGATCGAGCATCGCACGTCGGTGCTGCTAGTGCACGGGCTCCTTCTGGCCATCGCGCTCGTGGGTGCTGGCAGCCTCCAGGTGGATTACTCCGCCGAGCAGTTCTTCCTCTTCGGCGGACCGGAGCGAGAGGTCTTCGACCAGTTCAAGAGGCATTTCCCCAGAGAGGACCTACAGGTATCCGCCCTCCTGGAGGTCGCTGGCCCACTGCGGATCGAGGACTACCGCACGCTCGAGCGTTTGGCCGAAGCATTCCGGAGTTCCGGCCTGCATTCAGTCCGTTGGTTGGGCGAAGCCGACCTCGTCGAGGAGACGTTGGAGGACGGCCGGCCCGCAATCCGTCTCTTCCAGATCTCCGAGGCAGCGGATTTGTCCGAGTCTCGGATCAACGCGCTCTTGGAGGCTAGACGAGATCACCCCCTCTTCTCGGGCACCCTGTGGAATAGCGAATTGACCGTTTTCGCCGTCCACGGCTACCTGGCTCCCGACGAAAACAATGATGCCCGCCGTCGGAAACTCACTCGCGAGCTACAGGATCAGATCCGGGGCCTTTCGCCCGGATCGGGGCGCATCGTCCTAACCGGTCTACCCGTGTTGCGCGCCACCATCCCGCTGGCGCTCGAGGCCGATCTGGTGAAGCTGCTGGCGGTCGGGTTTCTCATTTCGTTCCTCGTGCTTTACGGATACTTCCGGCACCTCGGTCTGGTCTTGCTATGCCTCGGCGCTGCCGTCCCTACGATACTCTTCACTCTCGGCATGATGGGGTTGGCGGGCCAGCCGATCTCAGTGCTTTCCGGCTTCATGCCCATCGTGGTGCTGGTCGTGGCCGTCTCAGACGCCACACATCTCGTTGTGGGAACCCGTTCACGATGCGCGGAGGGGCTTCCCATCTCGGACGCGGTCGTAGACGCCTTCTCGTCTGTCGCGCGAACGTGCTTCTTCACTTCGCTCACCACGGCGCTCGGCTTCCTCGGCCTCGTTGCAACTCGCATTCCGGTCATCGTCGAGTTCGGCGTGATCACAGCGCTCGCGGTTCTCGTGGCGTATCTCGTTACACTCACCCTTCTTCCGGCTCTACTCACCCTCGCCAGCGACCTCGGAACTCCGGGAATGCGGCCCAATCGATGGAGCGCCTGGATCATCCGGCAGATTGAGCGGACCCTTCACGCAAGCCCGCATTGGCCGACCGCGGTCCTACTGGCAGGCCTCGTCACTGGGCTGGTTCTGGGCGTTGGACTTCGTGTAGAAGCCCTCCTGATCGACGACCTCAAGCCGGACGATCCAATCCTCCGCGACCTTAGGTGGATCGAGGATGCCGACTTCGGCCTCTTCCAGGTCAACGTCTATCTCACCGACGGAGATCAGCCCGGTCACTCCCAGGAGATGCTCCGATGGATGGAGGATCTTCAAGCCTTCGCGCGTTCCGACCCTATCGTCATAGGGTCCATGGCTCTTCCGGACTTCGTTCGTGAACTCGGAGCTGTGTTTGGAAGCGATGATCAATCACGGGCGAGTGGTGACGCGGGCGTCCGTGCCACGCGCCTCACGTGGACCACCGAAGAGGTGAGGGAGCTCCTCTTCCTGGCAGAGCTCGAGGGGGAGGACGCACTCGAGGAGGTGTACGTCCGCCAAGAAGGCGTTGGCCAGGTCATCCTCTATGTCCGAGACAGCGGCTCAACCCACCTGTCGCCCTTTCTCACAAAACTCGAGGATCGCCTCGATTCGGTGCCTCCTCCAAGTGGATCCGCATACGTAACGGGAACCGTGAAGCTTTCGCAGGTTCTCTGGGACCAACTACTCGCACGATTCTTGCCCGGGGTGCTGTTCTCAATGGTCATGGTCTGGATGGCCATGGCATGGATGTTTCGATCGGTTCGGTTGGGCCTGCTGGCGCTCGTGCCGAATGTGGTTCCAATGGTCATGCTGCTCGGGCTTATGCGCCTCGGTGGATTCGACCTAAAGCCCTCCACCGTCATCGTGTTCGCGATCGCGTTCGGAATCGTGGCGGATGACACAATCCACTTCCTCGGGGCGGTAGCGCGTCGGCTCCGAGCCACCTCCGACATTGATACGGCACTACTAGATTCGGTCAGAGAAGTGGGCCCGGCGATCATCATCACCACAGCCGTCGTATGCGGCGGTTTCATCGTGCTCACAGCCTCTCGATTCCAGGCCTTATTCCTGATTGGCTTCCTTACCGCCGCATCTTCTCTATTCGCAGTCGGAGCGGACCTCGTCGGCTTCCCGGCTCTGCTCCGCCTCGCCTCTCGGCGACCTTGGGTGCGGTCACTCCTCGAACGGGGAATCTCATGAGCGCTCGCATCGGTGTGCTCTATGTGGCCCTGGCAGCCGTGAGCTTGACCCCCAGCACGGCGGCGAGCCAAGGCACCGATGACCGGGGGCTCGAGATCGTGAAGGAAATGGACCGGAGAAACCGCGGATTCGTTGATTTCGAGGCCGAGTTGGGTATGGAAATCCATGACGAACGAGGGCGCACTCGCGTTCGAGAAATGACCGTCCGGGGTCTCGAGTCGAAGACCGGTGATCGAACAGTGATCGTACTCCGGCGTCCCGCTGACCTCGCCGGCACAACCTTCTTGAGCATCCTCCAGGGCCAGGGGCGGCGGGCCCAATGGATCTACCTTCCCACGGCCCGCCGAGTGCGGCGCATCGGCGGCTCGCAGTCGAGTGACGCCTTCCTGGGAAGCCATTTCACGTACGACGACATGACGCCGCCAGCGATCGAGGGGTTCGACTACCGCTGGATCAGGGATCAAGACATTTCAGGGCACTCCGGGGCATTGATCGAGCGATGCGAGTCGGCGTGTTCCGACGGCCTTCCCCGCCAGTTATTGTGGATCGACACCGACCGGTACCTGCTTCACCGGGTGGACTATTTCGACTCGGAGGGGGTGCTCGAGAGAACACTAGAGATCACCGATTACCGCCTGGTCAACGGATTCTGGCGGGCCTCGCACATGGAGATGACCGACGTCGATGCCAGGGGAAGCACGGTCCTCGAGTGGTCGAATTTCCGCCTGGGAATCGGCCTGAAGGAGCGAGACTTCGATCCAGCGCGCCTGGGACGATGATCCCGGAGCCGTCCCTCTCGGCCCGCCGAAGAGCGAGGGCGGGTTGGGCCCTTGTGCTCTCCGTGGCCAGCCTGGTCGCCGACAGTCCAGCCAACGAATTGGTGGGCCAGACGAGCCTCATCGCCTTGCGGGCCACCAGGGTAGCACAGGACGGCGAATCCCGCACGTCTCCAATCCTGCACGTCGGGAGCCAGCGGTCCGGCGAGATCCTGAATCTTCCCCTCCGCATAACAGCTTCGGCGTGGCTGGACCTGGACGATCCGGGCGCCTCACTGGTGAACGTGGAGCGACTCACCCTTACGAAGTCGTGGGAGGCGGCGGAAATCAGAATCGGGGTCGGAGACGTGCCCTGGGGGATCTCGGAGATGAGAAGCCCCATGGACGTGTTCGCCCCTCGAGCCATGCTGTGGAGTACCTGGGACGGGCCCAGGCTCGGCCGACCGTTGGTTGGGCTCACTCTCTTCAGGGGTGAAGGCGTGCTCGAGGCGGTTGCACTTCCCTTTTCTCGACCCATGCACCTCGGAGGATACGCCTGGAGGACGTGGTCCGGCCTTTCTGTCCGATCCGACCCGACCTGGGATGATCGCCTCGCCGTCGGCCTACGTCTCACCCGAACCGCGGGACCGGTCGATTTCGCGATCTCATACATCAACGGATGGGATCGTTCGTCGGGCACGCGACAGATATCGGGCGATTCGGCGAAGGTGGACTATCCCCGGGCGCATCAACTCGGCTTCGAGTTCGAGTGGGCGCTAGGGACCTCCCTGAACTTTCGGTCCGAGGGTGCCCTTCCCGCCGGCACGGGCACCGGGTGGGGCCGTCTCTTGGTTGGAATCGAGTGGTACCCGGAGCCCTATTTGTCGCTTCTCCTGGAGCACTCGATGTCGGGCCGAAGGTCGAACATCCGCACCCCACTGGAAGACGATCTGCTCGTGGCGGTCCAGTTGCTGGGGGAAAGCCTGCGTTTCCAAGGTCGAATCTTCTTCGATCCCCGGTCGAGCAACACGCATTACTCGATCACTGCAAGGCGGATGCTGGGCGAACTCATGTCCATGGAGGTGGAACTGATCGGTGCGAGAGGCGACCCTCTCCGGGAGCCTCCCTTCGCCCTTCGGCAACCCAACGCCATCCTGATATCGCTGGTGAGGTACTTCTGACCGGCACGTGGACACCCTCCCGGCAGGTCCCCACGCCCTCTCGACCCCAACCCGACAGAAAAACTCCCCGGGGCCGAAGCCCCGGGGAGTCCGCACGTCCGGCCTAATCAAGCCTTGGCTAGAATCGAGCCCTAATTGAAATCGAACATGTAACGCGCGCCCACCTGCAGACGCAGCGGATCGCCCAAACCGCTCTGGAGCGTCCCGTCGAAGTTGAAGAGCGGAG
>JBGMQU010000071.1:7630-16289 GCA_048060725.1 Gemmatimonadota bacterium | reverse complement strand
GCCGCCCTGCGCGGCACCGAGAGAGGAGTCTGTCCGTTGTTCAGCGAGAGCGTGCGTTGCCTGGTCGTGGTCGGCGCGCAGTGGGGTGATGAAGGGAAGGGGAAGGTCGTCGACGTGCTCGCGGAGCAGGCGACGATCGTAGCCCGGTACCAGGGTGGCGCGAACGCTGGGCACACCGTTCGGGTCGGGGAAGAGGAGTTCATCCTCCACCTGATCCCCTCCGGGATCCTCTATCCGAAGACTCGCTGTCTTCTGGGAAACGGAGTCGTCGTCGACCCCTGGACCCTCGCAGAGGAGATGGACAATCTGCGCGAGCGCGGGATCGATCTCGATGGCCGCCTCGGGCTCAGCAAGCGGGCCCATCTCGTGATGCCGTATCACCGGGCCCTCGATCAGGCGCAGGAGGGCAGCCGCGACGACGAGAAGAAGATCGGCACGACGGGGCGCGGCATCGGGCCCGCGTACCGCGACAAGGTCGCCCGAATCGGGGTCCGCGTGGGCGACCTCGCCGACTCGGTGCGGTTGCGCGAAGTGGTGGAGGGGGGCTGTTCCGCCGCGAACTGGACGCTCGAGCGGTTGGATGCCGATCTGGTCGATGCTGAGGACGTGCTGGAGGCGATCGAGGCGGTGCGGATGGGCCTGATCGAGTTGGCGACCGACACGGGCCACGAGGTGCGGGCCGGGCTCGGCATGGGCGGAAGGGTGCTTCTCGAGGGGGCACAAGGGGCGCTGCTCGACATCGACCACGGCACCTATCCGTACGTGACGTCGTCCACGACGACGGCGGGCGGTGCTGCAGCCGGCGTCGGCGTGGGCCCGACCCTGATCGACGAGGTGCTCGGCGTGGTGAAGGCCTACACGACGCGTGTGGGGAATGGCCCGCTGCCAACGGAACTCGAGGGCGCTGACGCGGAGCGCCTTCGCCGGCTGGGCGGCGAGTTCGGGGCCACGACCGGGCGCCCGCGACGACCGGGCTGGTTCGATGCGAACGTGGTGCGGTATGCTGCTGGCGTAAACGGGCTCACCTCGTTGGCGGTGACCAAGCTCGACGTACTCGACACGTTCGAGCACGTGCGGCTGGCGACAGGGTACGAGCTGGACGGCGAGTCGGTCGGCCCGTTTCCCGATTCTGTCGATGAACTCGGCCGGGTGGAGCCGGTGTACGCCGAGCATGCAGGGTGGCAGGCGGACACGACGGGGTGCCGCTCCTGGGAGGAGCTGCCCTCGTCGGCTCGTCAGTACCTGCGTCGTATCGAGGCCGAGAGCTCCGCGCCGATCCGGTACGTGTCGATCGGAGCGGACCGGCGGGAGACGATCAAGATCGCCGGGGGAGGCGTCAGCGCCCTGAGTTAGAAGGCTGTTCGCCTACGAGGACGAGGGCCCGTGCAGGTCATCGTCACCCGTCAACAGCTCGGTCTTCCGGCGGCGTCCGCTAGCGACCTGCGCCAGGGTCGTGGTGACGAGGTATTCTCGAATGGTCTCACGAACCCGCCTGAAATCGTCGTGAAGTGGGCAGGGGGTCTCGTCCGAACAGGGGTCGAGACCCACCGCGCACGAATCGAGATCGCCCGTGCCGTCGATCGCTGCCCGAATGTCGATCAGACGAATTTCATCCGCCCCGCGCGCGAGCCGATACCCGCCGCCGCGGCCGCGGACGGAGGCGAGCAGCCCCGCACGCACGAGATCCTTGAGAATCTTCCCCATGAACGGCGCGGGGAGGTCGCCCGCTTCGGCAATCGTCGTGCGCAGAACCCATTCGTCGGACGGCTCGAAGGCCAGCACGGTCAGGGCTCGAATCGCGTATTCGCACGCGGTGGAGTAAATCATGGCATCATAATAAAGACTATTCTATCTTTTACAACGTTCGCCCGGCCTCGATCGCCGGGAAGGGCAGAGCGCGCCCCCCCAAATCAACGAGTTCAAGTGTATGGGTCAACCTTCGACGAGTTCAACGGCGCACGGCGAGTGGTCGAACGTTCTCGCGCATGGCGTCGCCGGCCTCCTTCTGTTCGAGACCGTTTCGGGTCTGGCGATTCTGTTTCTCCCGTTCACCGTGTCGACGCAGATCACGGTACTGGTCCACACGGTCGCCGGGCTCGCATTCCTGGCCCCGTTCATCATCTATCAGGTGAAACACTGGGCTCAATACCGCGCCGTCCCGATGTCGGGCCTGAAGCTCACGGGGTATCTCGCCCTGCTGTCTACGGTCGTGGCGCTGGTCACGGGCGTGCTCCTTACGTGGCAGGCGTGGTTCGGCACCCGCATCGACTACACCGCGGATCTGATCCACACGGTGTCGACGTTCGCGCTGCTCGCATCGGCGCTGCCTCACGTCCTGACTCTGGTGCTCCGGGCGCGACGCGCACAGCAGAGCGCCGGTGTGGAGGCGCTCGTCGCCGCCCAACGTCGGTACGGTCGCCGCTCCGCGATCTCGCTGATCGCGCTTTCGGCGGTCGTGGTGGTCACGGCCGTCGTCCACCGGCCGGTGGACCTGACACACGAGCTTCCCGAGGACTACAGCTACGTCTACGGTGAAGACCGGCCGTTCGCGCCGAGCCTGGCCACGACCCCGGGCGGCGAGCCGTTTGACGAGAGAGTGTTGGGAGGCTCCGCATCGTGCGGGAGCGCCGGCTGTCACTCCGAGATCGCCGAGGAATGGGAAGTCAGCGCGCACCGCTGGGCGGCGATGGACGTGGCGTTCATCGAGATCCAGAATGTCATGGCCGAGCAGAACGGCCCCGAGTCGACCCGGTACTGCGGCGGGTGCCACGACCCGATCTCGTTGTTCTCGGGCTCGAAGAACCTGTTCGAAGCCGAGCTCACCAACCTCGTGGGATACGACGAGGGCGTGTCGTGTCTCGCGTGTCACTCTATCACGGAAACCGACGTTCAGGGCAACGCCAACTACGTGATGGGGAGGCCGTCGCGGTACATGTTCGAGTTGAACGAAGGGCCGTGGGCGAAGCGCATCAGCGACTTCCTGATCCGCGCCTACCCGCGTCAACACTCGGAGTCACTGAGTCATACGCTGTTCAAGAGCCCCGAGTTCTGCGCGGCCTGCCACAAACAGTTCATCGACGAGGAGATCAACCAGGTCGGGTGGGTGCAGCTCCAGAACCAGTATGACAACTGGCGGAAGAGCCGCTGGAACGACCCCGGACACCCGGAAACCACCGTCGAGTGCCGCGAGTGTCACATGCCGCTCGTCGACTCGCGCGACCCGGCGAGGGGCGATGAAGCCGATTACAACCGGTCGGCCGGGGACGGGAAGCACCGAAGCCATCGCTTCCTCGCGGCGAATCAGTTCATGCCGCTCGCGCTGGGGCTCGAGGGGGCGGAGGAGCAGGCCCGCCTGACGGAGAAGTGGCTCCGGGGCGAGTTCGAGATTCCCGAGATCGCCGACAAGTGGCAGCCGGGGCCGGCGGTACCGCTGGAGCTGATCGTTCCCGAACGGGTGACCGCCGGCGAGGAAGTGATGCTCCAGGTCGCGATCACGAACAACAAGGTCGGACACGACTTCCCCACCGGTCCGCTCGACATCATCCAGGCGTGGGTCGAGCTCACCGTCACCGACGAGGCCGGCCGTGTGGTCTATCAGACCGGCCAGCGCGACGAGCGCCAGTTCATCGAGCCGGGGTCGTTCATCTTCAAGGCCGAACCCGTCGACCAGTACGGCAACCTGATCGACCGCCACAACCTCTGGGAGATGGTCGGCGTCCGGTATCGCCGTTCGCTGTTCCCCGGCTTCTCCGACGTGGCCGAGTTCTCCTTCACGTACCCGGCCGCGCTCCTCGAGGGCGGCGTGCCGGCCGAAGGTAGCGTACGCGCCTCGATCGACGGCGAGCCCACGACGGAACATGTCGAGCTCGCGGTGCCCCCGGACGTGACCGAGCTGCGAGTCTCGGCGCGGCTGCTCTACAGAAAGGCGGATCAGTTCCTCCTCGACTTCCTGTTCGGCGAAGAGTCGGGCATCACGGCGCCCGTCACCGTGCTGTCGGAAGACGAGGCGACGATCATCGTGGAGGCCGGGAACTGACCATGGGATTTCTCCAGAACCTGCCGAAGCGCAAGCGCCAGATCGTGTGGACGTCCGCGTCCGCCGTCGTGTTCCTCACCGTGGCCCTGGCGGTCGCTCGTGTCCTGGCCTCCCCGGCCGAGACGTACCGGGCCGGTGAGGACATGGAGGGCCTCACGTCGACCCTCGCGCGCGATCTGCCCGAGGACTATCCGCGTGTGTCGTTCGTGGAGGTCGCTGAAGCGTCGGGCATCGACTTTCGCCATTTCGGGGGCGTCCGGTCGAGTCAGTTGCCCGAAGACATGGGGTCGGGGGCGGCCTGGGGCGACTACGACAACGACGGGTGGCAGGATCTTTTTCTGGTGAACATCGCCGGACCGCTCGGGGGTGACACCGGGGCGCGATCCGCGCTGTACCGCAACCTCGGTGACGGGACCTTTGCGGACGTAACCGATCAGGCCGGCATCGATCACGCCGAACTCGGCATGGGGGCCGCCTGGGCCGACTACGACGGCGACGGATGGCGCGATCTGGTCATCACGGCCTACGGCACCAACACGCTGCTTCACAACCAGGGCGACGGGACGTTCTCCGACGCCACGGCCGGCGCGGGCCTCGCCGGAGACGTCGGGTTCTGGACGGGTGCGGTGTGGGCCGACTACGACCGGGATGGCGATCTCGATCTCTACGTGACCGGATACACGAAGTATTCACCCGGAGCGAACGCGGGCGTCAACCTCCTCCAGTACGAAGTCGAGGTGCCGGCCAGCCTCAACCCCTCCTCCTATCGGCCCGAACGGAACCTGCTCTACCGAAACGATGGCGACGCCACGTTCACCGAGGTGGCGGCCGAGGCGGGCGTCGATGGTCTCGAGGGACGGAGTCTGAGCGCGGCGTGGGCCGACTTCGACGAGGACGGGTGGATCGACCTCTACGTGGCCAACGACGTGTCCGACAACGCCCTTTACATGAACAGGGGGGATGGGACGTTCGAGAACGTCAGCCACGCGGCCCTCGTCGCGGACTATCGCGGGGCGATGGGTCTCGCCGTGGGGGACTGGGATGGCGATGAGGATGCCGACCTCTTCATCACCCACTGGATCGCGCAGGAGAACGCGCTGTTCACCAACCGCCTGTCAGACGGGCCGAACGACGGGCCGGCCCGGCCGCTCCAGTTTATCGACCAGGCGGACCGGTTCGGCCTGGGTCAGATCGCGCTCGACTACGTGGGGTGGGGCACGTCGTTCTTCGACTACGACAACGACGGGTACATCGATCTGTTCGTGGCGAACGGCAGCACGTTCCAGCGCGCCGACGAGCCGCGGCTGCTCGAGCCGATGGTTGATCAACTCTTCTGGAACCGTGGCTCCGAGGAGGGCTTCTTCGACGTGTCGGTCGTCGCCGGCGAGTACTTCGCCGAGACCCACGTCGGACGCGGCGCGGCCTTCGCCGACTACGATCGAGACGGCGACGTGGACGTCGTGGTGATGAACCACAGCGAGCGCCCGGCGCTGCTCCGGAACGAGGGCACGGGTGGCGCCGGGTGGCTGGAGATCTCGCTCGCCGGTGAACCGATCGGCGCGCGGGTTCGGGTCGTCGCCGGAGGGCGCGCGCAAGTCCGCTGGCTGGGCGTCCAGAGTTCGTACCTGTCCCAGAACAGCCCCGTGCTCCACTTCGGTCTGGGTGACGCCACCGGCGCCGATACGGTCCAAGTACGCTGGCCGGACGGCACCGTCGACACGTGGACCGGCGTGGCCGGCCGCCGGGGCGTGTCGCTCGAGAGGGGTGGGACCGGCCCCGTAGAACTCTGGAGGACCGGCGAAGACGGGGCGGTCGCTCGCGGCACCGGTGCGTCGGCTACGTCGGCCTCACCGACGGATCCACGAGAGCGGACTCGCCGGTTCTGGGAGACCTATCGTGCGGCCACGCAGCGCCGCACCGCCGGTGATCTGGACCGGGCGCGGACGCTCTACGCGGAGGCTCACGAACTCGACCCGGGTCACGAAGACGCGCTGTACTATCTCGGGGCAGTGCAGGCAGATCTCGGGGAGTTCGCCGCTGCCCTGGTCTCGCTCGACCGGCTCGTGGAGCTGAACGGCCGCAGCGGTCGGGCGCTCATGAGACGCGGTGCGCTCCTGTCGTGTCCGGGCGAGGGCCCGACGATGGATCTCGAGGAGGCGCGACGTTCGTTCGAGGCGGCGGAGGCGATCAACCGGGAGCAGGTCGGCCCGGCGCTGTGGCTCGGTGTCGTCGAGTTGCTCGCGGGTGACGGCCGCGCTGCCGCGGGACACTTCGACGACGTCCTCGGTTCGGATCACGAGAACGTGGCGGCTCTCGTCCTGCGCGGTGAAGTCGCGTGGGCGGAGGGAGACCGGGAGACCGCGAGCGCCCTGTTCGCGGCCGCTCACAGCGCGACCGAGGAGGCGCCGGCTGAGGAACTCGGCTTGCGAGAGGGTGACACGACCACCGGAAGCGCCCTGTTCGCCGGGGCATCGAGTTGCCGTTGGCTCGAGCGGATTCTGACCGCAGTGCTCGCCAGCGAGGATGCCGAGACCGGGTACTCCGTCCTGCGGGCCGAGCTGGATCGCGTGGAAGGCGGCCGCTGAGCGCCATCCGCGTTGCTCAAGCCGATCCGTATCCGTAAACTAAGCGGCTACGTCGGAATCGGGCTCGGTACGGCTTTTGGGGGCGAACCAAGGACGCGAACGGAAGCACTCCTTCGCGTCCTTTGACGTCCGGGCCGCCCGACACTAGCCGGCCGCTGCCGGCGGTCCCGCGAAGGTACAGGCGGCGTGATGTTCGAACGTCTCAGCGAACGACTCGACGGCGTGCTGGGTGGCTTTCGCCAGCGCGGTGTCATAACGGAAAAGATGCTGAAGGAAGGCCTTCGCGAGGTGCGGAAGGCCCTTCTCGAGGCGGACGTCAACTACCAGGTCGCGCGTGACTTCCTCGCGAAAGTCGAGGAGCGGGCGCTGGGAGACGACGTCCTGGCCTCGGTTCGTCCGGGCGAACAGATCGTGAAGATCGTCCACGACGAGCTGGTGGGCCTCATGGGGAGCGAGGCCCGGGAGATCAGCGAGGCGCCCGTGCCGCCGACCGTGATCATGCTGGTCGGGCTGCAGGGGTCGGGCAAGACGACGACGGCGGCCAAGCTGGCCCGCCGACTGAAGGTGGCAGGGTCGCGGCCCGCGCTCGTCGCGTGCGATCCGTATCGGCCGGCGGCGGCCGACCAGCTGGAGACGCTGGCGAAGGCGATCGATGTGCCGCTCGTGGCGCGCCCGTCCGGCGAGGACATGGCGACGCTGGCGAGCGGGGCGCTGGACGAGGCGAGGCGGGCGGGCGTCACGCACCTGTTGCTGGACATGGCGGGCCGTCTGCAAATCGACGGCGAACTGATGGATGAACTGCGGGCCGTGAAGGAGAAGGTCGGGCCGCAGGAGGTGTTCCTGGTCGCGGACGGCATGACCGGCCAGGAGGCGGTGAGGATCGCCGAGGGGTTCCACGAGGTCGTGGATCTGACCGGAGTGGTTCTCACCAAGATGGACGGAGACGCGCGCGGCGGCGCCGCGCTGTCGATCTTCGGTGTGCTGGGCGTCCCGGTCCGCTTCGTGGGCACCGGGGAACGTCCCGAGGACCTGACGTCGTTCGACGCGGTGCGAATGGCCGGTCGGATCCTGCAGATGGGGGATATCGTCGGGCTTGTTGAGCGAGCCCAGCAGACGGTAGATCTCGAAGAGACGGAACGGCTCGAGAAGAAGATTCTCGGGAAGGGGGAATTCGATCTGGACGACTTCCTTCTATCGATCCAGCAAATCCAGAAGATGGGGCCCCTGAAGGGCCTCCTCAAAATGCTGCCGGGTGTCAGCGGAAGCATGCTGGACCAGGCGGACATCGACCCGAAACGGGTTCGACACATCGAGGCGATCATCCTGTCGATGACGCCGCAGGAACGGCGAAAGCCGCAGATCCTGAACGGCTCGAGACGAGCCCGGATCGCGAAGGGCTCGGGGCGGCCGGTTCACGAGGTGAACAAGCTGCTGAAGCAGTTCAAGGAGATGCGGAAGATGATGAAGCGCATGGGCAAGCTCGCGCCCCAGATGATGAAGGGCGGCGGGCCACCCGATCTCGGTCGGCTGTTGGGCTGATCGAACAACCAGGAGTGAGACTGAAGGCGAATGGCGACATCAATTAGATTGAAGCGAGTCGGTTCGAAAAAGGAAGCGTCGTACCGAATCATCGTGACGGACTCCCGCGAGGGCACGTCCGGTGCCGCGATCGAGCGGCTCGGCCAGTACAACCCGCGCACGAAGCCCTCGATGATCCAGGTCAACGCGGCGCGCACGCTGTACTGGCTGAACGAGGGAGCGGAGCCGAGCGACACGGTTCGTTCGCTGCTGCAGAAGACTGGAGTGTGGAAGCAGTTCCACGACGGCGTCACCGCCGAGACGGTCGAGCAGGAGATCGTGTTCATCGGACCGCCGGAGGGCGAGCGCGGCACCTCGCAGCGCCCGATGCCGACGGACCGCAAGCCGAAGGCCGTCGAGGCGCCCCCGGCACCGGCCCCCGAAGCGCCCCCGGCCGAGGAGGCTGCGCCTGCGGAAGCAGCGGCTGAGGAAGCTCCGGCCGAGGCTGAGGAAGCTCCGG
>JBGMQU010000071.1:0-7530 GCA_048060725.1 Gemmatimonadota bacterium | reverse complement strand
GGCTGAGGAAGCTCCGGCCGAGGCTGAGGAAGCTCCGGTCGAAACTGAGGCCACTGCGGACGAACCTGCGGAGGAGGCCGCTGCGGAAGACGCGACGGACAAGCCGGCTGCAGAGGCAGAGGAGGCTCCGGCAGCAGAGGCTGCGGCCGAAGAGCCCGCTGCTGAGGTAGAGGAGGCCGAGGCCGAACCGGAAGCCGCCGCGGAAGACGCGACGGACAAGCCGGCTGCAGAGGCGGACGAGACTCCGGCAGAAGAGGCTGCGGCCGAAGAGCCCGCTGCTGACGTAGAGGAGGCCGAGGCCGAGCCGGAAGCCGTCGCGGAGGCCGTCGAGGCCGCTGAGGAAGCGGTCGAGGAGACCGTTGAAGTAGTGGAGGAGGCCGCGGAAGCCGTTGAGAACGTAGCTGAGGAAGCTGCCGATGCCGCTGAGGAGGTCGTCGCGGAGGCCGACGCCGACGCCACTGACGAGGCCGACGCGTCAGAAGACTCCGACGAGGCCAAGAAGGACGAAGAGTAGCCGTGCCGGATGACCCCGTGATCGTGGCCCGGGTCGCCCGGGCTCATGGACTTCACGGCGGGCTTCTCCTGGATGCAGAGACGGACACACCGGAGGCGCTGTTTCAGACAGGACGGCGCCTCCGCGTCGTTGGCCTTGTGGGCGCCCCTCCAGAAGTCGAGCTGACGAACGCCCAGTTCCACAGCGGCCGCTGGCTCGTGACGGTCGCCGGCGTGTCGGACCGCGCCGCGGCGGAGCGGTTACGGGGTGCGAATCTCACCGTCCCGCGCAGCGAGCTGCCCGACTTCCCCGAGGACGGCCTGCTCCTCCACGACCTCATCGGAATGACCGTGGTCGAGGGAGAGACGGAGTTGGGAAAAATTCGCGACGTGTACGACATGCCGCAGGGGCCCATGCTCGCCGTGGACATCGAAGGACGCGAGCACCTCATTCCCTATGACGAGCCGTTCGTGACGCACGTCGATCCGAATGCCCGGACGGTGGCGGTGGAACTGCCCGCCGGCCTCCTCGATATCTGAGGTCCGAAGAGCCGACATGCGCATCAACGTGGTCACGATCTTTCCCGACTATCTCGAGGGGCCGCTCGACGTCTCGATCCCGGGCCGTGCGCGCGAGGCGGGTCTGGTCGACTACAGGGTGGTGGATCTGCGCGAGTACACGCACGACCGCCACCGCACGACGGACGACGAACCGTTCGGCGGTGGGGCGGGGATGGTGATGAAGCCCGAACCGTTCTACGAGGCCCTCGAGGCCCTCGAACCCGTCGGCCCGGTCGTCTGTCTAACCCCGCGCGGCCGGCCGTTCGATCACGAGACCGCCGTGCGGTTCGCGCTCGAGACAGAACTGACGCTGCTGTGCGGCCGGTACAAGGGGATCGACCAGCGGGTCACGGAGCAGTGGGTGACCGAAGAAGTATCGATTGGCGACTACGTGCTGAGCGGAGGGGAGCCCGGGGCGCTCGTAGTGATCGACGCCGTGGTGCGCCTCCTGCCAGGCGCCCTGGGCGACCACGAGTCGGCGGCGTCGGACTCGTTTTACGACGGCCTCCTGGCGGCTCCGGCGTATACACGCCCGGCGGAGTATGCGCATCGTGCCGTCCCCGACGTCCTCCGGTCGGGCGATCACGCCGCCATCGAACGGTGGCGGGCGGCCCGCGCGAACGAGGCGACACGGCGCGTTCGGCCGGATTTGCTGGACCTCGACGCGGCCGACTGAACCCCCTGCCGTAACGCGCACCCAGCGCATATATTATCCGGCTTCGGACACGGGGCTCGTTCCACCGTGCCCGAACCGAAACCGAAAGGAATAGAGGGATGGACCCGAGGATCGCTGCAGTCGAGAAGGAATACATGCGGACCGATCTCCCGTCGTTTGCACCGGGAGACACCATCCGCGTTCGCGTCCGAGTCCGCGAGGGCGACAAGGAACGGATTCAGCCGTTCGAAGGCGTGTGCATCGCCCGCCGCGGGGCCGGCGTCAACGCCACGTTCACGCTTCGCCGGGTCTCCGGCGGCGTCGGCGTCGAGCGGATCTTTCCTTCGCATTCCCCGTGGATCGCCGGCATCGAGATCGTGCGTCGCGGTGACGTCCGCCGGGCCAAGCTCTACTACCTGCGGTCGCGGAAGGGCAAACGGGCCAGGGTACGCGAGCGGAAGTGGTGGCTCGACAAGCCGAAAGACGATGCTGCCGCCGAAGCGGAAGCCGTCGTCGCCGACCCCATCGAGGAAGCGGCCGACATGGCTGTGGAGACCGACGGGGAGGATGTTGTCGAAGCCGTGACGGGCGACGACGCTGGCGAGGACGAGCGCTCCGAGGAGTAAACCGAACGGAGGTACGCGATCGCGACTGCGACACGCACCGCGAAACGCAGAGAGCCCGACACCGCCCCGCTCGACTACGAGCGTGAGGGATGGGAGTCGGGCTCTTCCTTTGTGGTCGGGCTGGATGAGGTCGGGTATGGGCCCGTCGCCGGACCCGTCGTCGTGGGCGCCGTCGCCCTGCACGAAGGGCAGCAGTTCGAGGGCGTGACGGACTCCAAGCTATTGACGGCGAAACGCCGCGAAGAGCTTGCCGTGGAGATCCAGGCCGGGTGTCTCGGGTGGCGGGTGGCGGCGGCATCGGCGCGCGAGATCGAGCGCTACAACGTGCGTGGCGCGGCGATCCTCGCCATGAAACGTGCGCTGGCGAGACTGCCCTTCGAGGCCGACCTGATTCTCGTGGACGGGAACCCGATGCCCGAACTGGGCGAGCACCGCTCGATCGTCGGCGGCGACCGGCGCTGCCATTCGATCGCCTGCGCGTCGATCCTCGCGAAGGTGACCCGCGATCGCCTCATGCGGAATCTCGACCCGCGGTATCCCGCCTACGGGTGGGCCTCGAACAAGGGGTACTGCACGCGAAAACACATCGCCGCGATCCGGGAGCACGGCCCGACCGCACACCACAGAACGACGTTTCAGGGGGTTCTTCAGAGGGAGCTGGACCTGTAACTTCCGCTCCCTCCAGACCGGGTAGCTCAGTTGGTAGAGCAACGGACTTTTAATCCGTAGGTCGTGGGTTCGATCCCCACCCCGGTCATAGAGTTGGAACACGCCGGTCCCCCGATCCGAGCCAGCCCGGTGCCGGGGAATGCATAATCGGAGGTGCCATGCTTGGTGACAGGCCGATGGAAGAGTGGGTGGAACAGTACGCGGCGAGCCATCAGAACCCCGTCAACAGGGTGCTTCACACGCTGGGAATCCCGATGATCGGGTTGTCGATCCTGCTGTTCGGCGCGTCGATATTCGTCGCGGGTGTGTGGCCGTTCGCGCTGGGTCTATTCGTGGTCGGATGGATCTTCCAGTTCGTGGGGCACGCCTTTGAGGGAAAGCCGCCCGAATTCTTCCGCGACTGGAGGTTTCTGTTCGTGGGCCTTCGCTGGTGGTTCGCGAAGATCAGGGGTCGGGCCTAACGCCGACACCGGGCATCAGTGAAGCGATTGACGAAGTACACGGGCGGCCTATCAGCCCAACTAGACCAATTAGAGGCATTGCCACCGATACTTGCGATCATTTCGGCCGGCAGCTCGATGCGATCGATGATCCGGCCGCGCTCCTCGAGCGGGCAGTCTGAACGTGCCGCACGAACAGCTTGCACCCTGACGTCGCTCACTCTGCTGGCACCAGACGCACACGCGGAAGTAAGAATGCCAGTCGCGAGAGCGATTGGAATCAGGAAACTGCTTCGCATGCAAATACGCGTACGGCACCTCCTTTCGAGCATCAAGGAGCAAACAACGGCGCTCTAGACTGACCGGGCTGCCTCAAGCATGATCTGCAGGTCTTCAACCGTACGCTGACCAAGCGAGCGAGCCCGAGTAAGATCCGTCGAGCCGGGGTCCTAGGGGTTCGCCGGCGCAATCACGCCAAACACGGCTCCCGTGGGGTCACCTGCGACCGCCATGCGCCCGACTCCGGGGTAGTCGGAAGCCTCGGTCACCGCCCGTCCGCCGGCATTCGCGACTCGAACTAGAGTCGCATCTACATCGGCCACTTCGACCCAGTTGAGCCATCGGCCGGCGAACGCGTCATTGACCGATCGAGTGACGCCACCGCGCGGTCGGCCGCCGCTGTTCAGCATGTAATAGGTGCCGCCCGGATGCGTTATCTCCTCGACTTCGAAACCGAACGTGGCCTTCAGCCAGGCAACATCCGCATCGGCATCGTTGCTCTGCAGCTCCGTCCAGCGGATGCCCCCTTCTCCCGCCGGCGCATTCATCGCCGTCTCCTCGTCCGCCTCGTGAAACAGGCACAGCAGGGCGCCGCTCGGCGCGGCGATTACGCTCATCCGGCCGGGCGCGATATCAGTTGGTGGCATGATGACGCTGCCGCCGTTCGCTTCCGCGGCCTCCGATGAAGCATCCACGTCTTCGACGCGTAGATAGCTCGACCACCGGCAGGTTTCACCCCCCTCCGGGGCGCGGAGGTGGGCGCGTGGAAACTCGTCAACCGCGAACATCGTGGCAGTTTCCCCATTCGGAAACTCGTGCTCCATGCTCTGCCAGCCGATCGCGGCGGCGTAGAACCCCTTGGCGGCATCAGCATCCGTGCTGACGACTCCGTTCCAGCAGAATGCGTTGTTGTCGAGTGCCATTCGTCCACCTCCCCGTCGTCTGTTTGCCCATGCCTGAGTGGCAGTCCGCGGCCAAGGGTAGTCAATCCGGTCCTATGGCGCCCGCTTGTTCCAGGCGCAGCACCTCATCCTCTCCAAGCTCCGGAAGTTCTGACACCACCTACCGTGTGTGCTCACCGAGCTGCGAACGTCTCCTGGTTTCGTGGGTTGAATAACTTCCGACAGAAGCTACGTGGCGAGTAGGCGAAGGAATCCGTAACCGTACCGGGGCGAGTCAGATCGAACAGGGAGGTGCCTCGTTTTCGAGACCGAACCAGGGTCTCATCCACACCCCCAACACGGTGCCGGGAATCGCTGCGGCGATCCATACCCAGCCGTGCAGGCTCGTAGAGGCAACTCCCGAAAAGAACGCGCCGATGTTGCACCCGAACGCGATTCGCGATCCATAGCCCAACAGCACTCCGCCAATCACAGCGCCGGGCAACGAACGCAGGGGTATCCTCAGCTTGGGTCTGAACCGTCCGGCGGCCGCGGCTGCCCCCATGGCGCCGAGCAGGATGCCGACGTCCATGAGCGAGGTTACGTCCCGCAATGCTGAACCAGCGAGAGCGGTCGCTGGGAACCCGCCACCCCAGAACGTGCTCACGGAAGGATTCCAACCCCCGGCATTGGCTAGCTTGGCTGCCCACAGTGTATACCCCCACGTGATCGTCCACGGATGACCCGCGAGAAGCAGGGTCGCGAAATTCAGGATCGCCAGGGCGACTCCGCCGCCGAGTAGCAGACGGGCGGGTGTCAGACGTCTAACGCGACGCGTGTTCGGATCCGAGTCGCCCAACTGAGCCGTGTCCACATGCGGTCGGCGGTGCCAGGTCCTCAGCGCCAGCCCAATCGCCAGCAAGAATCCGAGTTGAAGTGCAATCGCCACCGGCCAACCCAGCCGATCTCCGATTACCACACTCGGAATCGACGGCAGCCGGCTCCATATATCCATCTGTAGGCTTGCCCAGAAGCCTCCCGCCCCGAACGCGACGAGTGTGACGAGAGTGCGCGTACTCCCGCCCCCGGCCGAATACAACGTACCCGAGCCGCATCCTCCTCCGAGTTGCATTCCGATGCCGAACATAAACGCGCCGACCACGACTTGGAGCCCTACCGGCGCGTACGCTCCGGTCACTCCGCGGCCCAGCAGGCTACCGCCGGCGAGTACTGGTGCGAACAGGACCATTGCCACCGCCAGCATCAGCAGTTGGGCATAGATCGCTCCCAGATCGCGGTGCAGGAGGGCTCGTCGATATCCAGCCGTGAATCCGAATGCGGTCACGTAGAGCGTTACGCCCAACAGGGTCCCGATCACGAACAGGGCAGAGTGCCGCCACCCGAAGTTCGAAGCAGACCAGAAAACGAGCGCGAACAGCACGAATCCAGGCGTCAGTACCCGCCACTGTCCTGACCACACAGGACTCTTTCGGACGGTGATCTTGTCGGTCTTTTCCAATGTCGCTCCTTCCGGATGTTCTACGACCTTCATGGGTGGAACGCCGGGGCTCGGGGATTCGTTTCACTACCGGCAATGCGGATCGGGATCTAACGGACTGGAGAGGTTGAGGTGACAGTCTTGAATACACAGGTTCCTCAGACGGCCACGAAGACCGTCGCGGAATCACAGGTCGAAATCACCCAGTTGATGAGGCCGCAGCAGGGAAACTTCGCCGGCAACGTGCATGGCGGTGTTCTGCTGGGCTTGATGGACGAGGCGGCATACTTGTGCGCTTCGCGTTATTCCGGCGCGTACTGTGTGACCGCTGCGGTCGACCACGTCGAGTTTCACGCACCGGTCCGCGTGGGAGAGCGGCTCTCGCTCCTCGCCGCCGTCAACTCCGTGGGGAATTCTTCGATGCAAGTGGGTATCTCGGTCATCGCCGAAGATCCCAGGTCTCCTGACAGCGAGCGTCGGACGACGCGGTCCTTCTTCACGATGATCGCACTGGACGATGATGGAAGCCCGGTTACGGTCCCGAGACTCGAGTGCGAGACTGCGGAAGACTGCAAGTGGCAATGCGAAGCGACGTTACGTCAGTCGCTTCGCATTGAGTTCATGGAGCGCCTGGCAACCGGAAGCTGCCAGTTCAACGAGAAGTGACTCAGTGCTTTTCGTTAATGGTCTCGTAGATCGACCTTCCGCCCTCGTGGTCGAACGCGATGACGTCGTACGGCTGGAAAGGTCCTCCCATTACCTCCATACCCGGTGAGCCCATCGGCATGCCGGGCACGGCGAGCCCGGCGATATCTGGCTTTTCTCTCAGGAGTCGTCGGATTACATCGGGTGGCACGTGCCCCTCGATGGTATAGCCATCCACCTCGGCGGTGTGGCAGGCGGCTAAGTCAGGGTGGATTTCGTAACGAGCCTTGACGACAGCCATGTTCTGGACGTTGATGACGTCTGTTTTGAATCCGTCTTCTTGCAGGTGACCCACCCACTCGCCGCAGCAGCCTCAGGTAGGGTTCAAATAGACGGTGACGACAGAGGAAGCGTCCTCCGACAAGCCGTCGCGCGTGCCCTCGTCTCCGGACGAGAACAAGCCGAGTGAAAACGCAGCGACGACAGCGACGGCACCGACTCCGGATGCCAGAATCGTATTCCTACTGATGGCCATACTGCCCCACAGTTTTCAGAAATGAGATGAGATGAACTGCCGCGAGCAGTTGCAATTCTCACACGAATCCAGCCCTGACGCAAACAGGCCGCCAGAATTCGGCACGCACCGTGCAACCTTGATTCCGCCGTCAGGGAGTGACGGACCTGGAGGAAACTTCGCGCAACAGATCGGCGGCCAGGTTGGCCGGAACCCCGAGATTAGAGCCTCCGAACTCTGGCAGGATCGCGGAATTGATCGCCACCACAC
>JBGMQU010000070.1:15533-16667 GCA_048060725.1 Gemmatimonadota bacterium | reverse complement strand
GCTGATACTCGTCGGCCCCGTCCAGTTCTCCGATGGAAACGACGGGGAGGGCGGAAACCGTCCACCGGTCCTCCTCGGTCCACTGCGGCAGGTGGTTCACCACGATCGTGATGCCGGCCGAATCCGAAACGGTCGGCTCGGTCCTCGGCGACGAGCCGTCCGACCCGCCGCATGCCGACCAGACGGCGAGCGCCACCACACCCGCGACAGGTTTGATCATGTTGCACCTCAGGGTTTTTTGAGCAGCCCCTGGTAATCCACCGGCCTCAGATACCATTCCCCGATCGCGGTCGCAGACAGCATCGCCACGGTTGGCAGATGGCGCTTCCAGTGCGTCCGCTCGAGACGGCCGACGACGGTCGCGACCTTCTCCTCCTCGAACCCCGCCGTCTCGAGCCTCCCTGGAGACACCCCGCGAAGCAGGTGGTGGAGGATAAGGTCGGCCTCCGGATATGAGATGCCCAGATCCCCCTCATCGGTTTGACCGTGGGTCAGGTCTGCCGTGGCGGGCTTGTCGACGATCTCCGCCGGAACGCCCACCGCGCGGGCCAGCGCCCACACCTGAGACTTGAACAGGTCGCCGAGCGGGTTGATCGGCGGAGAGTCGTCGGCGTGCCAGGTGTAGTAACCCAGCAGCCGCTCGGATTTGTTGCCGGTCCCCACTGGCAGCGCCCCGAGTTTGAACGCCTGATCGAACAGGATGATCATCCGTTGACGCGCCGCGACGTTGCCCCTCCGGTGCCCCCCGGCATCGGGTTCGAACTGCTCGAGATACCCGTCCACGGCGGCCGTGATCTCGATTTCGCGGGTGGCGATCTCGAGGGTGTCGGCCACGAGAAGCGCATGGTCTCGACTCGCGTCGCTGCTCGTTCGATACGGGAGGAGAAAACCGCTCACGGCGTCTGGCCCCAGGGCGGCGACACACAGCGCCGCCGTCAGCGACGAATCGACGCCGCCGGAAAGACCGATCACGACCCGGTCGAACCCGCGTCGGCGCATGATTTCGTCGCGGAGAAACGCGTTCAGCCACGCCGCGGTGAGATCCTCATCGATTTCCAGCGGAGTGGCATCGCCGGGCGCGATCGCCGGGGCGGTCGGCACCTGCGCGAGCCACGGGACGGCCTCGGTCACGGG
>JBGMQU010000070.1:0-15433 GCA_048060725.1 Gemmatimonadota bacterium | reverse complement strand
GGCCTCGGTCACGGGTCCCCTTCATCAGTCGGGGTCGGGCGTCCGATCCGGGCGCCCGGGCTATTTACGAGCAGACGCGTCCAGGACCGCTCGAGGCCGGCGAACAGCGGCTCTTCTGTGCGCGCGTCCGCGATCTCCCCGAGATCGATCGGCACGGGGAGCAATGCTTCGTCCCACAGCGGGCCCGCGACCAGCCGTTCGCCGCGGGGGGAGTACGCGGCGGACCCACCGGCGAACCCCTTCCCTCCCTCGAACCCGACGAGCTGCGAGACGACGACGAAGACCCCGTGTTCCGCGGCGAGCCCGCTCCCCAGCAGATCCCAGCGGGCCAGGTTGCCCGGAACTCCAACGCCGGGAGAGGCACCCCGCGCCGGCGAGGCGCTCAGCACGAGAACGAGTTGGGCGCCGTCCAGCGCGGCCAGCGTACCTGAAATCGAGTGGAACGCGTCCTCGCAGATCAACATCGCGACGCGCCCGGCGCCCGTGTCGAACGCGTGGACCCCGGCGCCCGACTCGACGAAACGCTCCTCCTGGAACACGCCGTACGTGGGAAGGAAGACCTTTCGCTGCACATGTACGAGAGCGGAATTTTCGCCGAGACGCGCATACATCGCCGAGTTGTAGACGTGCCCCGCGTCGAGCTCATAGAACCCGAAGGCAACGTCCACGGGGGCGGCGGACGTGGCAGCGTACCGGCCCGCCATCTCATCGAAGAGCTCCATCGCCGGGCGCGCGACCTCACGGACGCCACCCTCAAGGAAGTACCCGGTGAGCGCCGTCTCCGGGAACACAACGAGGTCGGGGGCCGGGTCGGATCGTCCGGCGCGAACCAGCGCTTCGACCACGGCGTCGAGGGTGCCATCGAAGTCGCCCTTCGTCGGCCTGAACTGGGCGATCGTCACGTTGTGAATCATGCGCTGGAACGTCCGGTCGCCGCCGGGTGGTGTCAACGCGGGGAGACGTGCGGGTTTGCGATGTGGCTCCTGTTGGCGTATCCCGAAGGGTGTTGAACGAAACCAATCCGACCCTCGTCGCGACGGCGTTCGCGCTGCTGCTGCTCGTCGGCCTCCCGGCGCTCGCCGCCTGGGATGCCCGGCGCGGGGTCGACCTGGAGGCCACCGCCGAGCACCGGCGCGCACTCTACGTGTCGGTCGCGCTCTCGCTCACCGTGATGACCTCGCTCACGCTCTCGGTCATGGTGTGGCAGGGCATCGGTGCCGACACGCTCGGCTGGGCAGTGCCCGACCCGCTCGGCGCCCTCCTCTGGGGCGCGGCGACAGCGGTCGCGGGACTGGCAGTCATCTGGATCATGACCCGGGTCGCGAAGGTCGCCGGTCTGGAGGAGAGCCCTCTCGCGATGATCCTCATGCCGCAGACCTCGGGCGAGAAACGCGGGTTTCTACTTCTGTCGGGCGTCGCCGCGGTCGGCGAGGAACTCGTGTTCCGCGGGTACCTCCTCTGGGCGCTCAGTGCGTGGACGGCGTCGCCGTGGTTCGCGGCCGTCGTGGTCTCGCTTTCGTTCGGGCTCGCCCACGGGTATCAAAAGCTCTCGGGGATTCTCCGGGCCGGAGCGATGGGCATGTTGCTGGCCGTTCCGACGGTGCTGACCGGGAGTCTGTTTCCGGCGATCCTCGCGCACTTCTGGATCAACGCGGCGATCGGGCTCGGCGGATGGAAGTACCTTCTCGAGGAGGATGGTGAGACGCTGTGAAAGGTGGCGGGATGAAAGGTGGCGGGATGAGCGGAAATCGAGTGGTGGGTAGACGCATGCGGTGGAGCGCGCTGCTGGCGGGCGGGGCGCTACTGGTGGGCGGGGCGCTACTCATGCCCGAAACCCTGCTGGCGCAGACCAACCCGTCGCCGCTCCAGTTCGGCGGCCTGCTTCGCACCGGATTCCGTGTCGACCCCGACGAGACGGGTCGCGCGACCGGGTTCGAGATCTTCGACGCCCGCGCGAGCGCGTTCGGGAGCATCGGCATCGCGTTCGATTACCTGATGATCGTGGAATACGATGCCGAGGCCGAGAAATTCCTGCTGCTCGACGCGGCCCTCACCGTCCCGCTGATTCCCGAGTTCGAACTGTCGATCGGCCTGTTTCGCCCCGCGTTCGGACTCGAGGCGCTCGTGGACAAGGGCGATCTGACCTTCCTCGAACGGTCACAGGCTACCGAACTGATCGCTCCGGGACGGCAGGTCGGGGTCGGCGCGAACGGGTCGACCTTCGATGGCCGGCTCACATACGGCGCGGGCCTCTTCAACGGGAACGGGAGCACGCTCAAGAACGATGGCGACGACTTCATGTTCTCGGCTCGGGCCCAGTACAACTCGATCGGCACGATCGGCTTCTACGACGACTTCGTCATCCAGGTCGGAGGTTCCTTCGCCTACTCGGAGGATACCGAGGCCGAGCTGGGAGGAGGCATCGCCACGCCGGAGCTTCTGATGGACCCCTTTGCTCCGCAGGTCGCGTTCGCCGGGACGCGCCTGTTGCTCGGCGCCGATGTCCAGGCGACCTACCGCGACATCACGCTGACCGGGGAGTACTACGGTGCGGACTACGATCCGCAGCCCGGAAGCCCCCTTCCCCAGGACGCGAACGCGCATGGCGGATACGTCGAGGCCGGATACCGGGCCTACGGGTTATTCGAGTTCGTCACCCGTTGGGACGCCTTCAAGCCCGCGGTGGGGGATGACCGCCAGTTCCTGCTCTTCGGGTTCAACGTCTTTCCGGGCCAGTACGCGAAGGTGGGGCTCCAGTACGCCGTGGGGCTGAACGACTCCGCCGCCGCGTCCACCGTCGCCGGCAACCAGTTCATTCTCCTCGCCCAGGTCGACTTCTAGAAGTCGAATCCGAGGGAGATCGAGAACCCGTAGTCGTTGCTCGAGGACGGCTCTCCCAGACCTCCGGGGGGGCGGCTGTCGAACTTCGTGAATCCGCTCAACGCGATGAAGAAGTCGAGGATCAGTTCGCGCTTGAACCGGGAATCGGCATCGAGGCGAACCCGGCCCACGTCGCTCAAGTTCGGGAAAACCGCGATAGTGGAACTGAGCGTAGTCTGGTGATCTCCGAAGATGAACCAGTTGAAGGCCGTTCCCGTCACGATCTCCGAGGACGTCGTGACGGTTTCTTCCCCCGTGAACCTCTCCCGGTTCACGCCGAGTCCGGCGAGGGACAACCATCGTACGTGATTGGTCTGCACCATCCTCCAACTGATGCCGCTCGACACCGTTGCCCGAAGGTCGAGATCGATTTCGTCATTCTGCTCCAGTCGCGAGAGACCCGCGAGGCCCCAGCGATCTGAGAAGTTCCAGATCCCGCGCAGTCCGACCGTGGCTCGAGTGGTCGTCTCGATCTCCGCCTGGGACTGTACGTAGGTGTCGACGTCGAGGGTGATGTCGAAGGCGGGGGCCCGATAGTGAACATCGAAGTCGCCGTTCAGCGTACGCGAATCGTTTGCCTTCGCGAAGTCGAACCCGAAGGCGATCAACCCATCGATACGCGACCAGAACCCGGACCCGATCGCCGCGATCGTGACCAGACTCCGGAGCGGAATCTCGAGACGTCCGACCGTCTGAACGATCGCCAGCCGACCGTCCTCGGTCGGCTCGAGGCTGCCGAGCACCCTCAGCCCGGATGACAGCTCCATCTCGAGCAAACGAACGCTCCGTAGACCGGTGACTTCCGGCCACTCGATATTGATTGTCCCTGCAGCGTCGGTGCTGAAGCGGAGGATACCGAGCGCCATCTCCTTGATCTCGCCCGTAATCTCATCACCGTTGCGCAGCGTCACCACGTCGGTCTTCTGCGCCCACGCGGGCGAGGCCGCCAGGAGGCTGAACAGCGCGGCCAACAGGGCGGCGCAGGCCCGCGTTCCGCCGGGATGGGTGCGGTGAACCGAGGATGGTTGGGCGCTTGGCATGGCACCGACGGTGGGGCGGGGTGACGCTTCGCGCCAGCCACAGAGAAAAGGGGAGGCGTGACACGATCGTTACAAATATGTTACCAAAGGGTCGACGAAGAGGCACAGAGTCAACCAGAGCAGGCGCCCGCGGGACGGCTCCCGGAGGGTGCTGAAGCCCCTCCGGGGGCGGACCCCGAAGAGATGACTTGTCGAGTAGACGAAACATGGCGATGGACGCACAGATCCTGGTCGTCGACGATGAACCGGACATCCTCAGCGTGCTCGTGTATCATCTGAGTCGCGAGGGGTACCGTGTCACGACGGCAGTGGACGGACAGGGAGCGCTGACGGCGGCGACGGCGGACAGGCCGGATCTGATCATTCTGGACGTGATGCTGCCGGGAATGGACGGGTACGAAGTGCTTCAGCGTCTGCGGCGTGACGAGCGCATGCAGGCGACGCCGATCATCCTTCTCACCGCTCGCCACGAGGAAGGCGAGCGGGTAAAGGGCTTTGAAGTCGGTGCGGACGACTACATCACGAAGCCGTTCAGCGCCCGCGAACTCACGCTGCGTGTCGAGGCCCTGCTTCGCCGGTCGAAGGCCGAACCCGTTTCCGCGGGCCGGAGACTGTCCGTTGGCCCCGTCGAACTGGACCGCGACGCGCACCGGGCGTACTCCGATGGAAGCGAGATCGAGCTGACGCATCTCGAGTACCGGTTGCTCGAGGTGCTTCTCGAGCGGCGGGGCCGGGTTCAGACCCGCCGTCAACTGCTCCAGGCCGCGTGGGACACGAACGCCGCCATCGAGACCCGGACCGTCGACATGCACGTCGCCAGACTGCGCACCAAGCTCGGCCGGGCGGGGGCGCTGATCGAGACCGTCCGAGGTGTGGGGTACCGGTTCAGGGCGATCGCCAAGTAGCTATTCGATTGATCTCCCTGTCGAGGAAGCCCGGACGTTGAAACTCGCCACGAAGCTCTATCTGGCCACCGCAGGGTTCCTGGTGGCGATGTTCCTCGGGCTGCAGTACGTGGCCACGGCGCAAATCGGGCGGGCGGTGCGGGAAGACGCCGCCTTCCAGCTCGAGCAAGCGGCCCGGCTCACGCTATATCTCCTGGGGGATCGGCCGTTCGATGACGCGCTTGCCGACTCGCTCGGCGCCGCCCAGAAGCTCCGCGTCACGCTCCTGGCCGCGAACGGAACCGTCCTTGGCGATTCGGATGTGCCGGCGAGCCGGCTGCCCGACGTGGAGAACCATTCGGGTCGTCCGGAAGTCGCGGCGGCGCTCGCGGGCGGCACGGGCGTCGCCGAGCGGGCCAGCGAGACCATCGCCCAATCCCAACTCTATGTGGCGATCCCCGCGTCAGGCGGCGCACTCCGGTTGTCGCGGCGCCTCGAGAGCGTGGCGACCGCCGTTACGCGAGCTCGTCGACAGATGTTCGTCGCTCTCCTGGTGGTACTGCTACTGGCCTATCCGGCGAGTCACATGGCGACGGGGCGTTTCGCGCGGCGGCTCGAGAGGGCGGAATCGACGATCGAAGGGCTGTCCGCGGGCGAATTCGCCGTTCGAACCCGTTTCCGGGGCAAAGACCGGGTCGCGTCGCTCGGCCAGGCGATCGACCGGCTCGCTGATTCCCTCGAGGAGCGCATGGGTCGCTCGGACGAACGCGCGGCCGACCTGCGTGTGCTGTTCGACAGCCTCGAGGACGGGGTCGCCTTTATCGACGCGGCGAGTCTGCTGCAGATTAAGAACCCCGCGTTCGAGCGATGGGTCGGGCGGCCGGTGCCGACCGGCTCCCGCATGAGCATGATTTTCCGGTCGCCCGGAGTGCTGGGAGCCATCGAGCGCGCCCAGGCCGGCGAGCCGACGACGGAGGAGATGGCCCTGGGCAGGAAGACCCTGCTCATGTCGGCACTGCCGCATCGCGGGGGTGCCCTCGTCATCTTCAGGGACCTCACGAAGCTCCGACAACTCGAGGGCGTTCGTCGCGACTTCGTGGCGAACGTGTCGCATGAGCTCAAGACTCCGTTGACCAGCATCGTGGGATTCGCGGAGGCGATGGCGGACGGCGGTCTGCCGCCCCGGAAGGCCGAGGAGTTCGGCGGGCGAGTGCTCGCCAACGCCTCCCGCATGCGCCGATTGGTCGACGACCTCCTGGACCTCTCCATGATCGAATCGGGCAGCTGGCGGCCCACCCTCGAGCCGGTTCGTCTGGGCGAGGCAGCCCGCGAGGCCTGGGACGACGCAATACAGGGACGACACGACGAATCCGTGACTTTCGTCATCGACGACCCCGATGCCTCGAGCGTGCAGGCAGACGCCCACGCGGTGCGTCAGATTCTCCGTAATCTCATCGAGAACGCGATCCGCTACGCTCCCTCCGAGTCCGCGATTACACTCCGTCTTCGTCCCGAAAGGGCGTTCGTGCGTGTGGAAGTCCTCGACGAGGGACCCGGAATCCCCTCGGCGCACCTTTCCAGGGTCTTCGAGCGATTCTATCGGGTCGACCCGGGGCGGTCGCGGGAGGAGGGCGGAACGGGACTCGGACTGGCCATCGTAAAGCACCTCGTGGTGGCGCACGGCGGCGACGTCGGCATGGAGAGTGAGGTATCCCGCGGTGCGACCGCCTGGTTCACCCTCCCGCGGTCCGGCGCCGGGGCGTCCGTAACGTGACCCACGGTACCTCTTCGACAGCCGTCGAGCACTCGTAACCGCTTATTCCCGAGTGTTACCGACAGATTACACCGCTGTTACAAATCCCCCTGATCTTGTTCGAGCCGGCGCGGCTGGCAGCAACGCACATCAGGGAGGGTAGTTTTGAAGAGGTCAGTTGGTGCGATCGTCGCCGTGGTTCTGGGCCTCGCGGCCCTCTTCGTCGGGTCACCGCTCGAGGCCCAGGTCCAGATCGAGTCGGGAGCGACGAAGATCAAGTTCGGCGGGCGCGTGCAGGTGCAGGCCGGCACGAGCACGTGCTCCGATTACTCTACGGATGGCGACCCGTCGTCGGATTGCGTGAGGGACGTCCCGGCCGTCGACATGTTCATCCGACGCGCTCGGCTCACCATCGACGTTCAGGTCAACAAGTGGATCAGCGCCCGAATCCAGCCGGAGTTCGGGAAGATCAACGGGTTCCGTCTGGCGGACGCCTACGGTCGGCTCAACCTGGCGCCCGACGCCGAGACGAGTCACGCACGCATCACGCTCGGTCACTTCAAGCGCCCCTTCGATCTGTTTGCGCTCGCGTCTTCGACCCAACTCCTCACGATCGAACGAGCAGTGTTGATTCGCGGTCTGCCGGCGACCTCCTACGGCGCGATCACGGTGCTGAACCGGCACGCAGATCGAGACGTCGGCGTGATGGTGGACGGCGGGACGAAGGGCGACCGGTTCCACTACTGGGTCGGCGCGTTCAACGGGGGCCTCGCGTTCGAGAACCGGGACACCAACGGCGGCAAGCAGGTCGTGGGCCGGGCGCAGTACAGGCTCAGCACCGGCCCGCGGCCCGTGAGAGTCGGCGTCGCGGGGTCTCTCACCTCCCAGCCCTTCCTGCGGGCGAACGAGAGTCTTGGCGGCAAGGAGAATGGGGCCTGGGAGATCTTCGCGGAGATGGGCGACTACGGCGGCGGGGCCCACCTCATGGCGGCGCTGGTCGGCGGAAAGAACACGTTTCAGAACAAGCTGGGCGATACGCCCGACCTCGAGGCGGACGACGAGTTCGCCGACCTGATCACCTGGCAGGCGATGGGGTCCTGGAAGTTCGACGTGGAGAGTTTCTGGGTGGAGGGCATCGAGCCGATTCTGAGGCTGACCATGGCCGACCCGAACAGGAGCCTCCAGGACGACACGGTCTGGGGCTTCACACCCGGCGTTCAGATCTTCTTCGATCGCCGCAACAAGATCGCACTCAACTGGGACTTCGTCTCGTTCTCGGATGGCGCCCGCCGTTCCGAGAACTCGTTCAAGGCGCGGTACCAGTTCCACTTTTGAGGCGGAGCACTTTCATGAAGCGCACACTGCAACGCACGATTGTTTCGGGTCTGGGTTTGCTCGCCGTTTCGGCCCTCCACGCGTGCGGCGGAGGCGATGGCGGCGCGGCGAGCGGTCTGACCGGTAGCGTCTCGATCGACGGGTCCAGCACCGTGTTCCCGATCAGTCAGGCGATGGCCGAGGAGTTCATGATCGTCAACCCCGGAGTCCGCGTGACGGTCGGCATCTCGGGCACCGGCGGCGGGTTCCAGAAGTTCTGCAACGGCGAGATCGACATCTCGGATGCGTCACGCCCCATCCGCGAATCCGAGATCGAGGCCTGCGCCGGGAATGGAATCGAGCCCATCGAGCTCACTGTCGCGTGGGACGGGATCACCGTGGTGACGAACCTCGCCAACGAGTGGGCCATCTGCATGACGGTCGATGAGCTGATGCGTCTGTGGCAACCCGGATCGACGATCAAGAGCTGGGGCGAGATCCGCGATGGGTGGCCGGACGAGAAGATCATTCTCTACGGGCCGGACACCGATTCGGGGACGTTCGACTACTTCACGGCCGCGATCGTCGGCGAGGAAGACGCCAGCCGCTCGGACTACACGGCTAGCGCGGACGACAACGTGCTCGTCATTGGTGTGAGCGGGGACGCCGGATCGCTCGGCTACTTCGGTTACGCGTACTTCGATGAAAATCGGGACAAGCTGCGCGCCGTTCAGATCGATAGCGGAGACGGGTGCATAGGACCGGAAAGGGCGACGATCGAGGACGGCTCCTACGCTCCCCTTTCGCGTCCGATGTTCATCTACGTTCGTCGCGACGCACTCGACCGGGACGAGGTGCAGGCGTTCATCGACTTCTACATCGATAACGCCGAGTCGCTCGTACCCGAAGCCGGCTACGTCCCGCTAACGCCGTCGAAATACGGTGAGGCGCGAACGAAGGTTGCCGGGTAGGCCGACGGAACCGGCGCTCACTCGCTTCGACCGATGACTATGGAGAATCGAACCGGAAGCCTCCGGGGCAAACGTCGGCTCGTGATTCAGGAACGCGCGATTTCCGCGTTGCTCCTGGGCTGTGCCGTCGTGTCCGTGCTCACGACGGTCGGCATCGTCGTCGTGCTGGTCAGCCAGTCGGCCGGGTTCTTCGGCGAGGTCTCCCCGATCGAGTTCCTCACCGGGACCCGCTGGTCGCCGGGCCTCCTGCCTCAGTCGTTCGGCATCCTCCCGCTCGTGAACGGCACGCTTCTGATCGCCGCCGGAGCTTCACTGGTCGCGATCCCGATCGGACTCGCAACCGCCGTCTACCTCAGCGAATACGCGTCCGAGCGGACGCGTCAAATCGTGAAGCCGATCCTCGAGATCCTCGCCGGCATCCCGACGGTGGTATACGGCTACTTCGGCATCCTGTTCGTGACGCCGCTTCTGCGGTCGGTCTTCCCCCAGACGCAGATCTTCAACGCGGCCAGCGCGTCGATCGTGGTCGGGATCATGATTCTCCCGATGGTGTCGTCGCTCTCGGAGGACGCACTCAGCGCGGTGCCTCGCTCACTCCGCGAAGCGGCATACGGCCTTGGAGCCACGAAGTTCGAAGTCTCGGCGCGGGTGGTGATCCCGGCCGCGTTGTCCGGCATTTCCGCGAGCTTCATCCTGGCGATATCGCGGGCGATCGGTGAGACCATGGCCGTCACGATCGCGGCCGGAATGCAACCGAAAATGTCGCTGAATCTGCTCGAGAGCATCCAGACCATGACCGCGTACGTCGTGCAGGTGAGCCTCGGCGACACGCCGTACGGATCGCTGGAGTACCGAACAGTATTCGCAGTCGCTCTCGTCCTCTTCCTCATCACGCTGGCGATGAACCTCTTGAGCCAGCGCATTACGCGGCGGTTCCGCGAGGTGTACGAATGAGCGGCAGCATAGCCCCCAGGGGTGGCCGGTTCGAGCCCCGGGTCGCTCAGCGGCAGCGCACGGCGAGGGCGTTCCAGTGGATGTGCCTCAGCGCGGTCGTGTTTGGCGTCCTGTCGCTGGTGGTCCTCATCGTCGACGTGTCCTCCGACGGGTTCGCGGTGCTGTCGTGGAGTTTTCTGACGAACTACGCTTCGCGACTCCCGGAGCGCGCCGGCATCCGCGCCCCGATACTCGGGAGTCTCTGGATCATGGGGCTCGTGGCCTCGATCGCCTTCCCGCTCGGATTGGGCACAGCCGTCTATCTGGAGGAGTACGCGCGCAAGCACTGGTTCACCCGCGTGCTTCAGACGAACATCGCGAACCTGGCCGGCGTCCCATCCATCGTGTACGGAATCCTCGGCCTGGCGGTCTTCGTCCGGTTCTTCGCGCTAGGCCGAAGCGTGCTCGCCGGTGCGCTGACGCTCGCATTGCTGATCTTGCCGGTCGTGATCATCTCGGCGCAGGAGGCGATCCGCGCCGTCCCCAGCTCGCTTCGCGAGGCCTCCTACGCTCTCGGGGCCACGCGATGGCAGACAATTCGTCACCAGGTCCTCCCGGTGGCGATGCCCGGGATTCTGACGGGGACGATCCTCGCGCTTTCGCGCGCTATCGGAGAGACGGCGCCCCTCATCATGATCGGGGCCCTGACCTTCATCGCGTTCGATCCGAGTTCGCCGCTAGATGCGTTTACCGTACTACCGATCCAGATCTACAACTGGGTCTCGCTGCCCCGGGAAGAGTTCCAGGTGCTGGCGGCGGGGGGCATCGTCGTTCTGTTGGCCGCACTGTTGCTCATGAACGCGTCCGCGATCCTGCTTCGGAACCGATACCGGAAAGAACTATGAGCACGGTGACCGTGAGTACGGCGCACGAGAACGCGGCGAGCACGCCCGCCGTAGAAATCGCGCTCGAGACCAACCGACTCAGCGTGCACTATGGGAGTACGGCCGCCGTCTGCGACGTCTCTCTTCAGATTCCACGGAATCAGGTGGTTGCGTTCATCGGGCCGTCAGGTTGCGGGAAGAGCACGCTCCTTCGGTGCTTCAACCGGATGAATGATCTCATTCCGGCTGCCACCGTGAGCGGGGAGGTGATCGTTCACGGACGAAATCTGTACGACCCCGGCGTCGACCCCGTTGAAGTCCGTCGACGGATCGGCATGGTCTTCCAGAAGCCGAATCCGTTTCCGAAATCGGTTTTCGAGAACGTCGCGTTCGGGCTGAAGATCAATGGATTCAAGGACGATATCCCCGAGCGCGTCGAGCAATCGCTGCGGGCGGCCGCGCTCTGGGACGAGGTGAAAGACCGGCTGAACGATAGTGCGCTCGGCCTCTCCGGCGGCCAGCAGCAGCGGCTGTGCATCGCGCGTGCGCTGGCAGTCGAGCCGGAGATCCTGCTCATGGACGAGCCGGCGAGCGCGCTCGACCCGATCGCCACCAGTCGGATCGAGGATCTGATCCACGATCTGAAGCAGGACTACACGATCGTGATCGTGACGCATAACATGCAGCAGGCCGCCAGAGTCAGCGATCAGACGGCGTTTCTGTATATCGGAGAACTCATCGAGTTCAACGAGACGGAACGGCTCTTTACGAACCCGGAGCACGAACGGACCGAGGCGTACATCACCGGTCGGTTCGGGTAGGGACAATGTCGCACAAACATTTCGATGAACGGCTGGAGGATATTCGACGGGCGCTGCACTTGATGTCGGACGACATCGAGACCCTGCTCGAGCACGCGTTCTCCCTCGTTGGAGAGGCCGATATCGCCGAGACCGCCGAGGCGGTGATACTGGCGGATCGCGCGATCGATCAGGCGGAGATCGCCATCGAAGAGAGCACGATCGAGCTACTCGCCCTGCACCAACCCCTGGCGGGCGATCTTCGCGTACTCGTGACGGTCCTGAAGATCAACAACGACCTGGAGCGGATCGGTGACCACGCGGTCAACGTCGTGGAGGGGGCGAAACGCCTTGCCGATCTCCCGGCCAGAGTCCCGATCCCGCCGGAGCTGAGCGAGATGGCGCGCATCGCGGGCGAGATGCTCAGCGACTCGCTCGACGCGTTCGTCCACGAAAGCGCGGAGGAAGCCGCCGCCGTGCGGGCGCGCGACGACCGGGTCGACGACCTGCAGGATTCGCTGTTTCGGGTGATGCTGACTCACATGACCGTGCACAACATCTCAGGGTGTCTGCAGGTCATCCTGATCGGACAAAACCTGGAGCGCGTCGCAGACCTCGCCACGAACATCGGGGAGGACGTGATCTACATGGTTCGTGGAAAGACGGTCCGACACACGGGCGGCGAGGAGGAGCCGACGGAGACGTAGCTCCGTCCGCTGGCTCAATCCGTGGGATCGATGTCCCAGGGTGTGTCCGCCTTTCGCCGCTTCCTCTTGACGGTTCTCATCATCCGCTTGTGATAGTCGACCGGGCGATCGCCCGGGTGCGGCCGGACCGGCACGTAGCGTCCGGATGCCTCGAGCTCCCATGCGTTCCGAGTGTCGCGCAGGGCGTGCCGCAACATTCTGCGCAGACGCTTGAGGATCTTTCGGTCGGTCACCGGCAGCATCACCTCGACCCGGTCGTCCAGGTTTCTGCGTCGGCAGTCCGCGCTTCCGATCCACACGTCCGGTTCCCCGTCGTTTCCAAACCAGTAGACGCGATCGTGTTCGAGGAACCGGCCGACGATGCTGCGCACGCGAATGTTCTCGCTCCACCCTGGAAGTCCGGGTCTGAGCCGGCAGAGGCCTCGAACGATGAGGTCGATCTTCACGCCGGCCCGCGACGCTGCATAGAGCGACTTCATGACTCTCGGGTCGTCGAGTCCGTTGATCTTCAGGATGATCCGGCCGCCGCGCCCGGCGCGGGCGTGCTCTGCCTCCCGGTCGATCCGGCCGCGAATCTGCCGCCGCAGATCGCGCGGCGCGACGATCAACTCTTCGTACTGCTGCTCGGGCGCGTAGCCCGTGAGGTAGTGGAAGAGATTGACGGCATCGCGTCCGATCTCGGGTCGCGCCGTCAGGATGCCGAGATCGGCGTACACGTGCGCGGTCTCGGCGTGGTAGTTCCCCGTACCGACGTGGCAGTACGTCCTGAGGCCGTCTTCCTCGTCCCGGATCACAAGGGCGACCTTGGCGTGAGTCTTCAGGCCCACCACGCCATACGTGACGTGCACACCGGCCTCTTCGAGGACTCCCGCCCACTCCATGTTGTCGGCTTCGTCGAACCGCGCGGTCACCTCGACGAGTACGGCTACCTGCTTTCCGCTCTCCGCGGCCCGCACGAGCGCCTCGATGATCCGCGAGTTTTCCGAGGTTCGGTACAGCGTCTGCTTTATCGCGACGACGGCGGGGTCGGCGGCGGCTTCCTCGATAAACCTCTGGACCGTCGCCGCAAAGGACTCGTAGGGGTGGTGTACCATCAGGTCTGCCGCCCGAACCGCGGCGAAAATATCGGGCACGTCTTCGGTCTCGCCCTCGCGGATCAACTGAGCCGGGATCATCGGGTCCCAGGGCGGATACCGGTGCTCGATCGGACCCGACGCCCACAGCTTCCAGAAGCCAGACATGTCGAGCAGCCCCGGGACTTCCAGAACGTCGCCGGGCTCGAGCCGCAACTCCCGCGTCAGCAGCTCCCGCACCTCGTCCGGGGTGGAAGGCTCCACCTCGAGGCGGACGACCCGCGCGAACTTCCGCTCGCGCAGCTCCTCGGAGATCATCTTGAGCAGGTCGTCGGCCACTTCTTCGTCGCGCTCGACGTCGGCATTGCGTGTCACCCGGAACAGCGACGCGCTCTCCACCTTCATTCCCCGGAACAACTCGTCGACGAAGCCGAGCACCACTTGTTCCACCGGCACGACGTGGCCCTCGGTGGGCAGCCAGACCCAGCGGTCACGGAGCGGGATCTTGATTCGGGCGAAGTGTCGCGTTTTTCGATCGGGGTGCGCGAGCATCACGCCGAGCGACAGGCTCAGGTTAGAGAGAAACGGGAAGGGGTGGCCCGGGTCGACCGCGAGGGGGGTGAGAATCGGATAGATGCGTTCGCGGAAGTACACGCAGACGTACTCCCGCTCCGCCTCGTCGAGGCTAGCGAAATCGCGGATGTGGAAGCCGGCCTCACGTTCGATTCGGCACCGGAGATCGTCTTCCCAGACCTCGGCCAGCCGCAGGCGCATGGCCCGGGCCGCCTCCCGGATCAGGGCCAGTTGTTCGGCGGGCATGAGCCCGTCCAGCGACCGACGGAGGACCCCTGCCTCCAGCTGCCGCTTCAATCCCCCGACCCGTTTCATGACGAACTCGTCGAGGTTGTTTTCGGTGATCGCCAGGAACTTCAGCCGCTCGAGTAGCGGGACTCGCTCGTCGAGCGCCTGGTAGAGCACCCGCCAGTTGAAGTCGAGCGAGCTCAACTCGCGGTTGAAGTAGAGGGACGGGTCACTCGGGGTCGCGTCGAGCGGCACTTCGCGGGGAGCCGTCGCCTGCGGCAGCAGGACGCCGTCGATGTTCTGTACGCGTGACGACGCAGCGTCCGGCGTTTCGGGGCGGTCCTCGGCGAGTACCCCTTCCTCGGGGAGCGCCCCTTCCTCCGGAAGCGCTCCTGGCTCTGGAAGCGCTCCATCCTCCGCAACGCTTCCGTCCGGCCGGTGGAGTTCGGTCGGATGGCCGTTCGTCGGTCCGGAAGGCTCGCCTTCGGGCACCGCGTCGTCGACCCCGTCGGTCCAGGCGTCGGGCGGGCGGGCAGTCTGCGGCTCGCGAGAGGAGCCTGGCGGGTGGACAGACGGACGCTGCCCCGGCCGTTCCAGCCGGGTTCGCTTGAAGATGTCGTCCGGTCTCGTCATGTCAGCTACTCTCCAACGCACCGCAGAACGCACCGCCCGGGGCGGATCAACGGTCAGTCATGCAGGTTACGCGCCGCCGGAAGCCTCTTCCATGCCTCCCGGTTCCAGCGTGACACGGGGGTGGGCCCCGAATACCCGGTCGAACAGCCGCCCCTTCTTCTCCAACGCCCACTGTTCGAGCAGCAGGGGGCTATCACCCGAGAGCGTCAGGTGGACCCCGTCGCCATCGACGACCGCGTGTACCCCTCTGACCCGCTGCAGGTGCTCCCTGTCGAGCGAGTCCGCCACTCTGAGTAACGCCGCAAGACGCCGCACCCGTTCCCGGTCGTCCGAGCTCAACTCCGAGTATAGGTAATGGTCGTCGTTCGGATCTGCCCGTCGGTGGTACCGCGCGACGAGGGCCACGAGGGCGAGTTCAGACGGCGAGACGCCCGGAATCTCGGAGTTCAGGATCAGGTAGAGCGAGTGCTTGTGGTGCTTTCTGTACGAGATGTGCTGTCCGAGGTCGTGCAGAATCGCGGCGGCGATGAGCACACGGCGATCCTCGGGGGCGAGACCGTGCAGCCCGCCGAGCTGGTCGAAAAGACTCGTCGCCAGCCGCGCCACGTGCCGTGCATGGGCCTCATCGAACAGATACCGGCGGCCGAGCGTGAGCGCACCCTCGCGTACGATACGCTCGTGGCGGCCCAACCCGTCGTCCGACACCTGCTCGTCGACGAGGTCGAGGAGCACCCCTTCCTTCACGCCGACGCAGGGGACG
>JBGMQU010000069.1:13591-16909 GCA_048060725.1 Gemmatimonadota bacterium | reverse complement strand
ATCGGCGCGAACCCGAGGTGTTCGATCTCGAGGACCTGATCTCCGGGCAGAACGTCCTCCATCACGAAGTATCCCTCGGAGTCGGTCTGGGTTCTGCGGGTGACACCCACGACCCCGACGCTGGCGGTGGCGACCGGCCGTCCCGTACTCCGGTCGAGTACCCGGCCCACCACCTTCCCCGGACCGGCGACGCGGAGCGAGAGGTCGCGCGTGACGACCGGGCCGGCGAGGTCGATCTGTAGCTCGGGCCCGGTCCGATCCGCCGCCTCGACCCGGAGACTGAGTTGGTGATCGGGGGGGATGTCGCATATTCGGTAGCGTCCGTACTGATCCGCGATGATGTCGGCGGGTTTCGCGTCGTCGCCCTCGCCCGCCGCAAAAGACGTCGCGATCACGTGGGCTCCCGGCAGGAGCACGCCCGTGTACTCATCCCGGATCTCACCCTCGACCTGCGTGAACTGCATGTTCTCGGGTTCGCACCGTTCGACCTCTGCGCCAGCGATCTCACGTGTGCGACCGCGCCACCGATTCGTCCAGATCACGATTGACCCGCATCCGATGCCCTGCTGGGGGTCCAGCGCGAAGAAGGGGATGCCATGCGAACTGGCATACACCTCGACCGCGCCGATCGTGTACGTCGACAGCATGTCGAGCACCGAACTCGAGCGGCCGGCCAGACCCGGGTCGTTGAACGTGCGCTGGCCGTCGATCCACACGACGGGACACCCGCCCGTGAACCCGTCCCCGATGCTCGCGATCCCGGCGTTCCCGCTACTGGCAGTCGTGCGGGTCATGCTGCCCATCTGCGGAGACATGTCGATGAGGAGGTCGACGAACCGGGTGGCCGAGGTCAACGAAGAGCCCCAGCGCTCGACGAAGAGTGGGTCGAAAAACGTCCCCATGCCCACGGCTCGCCGGTCGTAGAACCCTTCGTTCTCCAGATAGCGGGGCCGCTGCTCGATGAGGACATCGAGCGGCGCCACCGCGATCGCCCGCGGGTCTAGCTGGAGGGCGATGATGGCGCTCGACATGCCCTCCACATCGACGATCGCCGACTGTTCCCCGTAGGCGATGTGCCGGATCCCGAGTGTGTAGGCGCCCGGAGGAACATCGAGAAAGATGGCGGTGCCCACCGAGTCGGAGAGCGTGCGACGGCTGAGGGCCTCCAGCATAACCAGCGCATCGGGGATCGGAGCTCCGGTGACGCCGTCGACGAGGACGGCGACGATCCTGCCCATCGAGCCGTCGTCGGTGGCACCCCCGCCTGGTGCCTCCGTCGGCTCCTGCGCCGTAGCGGTCAAGGGCAGGAGCGCGACCGCGCACGTCGAGATCACGCCCACGAGGCGGCGCGTCGAGCGGATCGCGGGGAGGCGGCTCTGGCTCATCAATGTCTCCCGAGGGTGCAGGAACCCATGTACGAGGACGGTGCAACGGCGGGTTGCGTCACTTGAATGACCCCCCTCCTATCGGTGGGGTTCCGTCCATCGACTACGCCTCGTGCGTGGTCCGGCCTCCGACGACGGTCCTGACGACTTCGATATCCTTGATCGAGAACGGATCGACGGTGTGCGGGTCGTCACCGAGGATGACGAAGTCGCCCAGCTTTCCGGCCGTGATCGATCCCTTGATGTCCTCCTCGAACGACGCGTGCGCGCCGTTGATCGTGCAGATGCGTAGCGCTTCCTCTACGGTGATCTTCTGGCTCGCTCCCCACACCCGGCCCTGCATGTCAGTTCGCGTAACCATGCTCTGGATCCCCATCAGCGCCTCGAAGGGGCCGGGCGGGTAGTCCGAGGCCGCGGGCACGGGGATCCCGTAGTCGAGGAAACGTCGGTGTGCGAACATCCATTCCATCTTCTCCTGCCCGTACTCGCCCCACTTGTTGCCGTGGAAATAGACGTAGGTGTAGAAGGGCGTCGGGATCGCTCCGATGTCGCGCATCCGACGCAGCAGATCGTCGTTCACGAGCGACGCGTGCTCGATGCGAAACCGCGGATCGGGCTGCGGCATGTTCTCCTGTGCGCGTTCGAACGCGTTCAGACACATCTCGATCGCGAGATCGCCGTTCGCATGGATCCCGATCTGGAATCCGCTCCGCACGGCGTCGTCGACCGCCGCGTAGATTTCTCCCTGGCTCATGGTCAGGATTCCGAAGTCGTCCGGTCGCCCCACGTACGCGGTCGACATGGCCATGGTGCGCTCCGATGCCGAGCCGTCCGCCCCGTACTTCACTCCCCCGATCTTGATCCATTCGTCGCCGAAGCCCGTTCGGACGCCGGCAGCTTTCAGTCCGTCGAACAGCTCAGGCCCTGCCACGCCGCCGAAGGAGCCCGACGGGAACAGGTAGATGCGGAAATGGAGTTCGCCCGCGTCCCGGGCGTCCTGGTACGCGATGAGGTTGTCGGTGCCCCCGCCCGTCTCGTGGATCGACGTCAGCCCGGCCTTCGCCATCATCTCGCCGATCAGCCGGATGCTCTCCTGACGCTCAGTCCGTGTTGTGCCGGCGGGGATGAGGCTTTCGAGGGGCTGCTTCGCCTTCTCCGCCACCAGACCGGTCAGTTCACCGTTCTCGCGGTAGAACTTCCCGCCCTCCGGATCGGGCGTGTCGGCCGTGATCCCGGCGCGCTCGAACGCCGCGGAATTGTACACGCCGGTGTGCCCGCCGCGGTGGGTCACCGACACCGGGTGATCCGGCACGGCATCGTCGAGGTCCGCGCGGTTCAGGGGCCGGCCATCTTCGAGCTTGGTGTCGTCGTACAGGAAGCCCTGCACCCACTGACCGGGTGGGGTGTTCTGGGCGCGTTCGGAGAGCGCGCTCTTGATCCCCGCGATCGAGCGCACGCTGAGGTCCACCTGCTTCAGGTGGCGGGTGCCGGAGTAGAACGGGTGATTGTGAGCGTCGATAAAGCCGGGCAGTACCGTCATGCCCGCGGCGTTGATGACCTCGGTATTCGGCGTCCGGAGGTTGGCGATGTCGGCGTCCGAACCCACCGCTGTGAACCGACCGCCGGTGATCGCGAACGCCTCCGCCCGTGGAAGCGCGTCGTCGATCGTGTACACATTGGCGTTCGTGACGATGATGTCGGCCGCGGCGCCGCTGCCCGGGGCACCTCCGCCGGGAGGCGCGCACGCCGTCCAGGCCGCCCCACCGGCCGCGAGGCCCGATACGGTCATGAACTCGCGGCGATTGAACTCGGTCATGGCGTGGCTCCTCAGTGATGTGGCTGGCGACGATACCGATTGCAGGAAGCCCATGCCCCCTCCGACGCCGGCCGGGCTACTCGCCGATCAACAACTTGGCTCGAGCGGCCTCGACGC
>JBGMQU010000069.1:0-13491 GCA_048060725.1 Gemmatimonadota bacterium | reverse complement strand
CGTGGGGGCTCTCGCCACCTCGGCCTTGATCTCGGCCATCTCCGCCGCCGCGCCCTCCGGCGGTCGAGTCATCAAGCTGACACCGATCGTAAACAGGAATCCGGCGGCGAACCCCGGGAGCATCTCGTACAGGTCGTAGAATCCCTCCTTGAACCACACAACCCACGCGACGGTCACGACAAAGCCGGCGATCATGCCGGCGATCGCTCCCGCGCGCGTGGTCCGCGCCCAAAACAGCGAGCAGAGGATGACCGGGGTGAAGGCGGACGCCAACCCCGACCACGCGAACAGCACGAACCAGAAGATCAACCGGACTTCGCCGAGCGCCAGAACCAGTCCGACGAGACCCAGCACGACGGTGACCGACTTTCCGAGAATGGACAGGGACCGCTGGCTCGCCTCAGGTCGGAAGATCTTTTGCCATATGTCACGCACCACCGAAGACGAAGCGAGGATCAGAAGTGAGTCGACGGTCGACATGATCGCCGCGAGCACGACCACGAGAAAGATACCGGTGAAGAGGGCGGGGAAGAGTTCCGTCGACATCATCGGGAGGATCGTCTCGGGGTCGGCGAGGCCGGGGAAGAGAATGCGGCCCGCCATCCCGGCGAAGATCGCGCCCACGTCGAACACGACGATACAGAGTACGGCGACCGGGCCGGCTCGAGTGATCTGTCGTTGACTACCGGCCGAGATGAAGCGGGTCAGGAGCTGTGGCGCTCCGAGGAACGCCAGACCGATCCCCACGAACCCCACCGCACTCGCGATCCCCGTCGGCGTGAACCCCAGCCCGCCGCCGGGGAGAAGCAGGTCCGGATCTGCCACCCGCAGCCCTTCGACAAACGCTCCCCACCCGCCGACTGCCGCTACGCCCACGATCGGCAGAACGAGGAGACATACGAACATCAAGACGCCCTGCACGAAGTCGCTATACGCGACTGCCTTGAAGCCCCCTACCGAGGTGTAGAAAAGGATCACGCCGAGCCCGATGAACACGCCCGCCGTGTACCCCGTCCCGAGAAACGCGTCGAATGCCTTGCCCGTCGCCGTGAGCTGAGCCGCGGTGTACGCCGCGACCATCGTGAGAATGATGATGGCCCCGATGATCCGAAACGAGTTCGTCGTGTCCCTGAACCGGTCTTCGAGATAGTCGGGCACCGTGATCGAGTCGTAGCGGTCGGTGTAGGCCTTGAACGGGCGAGCCACGTAGGCCCACGCGATCGCGACCCCGAGCACTTCCCCCATCACGACCCAGAGGGCGTGCATCCCCACGGCGTAGCCCATGCCGGTGAGTCCGAGGAGCAGCCAGGCGCTTTCGCCTGTCGCGTTGGACGAGAACGCGATGACCCAGGCAGGCAGCTTTTTCCCGGCGACGTAGTAGCCTTCCATGTCGTGAGAGTCTTTTCCGCCCCAGAACCCGATCGCGAGGAGCACGATCAAGTAGATGACGAGAACCGCGATGATGACGGGGCTCACTCCTCCCATCCGGAGTTGACGGCGGCCACCATCTCGAATGGGCGGGCTGGCCACCGGTAGCAATCTCTCGGATCCGTCATGGTTGGCGCGCGCTCCTGTGGGTGATAAAGAAGCGTTGACAATCGGAGATGAGACGCCCTGGCGACAGGCTGAGGGGACGCTGCGTGCGCCGGCACCCGCGCAGGGTGAGCGTCGAATGTCGGTCCTCTGCTTTCGGAGGGGTCGCGGGAGGCCTCAGATTGCAGGGGCATTCCCGCTCTGCACGAGCGTCGAGGCAGCACGCCGCGAACACGCTAACCAGGATCAGCATGGCCACGCCCGGTCCAGTCACCAACGTTCACCGCTTTGACGAAGCTCGGCTCGCCGAACACATGGCTTGCAGGGGGTTCGACGACTTCCGTGGCGGAGTCTCCGTGCTCCAGTACCAGGGAGGGCAGTCGAACCCGACGTACCGCATTGACACGTCCGGTGCATCGTATGTGTTGCGGAAGAAGCCACCCGGCGAGCTGCTTCCTTCCGCCCACCTCGTCGAGCGCGAATTTCGTGTGATGAAGGCGCTCGAGGCGACGGACGTTCCGGTCCCACGGATGCTGCATCTATGCGAGGACGAGGGTGTGATCGGGCAGACCTTCTTCGTCATGGAGCACATCGAGGGGCGCGTGCCCACCGCGCCGGGTCTTCCCGAGGTGGCCGATCCCGGCGAGAGAGCGGCCATATACGACGCGATGAACGACACGATGGCGCGGCTCCACTCCGTCGATTACGAGGCCCTCGGACTATCCGATTACGGAAAGCCGACGGACTACATCGCTCGCCAGATTTCGCGCTGGACCCGGCAGTACGAAGCGGCGAAACACGAGCCGATCGCGGCCATGGAACGGTTGATCGAATGGCTTCCCGCACACATCCCGGCGGGCGAAGAGACGACGATCGCACACGGGGACTTCCGGCTCGACAACCTCATCCTGCACCCGACCGAGCCCCGGGTGCTCGCCGTGCTCGACTGGGAGCTTTCCACGCTCGGCCATCCACTCGCCGACGTCGCGTTCAATTGCATGACGTATCACCTGCCCGAGGGCCCGCTCTGGAAAGGGCTCGGCGCGATCGACTGCGAGGCGCTCGGGATCCCGTCGGAGGCGGACTACGTCGCGGCCTACTGTCGCCGGGCAGGGCGGACCGGTATCCCCGATTGGGACTTCTTCATGGCGTTTGGACTCTTCCGCCTCGCGTCGATCTGTCAGGGGGTCTATGCCCGGGCCCTTCAGGGCAACGCGAGTTCAGAGAACGCTCGGGAGGTCGGCGAGAAGGCGCCGATGCTGGCGGAGGCAGGGTGGAGCTGTGCGGTGCGCGCAGGAGCCGGGTAGGGCGGGAGGCGTTTCAACGGAAACGCTTCAGTCGGAACGCCTCAGCTCCTGCTTTGCCAGGCTCTCGAGATGCACCTCGTCGGGGCCGTCGGCAAACCGAAGGGTCCGGGCATGGGCGTAGGCCTCGGCCAGCCAGAAATCTTCGCTCAGCCCGGCGCCTCCGTGTACCTGGATCGCCTGATCGATGACCCGGCATGCCATACGGGGCGCGGCGATCTTGATCATGGCGATCTCGGATCGGGCCGCCTTGTTGCCGGCCACGTCCATCTTGTGGGCGGCGTGAAGCGTCAGCAGCCGCGCCTGATCGATGGCGATCCGGCACTCGGCGACCGCATGTCGTAACGCGCCCTTCTCGGCGAGGGGGCCGCCGAAGGCGACTCGCGCTTTCGCCCGCGCCTTCATCGCCTCGAGCGCCCGCTCCGCGAGGCCGATGAGCCGCATGCAATGGTGAATGCGGCCAGGGCCGAGCCGTCCCTGGGCGATCTCGAACCCGCGTCCCTCGCCCAGGAGAAGGTTGTCCGCCGGTACGCGGACATCGGTGAACCGGATTTCGGCGTGTCCACCCGGTGCGCTGTCGTATCCGAACACCGTGAGCGGCCGCACGACCTCGACTCCGCTCGTATCCATCGGAACCAGGATCATCGCCTGCTGTCGGTGCCGCTCGGCGTCGGGATCGGTCTTCCCCATGAAGACGGAGATCTCGCACTCGGCCCGTGCGGCCTGTGTGACCCACCACTTGTGGCCGTTCACGACGTACTCGTCGCCGTCACGGACGATCGAAGACCGGATGTTCGTCGCGTCGGACGAGGCCACGTCGGGCTCCGTCATGGCGAAGCACGAGCGGATCTCGCCCGCGAGCAGCGGCCCGAGCCAGCGCGCCTTCTGCTCGTCCGTACCGTACCGTACGAGCACTTCCATGTTACCGGTGTCGGGGGCGTTGCAGTTGAACACCTCGGGCGCCCAGTGGACCCGCCCCATCACCTCGCAGATCGGGGCATACTCGAGGTTCGTGAGGCCCGCGCCGTACTCGGGTTCGGGAAGAAAGAGGTTCCAGAGACCCTCGCTCTTCGCCACGTCCTTCAGCCGGGCCAGGGTGGGCGGAGTTTCGAACCGGCCGCTCCCTTCCCCGATCTCGGCATGGAAGGCGCCCTGCGCCGGGTACACATGCTCGTCCATGAACGATTGCACCCGCTCACGGAACTCGGTCGCTCGGTCAGAGATGGGGAAGGGTGTACTCATGGGCTGCAACCTCGGAGCCCGGAGCGCGCGCAGCAACGTCTGGCGGTCCCGGCATGCGGCGCGCCAGGTTCAGCGCACGGGAAACTCTCAGCGCCTCCACTCTCTGCAGCCTGCAAGAAAGGTGTCGAGCAGTACGGTGGGTCGCGCGCAGCTTTCAGGAGCGAACGCATGGAGCCGGTCATCCCGATCAGTTCTCTCCTGAGCCGCGCCTGGACGAATCCGGTCAGGTGATCAGGTCGCGGGTGTCGAGCGGTGCGGCGAGGCGGCCGCGGAGGGCCTCGTCGATCGTCTCCGGCGTCCAGTCCTCTTCGGAGTGTGCGTCGTAGGCGATCGTCGGAATATCCAGGACCCGAATCCTCCGACCCGCGGCATGGAACACCTGGCCGGTGGCCGGGCATCCCTCCTCGGCGAGCCACGCGACGAGGTGCGAGATGTGCTCAGGGGCGAACGGGTCGAATTCTCCGGCGCCGGGGGTCCCGAGCAGGTCTTCCGAGCCGGCCAGGACAGACGTCATCCGCGTACGGGCGGAAGGGGACAGGGCGTTCGACCGGATCCCGTATCCGGCACCCTCGATGGCGAGGACCTTGCATAGCCCCACGATGCCCATCTTCGCCGCACCGTAGTTGGCCTGGCCGAAGTTGCCGCAGAGACCCGACGACGAGGTCGTGTGGACGATCGAGGCCGCCCGCGGTCGATCCGCCTTCGCCTCGCCCCGCCAGTAGGCGAACGCGTGGTGGCTCGGGGCGGCATGGCCTTTGAGGTGGACGGCCACCACAGAATCCCACTCCGTCTCGCTCATGTTCGCGAACGCCCGATCGCGGAGGATGCCGGCGTTGTTGACCAGGACGTCGAGGCCGCCGAACGCGTCGACGGCCAGCCGGATCATGGCGTCCGCCTGGCCCCAGTCCGAGACGTCGTGGCCGCTCGCGATCGCTTCGCCCCCGGCCGCGCGGATCTCCTCGCATACCGTCTCGGCGGGTCCGGAACTGATCCCATCTCCACCCAATGATCCACCCAGGTCGTTGACGACCACCCGTGCGCCGCCCGCGGCGAGGGCGAGCGCGTGGGTGCGACCCAGACCGCGGCCGGCCCCGGTGACGATCGCGATCCGCCCGCCCAGACGGCTCACCGGTCGACCCGCAGGCGCCGGAAGGCAATCCAGACGCCCGGCACGATGGCCGCGATCGCGAGCAGCCAGGTTTGCCATGGAAGCCCGAAGATCATGATGCTCCTCCCGACTCGTTTTCGGAATCCTGTCGCGTGAGCCACTCGAGCGTGTCGTCGATGCGCGCGGCCGTGCGCTCGAACGATGCCTCGCCCCAGTCGATGATCGCCCGGAACGGACTGTCGGGCTCCACGGGTCGAGGCGAGATGTCGATCTGCCCCGTCCCCGTGTGGCTGCCGAGTCCGAAGACGCGGTTCGGATCGATCCACCCGAGCGCGGCGGCGTTCGCGATCATCGCGGCGTTGCCCCCGGACTCGTCGGCCGCGGGAATCAGCACGACGTACCCCGCCGCCACCAGCGCCTGGCGCGTCATGTCGAATCGGGCGGGCGATGTCACTCCGTCGGTGCGCAGGTCCACGATCGCGGCCGGCGCCTCCAGTCCCGCGTCCGCCGGTCGCAGAGCCCACCCGAGCGGGGGCGCGTCCGCGTCCCCGATCTCTTCCAGCTCCGGGAGGCCGCGGTCGGCAAGCGCCGAGTTGAGCGAAGACAACGCTCGTACCGGATTCGTCAGCTGGTTTCCGCCCACCCCGACCTCCGGCGGCCGGTCCGGGTGACTCGTGGTCACCGCGAACTTCGGATACACGGAGTCGGCCGTTACGCTGAAACGCTCTGAGCCGATCCATGTTTCGCCGAGCACGTCCGCCGGCCGATCGAGACTGTCGGCGACGATCCGGTAGCTGCCGTCGATGCGGAAGAGCGCCAGCCTGTCCACCCGGGGTCCCTCGATGATCGCGAAGATCGACCCGCCGTCCGCGGTCCAGGCGGGGTGCCGCACCGAGTGCTCCACCGTACGCGAAAGCACGCGCGGAAATGCGACGCCGACCCGTTCGGCAACGAACAGGCGGTCCGGGATGCCTTCGTCCGGCAGGCCCCCATGACCGGTGTAGGCGACGAATTGACCGTCTGGAGAGATCGCCGGGTCGCGGTCGGGGCCCCGATGGGCGGCGAGGACGCGCTCGATGCCGGTCGCGATCGAGATCTCGTACAACTGCAGGTCTCCTCCGGGGTTGGCGGCCAGAACGATGGCGTCGCCCTCCGGAGTCCACGAGAGGTGCGTACCGAGTTCGATCCCGCCCGAGTGGAACCCTTCGCGGGAGATTCGGGAGGGTCGGCCGCCCGTGGGCGAGACCGTGAACAGGTGGACCGGGCCGGTTTCTTCATCGAACTGCCGCACGAGCCGCGTGTAGGCGATGCGGTCACCCTGGGGAGACCAGGCGATCCCTCCGTGAGGCTGAGATCCCACCGCGAGCTCTCGCGTCTGGCGGGTGTCGAGCGTCCGGACCCGAAGCTCCCAGAATCCATCGACGAACGTGACCCAGGCGAGACTGCGGCTGTCGGGGGAGAACCTCGGAGTCCGATCGATGCGAAGGCCGTCGGTCAGCCGGTCGGTGCGCCTGCTCCCCGTCGCGACGAGCGCCAGGTTCGAGTACGCTTCGCCCGTCTCCTCATCCACATCGTGAACGATGTAGGCTACCCACCGTCCGTCGGGCGAGATCTGCGGATCGGCGGGAATGAGCTGGCCCGCCAGCGGCGTCCCATCGTGGAGAAGGGGAGCCGCGGCGAGGAAGGCCGTCGCGGCCCACCGGGAGGCCTTCACCCGTCAGCGCGCTCGCAGGCTGCGCCGAACCGGCGGAGGCCGTCGTCGATGTCGTCCGCGGAGATCAACAGCGATGGGCCGATCCGAATCACGTGGCCGTAGAGACCGCCCCGCCCAACGAGCAGGCGCTCCTCCTTCGCGGCCTCCGTCAGCCGGGCAGCCCGATCCGTGTCCGGTGCCTTGCCGGCCCGATCCGTCACGAGCTCGATGCCCTGCATGAGGCCCATGCCGCGGACTTCTCCGATCCACGGGAAGCGGTCGCGCAGCCGCTCCAACCCGCTGCGAAGCTGCTCGCCCCGCTCGTGTGCGAGCCTCCTCACGTCTGCTCCCTGCATCACGCCGAGCGTAGCGTTGGTGGCCGCCATCGAGATCGGGTTGCCACCGAACGTCGAGATCGAGGGCCCCTGCCAGGCGTCCGCGATCTCCGCCCGAGTGATCGTGGCGCCTACGGGGAACCCGTTTGCGATGCCCTTCGCCATACAGATGATGTCGGGTTCGACCCCCCAGTGCTCGATCCCGAACCAGTGCTTCCCCGTTCGACCGAAACCCGCCTGAACCTCGTCGATAATCATGAGGGCGCCGTAGCTTCGGATCACCTCTGCGGCGCGCTGGAAATAGTCGGGTGGCGGCACGATGTAGCCACCCACGCCCTGGATGGTCTCGGCGAAGAAGGCGGCCGGCTTCCCGCTGGTCGTCGTCTCGATCACCTCGACGAGATCGTCGATGAAGAAGTCGGTGGCCCGCTCTTCACCGACCGGCGAACGGAAGGGATACGGCGAACGAGCGTGGACGACGCCGGTCACGCCGCCAAGCGGCAGACGCCACCCTTTGTGCCCCGTCATGTGGCTGGCCAGCATGCTCCGGCCTGAATACCCGAGCCGCAGGGCCACGATCTCGTGCCGGCCCGTGTAGAGCCTCGCGACCGCGATCGCCGATTCGACCGCTTCGGTGCCGCTGTTCGTGAAGCAGGAGACCGAGAGGTCGCCGGGCGCCATGTTCGCGAGCGTCTTCGCGGCCTCGACCTGGGGTTCGGTGACGTAGAGCGAGGACGTATGACCCAGCTTCGCCATCTGCGCGGTCACCGCAGCCTGCACGACGGGGTTGCAATGGCCGATCGACGTCGTGAGGATGCCCGCGAACAGATCCAGGTACTCGACGCCGTTCACGTCCCGGACGCGCACACCCTCGCCTTCGGCCAGAACCAGCGGCTCGGAGTAGTAGGGGCGGATCCAGGGGAAGAGGTGTTCGGTGTGGGCGGCGACCGTCTCGGCGGCGGTGGCCGCGGTTCCGGCCTCGACCGTGACCTCGATTCCGTTGCCGCCGGTCATGTCGGGCGTTCCGCGTGAACTCGCGTCGGCGTCAGTGGCGGATGGGGCAGTGTGAACGTCGCTCACGTCTGGTGACTCCTGTGTCGCCCGGAAGGGGCCGGGTTGGGTTCTGGTGACCCGGAATTCTACGCTCCGCGGACCCGTCCGGTCCACAGCGTGGAGTTCGCCAGCAATGTATGGGTTGACGTCAATCGTCCCAGCGATAGAACCCTTCGCCCGTCTTCTGCCCCAGCTTGCCCTCCTCGACCATGCGCTCGAGCAGGGCGGGCGGCTCGAATCGGGGGGACCCGAGTTCTCGGTGCAGATAGCGGGAGATATCGAGTCGGACGTCCAACCCCACGAGATCGCCCAGCCGGAGCGGGCCCATCGGGTGTCGGTACCCGAGCCGCATCGCCGTATCGATGTCTTCGGCACTCGCGACGCCTTCCTCGAGCATCCGAATCGCCTCGAGCCCCAGAGTGATGCCCAGCCTCGATGAGGCGAACCCGGGGGAGTCCTGGACGACGATCGCTGTCTTGCCGATCCGACCGCCGATCTCGCGGGCGCGCTCCACACTGGCGTCCGTCGTCCGCTCCCCCTGAACGATCTCCAGCAGCGCCATGATGTGGACCGGGTTGAAGAAGTGCATTCCGACCACGCGTTCCGGCCCCGGTACGGCCTCCGCGATCTGGCTGATCGAGAGGGACGACGTGTTCGTTGCCAGGAGCGCCGTCGAGCCCGCCGCGTCGGCGCAGGCGCTCAGCAGGTCCCGCTTGAGCTCGAGTCGTTCCGGTGCAGCTTCGATGACGACGTCTGCTCCGCCGGCCGCCTCGGCCAGATCCGTGTGGGTCGTGAGGGCGGACAACGCGCGATCCCGGTCGCTCGGATCGACTTTTCCGCGATCGATCCCCTTCGCGAGGTTGGCTTCGATTCGCTCGACTGCCGCCCCGAGGGCAGCGGCATCGATGTCGAACAACCGTGTGGTGTACCCGGCCATCGCCGTCACCTGGGCGATGCCGTGTCCCATCGTCCCGGCGCCGAGCACGGTGATCGTGGAGTCGCTCATCCCGACACGTCGTCCCAGTGCATGTCGGGCTCCATCCGGTCGATCGGCTTGCGGCGAACGACCTCGAACGCTTCGAACCCGAGTTCTTCCGCCACGGCGTTCGCGATCACGTTGTCCGCACCCATGAACAGTCGCACTTCGTCGAGCTCCCAGTCGCGTCCCCACTCGAAGGCGGCTTCGAGCAGGCGTTTCAGGTTGCCCTGACGCCGCGCATCGGGTCGCACGAACGGTGTCTGGATTCTCACGTAGCGTGGAGGATTGAAGTAGGGCTCGTTCTCCTCCAGGTGAACGCTGATCATCCCGTCGAGCCCGCCCCGCCTCTCCACGACGAAAATCACGGCCGTGGCCTCCGCGATCAGCACGCGGAAGACGCGCCGCCGCTCGGTGAGCGCATCGTGTCGGAGCTGGCGGTACGCGGGGTTCAGCGCATGCGCGCGCATGTACTGCGCCCACATCGCGACGAGTTCGTCGAGGTCGTCCTCGGTCGCCGGGCGGACCGCTCCGGCTGCACTCATGCCGGCTTCCCGAACACCGCGGGTCTCTTCTCGACAAACGCGCGCACCCCTTCGAGCGCGTCCGCCGAGCCGAAACAGTCGCGTTGGGCCGCCGTCTCGAAGTCGAGCATGTCGCCGACCGTCGCACCGAGGCTGCGCTGTACCGCTTCCTTCGCATAGCGCAGGGCGAGCGGGGGTTTGGCGGCCAGCCGCTCGGCCCAGTCGCGCGCCACGTCCATCAGTTCGTCGTGGGGGACCACGCGGTTCACGAGCCCGATCCGTTCCGCCTCGTCGGCAGGGATCATTTCGGCGAAGAAGAACAGTTCGGCCGCCTTCGCCGGGCCGACCAGGCGCGGTACGTGATAGGTGCCACCCCAATCGGGAGCCAGGCCGATGCGGTTGAACGTCTGGCCGATCACCGCGCGGTCGGACGCCAGCCGCAGATCACACGCCATCGCCAGATTCGCTCCTCCACCGGCCGCCGCCCCGTTGATGGCCGCGATCACGGGCTTCGGCATCGAGCGCAGGGCCGTCACGACGCGCCGTCCGGCCTCGACGAGTGCCGTCGCTTCGTCGAGGTTGCGCGTCTCGATCAGCCGCGTCAGGTAGTTCACGTCGGCTCCGGCGCAGAAGGCGCGGCCGGCGCCGGTGACGACGACGGCCCGGACCGACTCGTCTCCGCCGACCGACTCCAGCGCGGCCGTCAGCTGGTCGCGCATCGTCCCGACGAATGAATTGAGCTTGTCGGGCCGGTTCAGCGTGAGAGTGGCCACCGCACCGTCGATGGCGAGGAGTACGTGTGCCTCTTCGCCTGCTTCGGGCACGCGCGACTCAGACATGGACGATCGTCGCGATGCCCTGACCCACGCCGATGCACATCGTGACGAGGCCCGTTCCGCCGCCCCGCCGTCTCAACTCGTGCACGAGTGTGGTCAGTAGCTTTGCCCCCGTGCCGCCCAGCGGGTGGCCCAGCGCGATCGCGCCGCCGTTCACGTTGACCGTGGCCGGATCGAGCCCGAGTTCGCGAATGCAGGGAAGGGCCTGCGCGGCGAACGCCTCGTTCAACTCGACGACGTCGAGATCGTCCACAGTGAGCCCGGCGCGGTCGAGCGCTTTCCGGGTGGCGGGTACGGGCCCGAGACCCATACACGAGGGGTCCACCCCCGCGACGGCGGACGCACCGAGCCGCGCCATCGGTTCGAGCCCGAGCTCGTCGGCGGCGGCCGCGCTGGTCACCAGCACCGCCGCGGCCCCGTCGTTGATCCCCGAGGCGGTCCCCGCGGTCACCGTGCCATCGGTCCGGAACACCGCCCGAAGCCCGGCGAGCTGATCGGCGGTCACCTCGGGCCGCGGGTGCTCGTCACGGTCGACGACGATCGGGTCACCCTTCCGCTGCGGCACGGAGACCGGGATGATCTCGTTGCCAAATCGATTCTCGGCCTGCGCGGCGGCCGCTCGCCGTTGACTCTCCAGCGCGAAGGCGTCCTGCTCTTCGCGTGTGATGCCGTGCGATTCGGCGACGATCTCCGCGGTCTCGCCGAGCGAGACGGTCCACTGCTCGGGCATCGCGGGGTTGGTGAACCTCCACCCGACCGTCGTGTCGGCCAGGGGCGGCGGCACCCGCGAGAACCCGACGGACGGCTTGAGCATGACCCACGGGGCTCGCGACATGCTCTCCACTCCACCGGCCACGAACACGTCCCCCTCGCCGGCCCGAATCGCGTGACCCGCCGAGACGACCGCCTGCAACCCGGATCCGCAGAGCCGGTTGATCGTCTGACCCGCCACCTCGATCGGAAGACCGGCGAGCAGCGCGGCCATCCGGGCCACGTTGCGGTTGTCCTCGCCCGCCTGGTTGGCGCAGCCGGCGATGACGTCCTCGACGCGCCCGCCCGGAACGCCCGTGCGCTCGACCAACCCCGAGATCGCACGCGCCAGCAGGTCGTCCGGACGCACCGATGCCAGCGCGCCGCCGTGGCGGCCCACCGGCGTACGCACGGCATCGATGATGACCGGGTCACGGTCGTTCACGGTGGTCTCAACCGGTGCGGGTGTGAACCCCTGAAGGTGTCGCTACTTCCCGGTGAATTCCGGCGTGCGGCGGTCGATGTAGGCCGCCAGACCTTCCTTTGCGTCGTCGCCCTGGAAGAGCAACTGCTGTAGTTCGCGTTCGATCGCGAGGCCCTCCGAGAACGGGACCTCGACGCCGCTGCAAACGGCGCGCTTGATGCGGCCGACCGCGCGGGAGGCCTTGTTGGGCGGGACGAACTGCCTGGCGTACTCGAGCACGGCGGCGAAGTACTCCTCGTCCTCACCTTCGAAGATCTTGTTCACGAGACCCAACTCGAGCGCCTCATCGAAGTCGAACGTTCGACCCTCGACCATCAGCTCGATCGCCTTCGACTTCCCGAGCATGCGGCCGAGACGCTGCGTGCCGCCGGTACCGGGAAGCACGCCGAGGTTGACCTCGGGGAGCCCGATCTTGCCGCCGTCGGCCCGGGCGATCCGGAGGTCGCAGGCCATGGCGATCTCGAGACCGCCGCCGACCGTGTGGCCGTTCAGGGCGCCGATGACCAGTTTGGGCGTCTGCTCGAGCCGGTTCAGCGTCTCGTTCGCGTGGAGACAGAAGTAGTACTTGAAGTAGGGGTCCGACGTCTGGAGCATGTTGATGTTTGCGCCGGCGGAGAAGAACTTCGGCCCCTCGCCGCGGATCACGATGACGTGGACATTTTCGTCGAAGCGGGCCTTGAGGATCGCCTCGTCCAGATCGCGCATCATCTCGTGCGTGTACGTGTTCGCAGGCGGATCGACCATGGTGAAGATCGCGACGCCGTCCTGCACTTCGTATCGAACCAGCTTGTCAGCCATTGATTCTGTTCCTCCTGGGGAATGGTCGGCCAAAGTATCGCGGAGACGCCGATGGTCCAAGTGCAAACCGAGCGCCTCACCCGCGCCGAACTGGCGCGCGCGGCCGCCGAATTGGCGAGTCGTGACGGCGATTTCGCGCGCGTGCTGGAACGTTATGGTACTCCGCCGCTCTGGGACCGCGAGCCGGGGTTCGGAACGCTCGTCCATATCATCCTCGAACAACAGGTGTCGCTCGCCTCGGCCGCGGCCGCCATGGACCGGCTGGTCCAGACGATCGGACCGCCCGAGCCGGCCCCTTTCCTCTCACTCGACGATGCCGAACTGCTTCGGATCGGGTTCAGCCGTCAGAAGCGAACGTATGCGCGTGATCTCGCCGCCCGGTTGTCTGACGGTCGCCTCGATCTCGAGCCGTTGCCCGCGCTGACGGATTCCGAAGTGCGCGAGCGTCTCATGGAGGTGAAGGGCATCGGGCGGTGGACGGCGGATGTGTATCTGCTCATGGTGCTGCTTCGCGCGGATGTCTGGCCGGTCGGCGACCGGGCGCTGATCGTGGCCGCGAAAGAACTGAAGGGACTCGCCGAAGACCCTGACCCCTCGGTGTTCGAGGAACTGGGCGATCGATGGCGCCCGCTACGGGCGGTGGCCGCCAGGCTGCTCTGGCACTTCTATCTGAACGAGGTCCGGCCGCCGGGGAAGTCGCTCGAGAACTCCGCGGGTCGCGCGAGCGGCGCCGGTCGAGCAACATAGTGGGCTGGAAACGTGTCCAATCCGAAGCTTCCCATGATCGGACTGAGTGCTTTGGAACCTCTGCACAAGTAGGGTGCACCGCGCGCAGGGGTCTCTCGGGGTTCAGGC
>JBGMQU010000068.1:0-17270 GCA_048060725.1 Gemmatimonadota bacterium | reverse complement strand
CCTGCCCGCTCGACAGTCAAGGAGTAACCGGTTGGGGGCGTCAGACCACGTGGAGCTGGGGAAGCGCAGGCAGCAGGACATGCCGGATCGGATCGGCCGGCTGACGGAATTCACCAACAACCTGTCCTGGACCTGGCACCGTGACGCGCGGGCCCTCTTCAGGCAGATCGATCTCGGACTCTGGCGGCGGACCCACCACAACCCGGTGGACCTCCTGCTGCGCGTCCCCCTCGAACGTCTCGACGATCTATCCCGGAACACCGCGTTTCTGGAGCGATACGACGCCGTGTGCGAGACCGTCGACCGGGAGCTGACGAACGCCGACACGTGGTTTGTCCGTGCCCACCCCCGACTCGCAAGGCAGCCGATCGCGTACTTCTGTGCGGAATTCGGTCTTCACGAATCTGTCCCCATCTATTCCGGGGGCCTCGGCGTGCTGGCGGGCGATCACTGCAAGGCGGCGTCCGACCTCGGCGTGCCATTGATCGGCGTCGGTCTGCTGTACGCGCGCGGATACTTCGACCAGCGCGTCGATACGGACGGGTGGCAGGAGGCCGGCGACGTGAACTTCGACGCCGCGCGAACGCCGCTCGAGCGTATCGCGGGTCCAGGCGACCGGCCCTGGCTTACCTGGATCTTCAGTTCGGGTCGAAAGGTGTTTGTCGGCGCATGGCGGCTTCGCGTCGGTCGCGTCTCGCTATACCTCCTCGATACCGACCTCGAGGAGAACGATCCGCAGGATCGCGAATTGTCGCACCAGCTCTATGCCGGGGGGGTGGATCACCGCTTGCGCCAGGAGGGACTGTTGGGGATCGGCGGCGTTCGCGTGCTCGATGCGCTCGACATCGAGCCGGCCGCCTGGCACGCGAACGAGGGCCACGCCGCCTTCATGATGGTCGAGCGCGTCCGCCGGCTCCGGGTCGCCGGGAAATCAATGGCATCGGCCGTGGCCGCGGTTCGCGCGAACAGCGTGTTCACGACGCACACGCCGGTCCCCGCCGGCCACGATGTCTTCACCCACGAGCAGCTCGAGGAGTGGGCGGGCGATTACTGGGACCGGATCACGGATCGCGACGAACTCCTCGACCTCGGCCGCCACCCGGATGGCGACGACGACCGTTTCCACATGACGGCGGCTGCGATCCGGCTGTCGTCACGGGTAAACGGGGTGTCCGAGCGTCATGGACACGTCACGCGTGAGATCTGGAGCGCCTTTTCAACCGATCACGGCGCCGACGAGGGTTCGATCGGCCACGTGACGAACGGCGTGCACCTCGCTACATGGATGCACCACAGCGTGATGGACTTGTTCGACCGTCATCTCGGCGCCGACTGGGGCTCGCGCCTGGACGATGAGACGTTGTGGGACGGCGTCGATACAATCCCGGACGATGATCTCTGGCACGCGCACCAGCGCTTGAAGATCGCCCTGATCGACTTCATGCGGGAAGAGGCGCGGCGGCGGTGGCGCGACGAATGGCCGGAAGCGGCGCATCTCGTGGCCGCCGGGACGATGTTCAGCCCATTCCCGCTCACGATCGGGTTCGCCCGCCGGTTCGCCAGCTACAAGCGCGCGGACCTGCTTTTCCGAGATACCGATCGCCTCCTGGCGCTGTTGTCGAACCCTCGACGCCCCGTCCAGCTCGTATTCGCCGGCAAGGCGCACCCACGCGATGAGGCCGGGAAGGGCCTTCTGCAGCGCGTGTACGCCCATACCCGTGATCCACGTTTCGAGGGCCGGATCGCGTTCCTCGAGGACTACGGCCTGCACATCGCTCACCGCCTGGTCGAGGGCGTCGATCTGTGGCTGAACCTCCCGCGGGTTCCGCTCGAAGCGTGCGGGACGAGCGGGATGAAGGCCGCGCTGAACGGTGTCCCGCAGCTCGGTACGCAGGACGGCTGGTGGGAGGAGGGATTCACCGGCGAGAACGGGTGGTCTGTTCCCCGCGCCCCGGTCGACGCGGACGACGAGGCGGTGGACGAGCACGACGCCGACGAGACGTTCCGTCTGCTAGAGGAGGAGATCGTCCCCCTGTTCTATGATCGGCCCCAGGAGGGTTTGTCGGCGGGGTGGCTACGGACCATGAAGTCCGCGATCTCGGTAGCGGCCTCGCGCTTCACGGCCCGCCGGATGGTCCGGGAATATGTCGAGCGGTACTACGTTCCGTCGCTCGGAACCTCCGCGGAGGCCTCGGCCGGCACCAGTTCATCGACGTAGCGCACGAGCATATTCCGCCACGTCGGCCAGTCGTGATGCCACTCGTCTCCCCAATCATCCATGCGGTTGGGGATCCCCTTCGCGTCCAACAGCCTGGCGACCCGCAGGGACTCGTCGATGTCCTCGGCCCGCCCCCGCCCTGAGGCCAACAGAACGAAACGCTCCCTCAGTTGCTCCAGAAGGGGCCCTTCCAGACCCGGGAGATAGTGGATGGGCGAGGAATAGTAGAAGTCCTCGGTCACGCCGCTCTTGAGGAACCGTTGCAGATCGTACGTCCCGCTCATGCAGAGCGCGTGGGTGAAGGCATCGGGGTAGCGGCAGACGGCGGCCAGCGCGTTGAAGGCCCCGATCGATGAGCCTGCGGCGATGATCCCGATCGAATCGCTCTCGCAATCCTGGCGGATGGCGGGCACGAGTTCCTCATAGACGAAGCCCTGAAACCGGTTGATCACGCGCATCCGGTGCTGGGGCGACCCTTCCCCGGCCAACATCGCGCTCCCGGCCACGGAATCGCACGAGTAGATCTTGATGCGACCCTCTTCCAGGAACGACGCCAGTGTGTCGATCACCAGGAACCGCTCTATTTCCTCCGCATCCCCGCCGGCGGTCGGGAACATCAAGATGGGGGTACCGATCTCCCCCCAGCGGACGATGTTCACCTCCTGATCCAGACGCGAGGAGTGCCAGCTCGTCTGTTTCTTCATCCTTTATCCTTGCCCCACCTTCGATTCGTTCATTACGGCCGACTCGCTCATCACGGCGTTCACGACGCGAGGATGGACACGGAGCCGGGTGGCTCGGCCGTCCGCGCCGCCTGCACACGGTCGAAGAACAGTTCCGTAAACTCGTCCACTTCGTGTTCCGGGTATAGCGATACCACCTTCTGGCGGACGGCGTCCCGGGCCGTATCCCCAGCGAAAAACGCGTCCGCCACCTCGTCGAGGTGACCCAGCGAGCGATCGCAAAACTCGAGGAACCGCGCCGCCTCGAGACGTTCTTTCGCGAGCGCGCCGCACGCCCGGATTCGCTCCTCCACGCTCATTCCTGCCTGACAGGCGTCGAAGAACGGCTGCCAGTCGAGGTTGAGGGGCATCGCCCGTCGCGTCGCCGCGCAGAAGACCGACCACCGGATGTTGGCCTTGATCAACCACGGAAAGTGGTAATGGAGCGAGGTCACCTGCGAGTCAGGACACGGGTTGGCGAAATCGATCGGAACCCATCGTCCTTCGCTGCGGAGCGCTTCGCACGAGTTGAAGTCCCAGCCGAACAACGCGTTGATCGTCAGCGTCATGTCCCTCAGCACCTGCGCGTCCCCCGGACCCACGAATCCACGATCCATCGTGTATCGATCGTGCAATGGCGCAGTCGGGTTGTAGAGCACCATCCGCGTCTGTGGCCCCAGGCCGACGCACCGAACGAAACGGTCGTGCCCCTCGACCGACCGCTGAAGGTGCATGACGAACTTGCCGCTCTCCTCGTAGGCGGCACGGAGGCCCTCTGCATCCTCGATCCTCGACACGCCACGCCACCCGCCCCCGTCGTACGGTTTCATGTACAGGGGATATCCAAGCTGATCCCCCACCTCTCCGATGTCGAACAGGCGGGCGTAGCGCTCGAGCGTGATATCCAGGTCGTCGCTCGGATCGTACGATTTTGGGGGAACGAGCCACGTATCGGGGACCGGAAGTCCGAGCCTCATCAGCGCAGTATACGTCGTGTGCTTCTCCATCGACTGAACGCTCCACGGGTTATTGAACACGTAGAGGTCGTCGAGAATCACAGACTTCTTGATCCACTCCCGGGTGGTGTCGTACCAGTGCGTAAGACGGTCGATCACCACGTCGTACGGGCACGGTTGCCGCAGGTCGAACGGCTCGATGGTCACGCGCTCGACCTCGAACCGGAGCGTGTCTCCGTCGTGGGGAATGCGAAGATCCAGCTCGCGGAGGATCTCACCGTATGCGATCGGCCAGCACAGGTCCGCGCCGAGAGACAGGCCGATACGGCGCGTTACTTCAGCCACGGGTCCGCCCGGTGGTTCATTCGTACACCATCATTCGTACACCATCCACAGCGGACCGGGAAACAGCCAGCTGAGGCCCGACCGGAGCCGGTCGCGCCAATTCTCCCAGTTGTGTCCGTCGCGGGCTTCGACGAAACGGACGTCTACTCCGGCGCGCCGCAGGACCGGCACAAGCGCGCGATTCTCCGACACGAGCGACTCGTAGACGCCCACGGACACAAAGGCTCTTTCTGTGAGCCGGATCGGATCGGCGCGAAAGGCGTTCATCATCTCCACCACGGGCTCGAACACGGGACCCCGCTGGTTCTCGCCGATGTCCGTAAACGCGAACGAGCCGGACTGCATGAGCAGCCTCCCGAATCGACCCGGGTACCGCCTCGCCGTATCGAAGGCGGCGACCGCACCCAGGCTCGCGCCCATCAGCCCGCGGGCGTGAGCCCCTTTCTGCAGGGGATAGGCCTCCTCGAGTCGTGGAAGGAGTTCCTCCGCGACAAACCGGGCGTGCCGCTCGTCGGCGGTGTATTCGCCCATGCGATCGCCCGGCTCGATCAGCGCCACGATCATCCCCGGGATCTCGAGCGCATCGGTGAGGCGATCGATCACCGACGTCAGGTTCGTGTACTCGACGTAGTCGGGGCCGTCGTGGACGATCAGCAACGGATACCGTCGGGTCTCACGATAGCGCGCCGGTCGGTACACGGTCACGTGCCTCGGCTCGCCGAATGCCTCGCTCTCGACGACGAGTTCGTCGAGTTGTCCCCGGGGCACGTCGGGATCTGAACGGCCCCACTCCGGGACTTCGTACCCCCTGGCGGCGACCACGGAGTTCGCGCCGAACGGGTCGCGTGCCCGGTGCGGGTTCAGATCATCCTCGACCCACTGTGATCCCCCGTGCCGGACCACCTCGATCTTGTACTCCACCCGGGAGTCATCGGGCAGATCGACGGTGCGGTACCAGAGATCGGTCTGTCCCATGCGTTCGAACGGCTGCGACGTGGGCAGCCCGTAGATCCAGTGCCGAAGCCGGACGGCGTCGGCCTCGCCGCGGTACACGAACGTGTAGAGCGGGGGCTCCGCGACCGGGAATTCGTGCTCGGCCAGAAACGCATCGATCGCACCGGGGTCGGACGCGGCGGCCTCGCGCAACTGCTCGAGCGTCTTCGATCTCGGCATCGGATCGTCTTCCATGGCGTCGAGCTCTCGCGCCCACGGCATCCCGCCCCTCATGCGGCGCGTGACGCGAGCAGTTGCGTCCCTCCGCTGGTGTCCAGACGGTATGCGTCACCGGCGCCGACCCAGCGGTCGGCCACGCGCTCGAGCCGCACGCCGGGGTCCAGGAGCGCACAGACGTCGGGGGCGAATCGGCGCGCCAGGCGGCCGATCCGCGGGCAGTCATCGAGAGCGAGTCGGCGGGACGCATGCGGGAACGGGATGAGGCCCTGCACCAGCCCGAGCCCGTTTTCGAAGGCCTCCGCGTTCCCCGGACCCCACGGCGGGCTGTCGTGGAACAGGATGACGCGTTCGCCAAGCGCCATGGCGCCCGCAGACCAGGCGACGATCGTCCGGTCACCCAGCAGCCGATCGACGCCGAACAGCCGGAGACGGTTGAGCAGCGTCGCCACATGACCGCCGGCAATCGCGACCACATCGACGTCGGCGAGCAGCCCGGCGATCTCCTCGCGATTCCGGGCGACCTCGTCTCGCTCGTGAGGCCGGAACGCTCCATCATACTCCGCTCGAATGTCGGCAACCCGTCCGAGGTGCCTCGTATCGAGCCGTCGGATGGCCTCGAGCGCATCTTCGCGCTCGGGGGCCAACACCTCCTCGTCTCCCTCCATCGTCTCGAGACTCACCGACGTCGACATCAGTCCGGCCAGCCTGAGATTGTAGGCCCGGCGGAGTTCCTTGAGCCGGCGCTGCGCGGCCTTGTGGCCGGCGGCGAGGTCGAGATCTACCGCCGCGAGCGTCTCTGCCCGGGCGTACAGTCCCAGATCAACGACCGGTCGACCGAGGTCGGTCTCCAACGGGGTCAGTTCCGCCTCCCGCTCCTGCCACCCGGCCGAGATGGTCGCGATCGGTGCGCCCTTCGACAGACGACCCGCGGCTTCGAGATCGGTACAGGTCCCCGCGACCGTCGGCTGCTCCCGCTGTGGGCCGAGCAGGATCAGGGCCTGCTTTCGCTTTCTCACGACGCGCGAACCCGGATGGTCTCACCGACGGTGTCGAGCATGCGGCGCAACTCGTCGTAATCGGGGTGGCGCAGGCGGAGCCAGGCGTTCGCCATGTACCCGGCCTCCACGGGCTGCGTGGGCGTCCCCGGAGGGGGGATGTGCATGTCGATGATCCACTCACCGAAGCGGCGTTCGATCTCGTCCAGTCCATCGTAGCCGGCGATTCGGCCGTCCGCCTCGGGTCGCAGCGTAATGATCCCCGCCGAGTATCTGCGCGACGGCGTCTGCGAGGGCCGGCCATGCACGACGCACATCGCCCACTCGCGATAGAGATCCATATCGTTGGCCGCATCGTACAGGTCCCAGGCACGCACGCCCGGGGGACGACACCCGATCTCCGAGAACTTCAGCCCCTTCTCGCCGACGAACCACTCCATGTGGGTGGCCGACGTCTCGATCCCCAGGGCCTCGATCACGCGACGCCCCATGTCCCTCACTTCACTGTAGGCCTCCGCCGTGTCGATGCGGTTCGTCGTGATAAACTGCGGCGAGACCGACCGCGTGCGCATGGCCTCGAGAACGTTCGGGTAGTAGTGGGTCACGAAGTCGTGGACGATCTGCCCACCGATCGTGAGCGTGTCGTAGAAGGCCTCGTGGCCCTCGACGAACTCCTCGACGGCGACTTCGGTGCCCCCTCCGATACCCAGCCGGGGCAGGAGCTCGGTGAGGTCGCCCTCGTCCTCGACCCTGTACGTGCCGGAGGCTCCGGCGCCGGCTCGCGGTTTGACGATGAGGGGGTAGTCGATGTCGCGCGCGAACGCGAGGATCTCGTCGGCGTCGCCGCTGCCCAGAGAACGGGCGGTCGCGACGCCCGCCTCGCGAAGGGCATTCTTCATCGCGGGTTTGTCGCGGCACAGAAACGAGGTCCGCACCGAAGTGCCGGGGATCCCGAACTGTTCGCGCACGTGCGCGATCGGAAGGATGTGGGCCTCGACCGTCGCCTCGAGCCGCTCGACGGGGTATTGCTCGTTCAGCCGTTGTACCACCCCGGCGACCTCAGCCTCGTCGCACACCGATCCCACCTGCTCGTAGTGGTGCAACCACGAGCTCAGTTCCGGCCCGATCGCCGCCGCAGGGGCTTCGCCGATCGCCGAAACGTCGGCGCCTGCCTCGCGCAGACCACGAACGAAATCCATCTGATTCGCGGGGAAGCGGGGCTCTATGAAAACGACGTGCATGTCAGGTGTCGATTCGTCTGATTACAGCTTCATTTTCGGGGCCATTCATGATACAGTAGGAACCCTCGTACGCTACCCCGTACGCTACCCCGGAATTGGAAGCCGATGCGGAACGTCGTGTTTGTCGCACCATTCTTTCTTCCCACCACGTTGCGCTTCGTGGAGTCGGTCGTACGGCTGCCGGGAGTTCGTGTGGGACTCGTCAGCCAGGATCCGGCCGAGCGCCTGCCCGCGGATCTGAGGGACGGGCTGGCCGCGCACGCCCGGGTGGCGAACGCCCTCGAAGCCGATGGCATCCGGCCCGGCATTGCAGAGATCGCCTCGACGCTGGGCTCGCCCGATCGCCTGCTCGGGGCGCTCGAAGAGCTTCAGGTTCCCCTCGGCGAGTTGAGGGATGAGTTCGGGATCGAGGGGATGGGAGCCGAGACGGCAGAAAATTTCCGCGACAAATCTCGCATGAAGGACGTGCTGCAGTCGGCGGGCCTGCCGTGCGCCCGTCACGCCCTGATTCGTGACGAGTCCGAGGGACTGGCCTTCGCGGAGACCGTCGGCTACCCGCTCATCGTGAAGCCGCCGGCGGGATCGGGGGCCCGGCGCACGTTTCGACTGGATGATCGGGAGCAGCTTGTCGGCTGCCTGACGTCGATGCCGCCGAGCGCGGAACAGCCGAGTCTCATCGAGGAGTTCGTGACGGGAGAGGAGCACTCCTTCGATGCCATCTCGATCGAGGGGCGCGTCGTCTGGCACTCCATCAACCACTATCACCCGTCGCCGCTGGAGGTGCTACGCGAGCCGTGGATCCAGTGGTGCGTGATCCTGCCGCGAGAAGTGGACTCGCCGCAGTACGAGGAGATTCGGTCTGTCGCCGGAGATGTGCTCGACGCCCTGGGCATGGGTACGGGGCTGAGCCATATGGAATGGTTTCGCCGGCCCGACGGATCGGTCGCGGTCTCCGAGGTCGGGGCCCGCCCGCCCGGAGCCCAGTTCACGACCCTCATCTCGTGGGCGCACGACTTCGATCTCTACGCGGCGTGGGCGCGGCTCATGGTGTTCGGCGAGTTCGAGCCGCGACCGCGCCCGTTCGCGGCCGGTGCGGCGTACCTGAGGGGACAGGGCCATGGTCGGGTACGCCGGCTCGAAGGACTCCAGGCCATCTACGACGAGGTGGGGCCGTTGTGTGTCGAGGCCCGGCTGCCGAGAGAGGGACAGTCTCCCAGCGGCTCGTACGAAGGGGAAGGCTACATCATCGTGCGGCATCCAGAGACCGAAGTGGTCGAGGACGCTCTCCGAAAAATCGTCACCCGCGTGCGCGTGGAACTGGGGTAATGGAATGAACGTCTTGATGATCTCGCCGGGATACCCTGCCGAGATGCAGCACTTTTCGCGAGGCCTCGTGGAAGTCGGGGCTACCGTGATCGGCCTCGGCGATCAGCCGAAATCCGCCCTTCCGCAGATCGCCAGGGACGCCGTGGGGCACCACGTGCAGGTGCGGTCGCTCGTCGACGAGGCGGATGTCATTCGGGTCGTCACGGAGCTCGCGGAGCAGACCCCGATCGACCGGATCGAATGCCTCTGGGAACCGTACATGATCCTCGCGGCGCGGCTGCGTGAGTCACTGGGGCTCCCGGGCATGACCGTCGAGCAGACGATTCCGTTCAGGGACAAGGAGGTGATGAAGGAGGTCCTCGATGCCGCCGGGATCCGGACTCCGCGTCATGGCCGGGCCACGACGATCGCCGAGTGTCGAGAGGCCGCAGAACGGATCGGCTATCCTCTGATCGTGAAGCCGGTCGCGGGCGCCGGATCGGCGGACACGTATCGGATCGACTCTCCAGACGAGCTCGAGCGCATATTCCCCGCACTACGCCACGTGCCTCAGGTCTCCGTCGAGGAGTTCATCGACGGTGACGACATGACCTTCGACACGGTCTGCGTCGGAGGCGAGGTCGCTCACTACAACATCTGCCGATATCGGCCCCGAGCGCTCGAATCGAAGCTTCAGGAGTGGGTGAGCCCGCAGACGTTCGCCCTGCGTGACGTGGACGATCCGGGCCTCTCGAGCGGACGTGACATGGGCTTCGCGGTGCTCGATGCCCTGGGGTTCGAGACCGGGTACACGCACATGGAGTGGTACGCGACCGCGTCCGGGGAGGCGGTTTTCGGGGAGATCGCCGCCCGGCCACCAGGGGTTCGGACCGTCGACCTGATCAACTTCGCGAGCGACCTGGATACGTACCGGGGTTGGGCCGAGGCGGTAGTGCATGCGCGCTGGTCCCAACCGATCGAGCGCACGTACAACGCGTGCTGGATCGTGAAACGCGCCGTCGGGAGCGGTACCATCCAGCGCATCGAGGGTCTCGCGCCCTTGCTTCAGGAGTACGAGCCGTGGATCTGCGACGTCGACCTGCTTCCGGTGGGCGCGCCGCGGCGCAACTGGCAGGCGACGATGGTCTCCGACGGGATGGTGTTCCTGCGCCACCCGGACCTGACGATCCTGGAGGAGATGGCGGACACCTTCGCCACGCGCCTTCAGATGATTGCGGGTTGATCCGCCGGCTCGGTCTCGGTCCGCGGGTCCGGATCGGCCCGGGCGAGGAGCACGATCGTGAGGGGCGGCAGGTCGACGGTCAGGGTAGCGGGTCGGCCGTGTAACGGCGCTTCGGTGGCCGGTCCGTATATCCGGGTCGCCCCCGCCCCGCCGAACTCCGGAGAATCGCTGTCGAGCAGGATGTCGTACGGGCCCGCCACCGGAAGCGCGGCGGAGTACCCCCTCCACGTCTCGGCGGAGAAGTTGGCCAGCACGGCGACGAAGTCGTCGAACCCCGGGCCCCAACGGAGATACGCCAGGACGCTTCGTTCATGGTCGTGTACGTCGATCCAATCGAATCCCTCCGTCGAGTGGTCGAGCGAATGGAGTGGTGGCCTCGAGCGATAGAGCAGGTTCAACGCGCGCACCCATGCCGCGAGCCCACGGTGTGGCGCCTGAGAGAGCAACGGCCAGGCGAGCTCGACGTTCTCGTCCCATTCCGTCAACTGCCCGAGTTCTCCGCCCATGAACAGCAGCTTCGCACCAGGATGAGTCCACATGTACCCCAGGAGCAGACGCAGGTTGGCGAACTGCTCTTGTGGGGGTCCCGGCATCTTCGACAGGAGAGACCGTTTGAGATGGACCACTTCGTCGTGTGACAGCGGGAGCAGGTATCGCTCGGCATGGGCATAGTGGAGCGAGAACGTGAGACGTTCGTGGAGCGCGGAACGGTGGTCCGCCGCGGTCTGGAAAACGGCGAGTGAGTCGTTCATCCACCCCATGTTCCACTTCAGGTCGAACCCCAGACCGCCATCGTCGACGGGAGATGTGACGCCCGGCCAGGCGGTACTCTCCTCCGCGCACAGGAGAACCCCGGGACACGCCGCGTGGAGAGTGTTCGTGAGTTGGCGAAGGAAGGCCACCGCCTCGAGGTTCTCCCGTCCTCCCTCTTCATTCGGCTCCCACTCGCCCTCACCGCGCGAGTAGTCGCGATATACCATTGAAGCCACCGCGTCGACCCGGAACCCGTCGATGTGGAATTCGTCCGACCAGAACCGAGCGCTCGAGATGAGGAACGACACGACCTCGGGGCGTCCGTAGTCGAAGATGGCGGTGCCCCAGTCAGGGTGATATCCGCGACGCGGGTCGGGGTGCTCGTAGAGTGGCTGGCCATCGAAACGCGCGAGGCCGTGGGCGTCCAGGGGGAAATGCGCCGGCGCCCAGTCGAGCAGGACTCCGAGACCCAGGCGATGCGCTTCGTCGACGAACGCCCGAAGGTCGACCGGCGACCCGTAGCGGGAGGTGGATGCGTAGTACCCCACGGTCTGGTAGCCCCAACTCGCGTCATGCGGGTGCTCGGTCACGGGCAGCAGCTCGACGTGCGTGAATCCCAGGTCCTTCACGTACGGGAGGAGCGTCGCTGCGAGCTCCCGGTAGCTCAGCCACTCCCCCTGCTCGTCACGCCGCCACGAGCCCAGGTGCACTTCGTAGATCGAGATGGGCTCGCCGGGGGCCACCGCGTCGGCCCGCGTCTCCATCCACGCCTCGTCGAGCCAGTCGTAGCCGTCGCCGGAGCCCACGACCGAGGCCGACCGCGGACGCAGCTCCATCTCGAAGCCCAGCGGATCCGCCTTCTCCACCGGTAGAGGTGAGTCGCGCGGCCCCTCGGCGTCCGCGCGAGCGTCCGTGCCGTCTTCCGGTCGAGCCCGGATCTCGAACTTGTACAGAGCGCCGGGACCGACCCCCGGCAGGAACAGCTCCCAGACACCGGTATCCCCCACGGGCCACATGGGATTGCGCCGGGCCTCCCACCCGTTGAACGATCCCATCAGGTTCACGGCCAGTGCGCGGGGCGCCCACACCGCGAACCGCGTCCCGTGGACCCCATCGCGTACCCGCGCACGCGCACCGAGCAGATCGGCCAGGCGCGTCTCGGTCCCGTTCAGAAACGCCGCGAGCGCCTCGTTCGTCAGGGTCGGTGGGTACCTGTACGGGTCTTCGAGCTCACTCGCGTCGCCCGACTCCCAGTGAACGCGGAGTCGGTACGGGTCGCCAACGCGGATCGACGGCGCTCCCTCGAAGATCCCCTCGGCATGGACGCGATCCAGGTCCTCCCATGGCTCGCTGGAGTCCGCGGTCCCCGAACGGACTTCGACTCGCCGGGCGGGAGGCAGGAACACGCGGAGACCCCACGTGCGCCCGGCTGCAGCGCCGAGCGGCCCCAGGGCGACCCGCGGGTCGGTGCAAACGCCGGCGAGAAGCGCCTCCCGGGCATCGGGTTCCTGTGCTTCGATCGGACTCAAGTCGTCTCGTGAGCGGGGGTAGCGACGGTTACGCTCTCTTACGGTTACGCACTCTTAGCGCATGCCGCATCCTTCGTGGCTAGTATGCCCAACGTGAACACGATCGCCAAGTCGACCCGCCCGATCCATTTCCCCGGCCATCGCCCGGCCGAGGAACTCGCGGTGGTGCATCTGGTGGCGGAATATTGGCCCTATGCGCGAACCGGTGGTCTTGCGGAGGCCGTTCGTGGGATCGCCACGTTCCAGGCGGCGTCCGGGACGCCGGTCACCGTGTTCATGCCGCTCTACCGATCAGTACGCGAGGCGTACCCCGATCTCGAACTCGCGCGCGAGCCCTATGAGGTACAGGTCGGTTCACGCCTCGAGGAGGCCCGGGTCTATCAGCCTCCCGGTCCGCGACAGAATCCGCGAGTGCTCTTCCTCGACAACCCGTCGTTCTTCGATCGCGCCGGGATCTATGGCGAGGACGGTGCGGACTACGACGACAATCCGCTGCGCTTTGCGTTCTACAACCTGGCGGCGCTCCAGCTGCTACCCGAGCTGGCAGACGTCCCGGTCGTGCTCCACGCCCACGATTGGCATGCGGCGCTCGCGTCGGTGTTTCTCCGCACCAAATTTTCGGGGATGGACACGTACGACCGGATCGCCGCCGTCCTCTCGATCCACAACGCGGGCTACCAGGGCCTGTATGAGCCCGAGGTTCTGGACGATGTCGGGCTACCCCCCGAGCTGTTCCACTGGCGGTGGATGGAGTTTTACGGGCAGTTGAATCTCCTCAAGGGAGGGCTCGTCTTCAGCGACTACGTGACGACTGTCAGTCCGACCCACGCGCACGAACTGAGAACCTCGGCGGGAGGATTCGGACTGCACGACGCCTTCGTGGCCATGCAGGATCGCTTCGTCGGCATCCGGAACGGCATCGATCTCGACGTGTGGGATCCCTCGACGGATCAGGAGATCACGGCCACATACTCGGCCGGCGACCTCGAGGGCAAGATTCGGTGCAAGGCGGCGCTCCAGGCCGAGTGCGGATTTTCGGAATACCCACGCATTCCGCTGTTCGGAATGACCGCGCGGATGGTCGCTCAGAAGGGGCTGGATCTCTTCCTCGATGACGACCTGCTCGAGCGCGCCGAGGCCCAGTTCATCTTCCTTGGAGCGGGCGAGGCCCGCTATGAGGAGGCGCTTCGCGAGATCGCGGGCCGACACCCTGACCGCATCTTCGTCGACACCGAGTTCACCGAACCCAAGGAGCATCGGTTGCTCGCCGGCATGGACCTCCTGCTGATGCCGTCACTGTACGAGCCGTGCGGACTCACGCAGATGCGCTCCCAGCGGTACGGAGCCATCCCCGTCGCGAGACGGGTCGGCGGCCTGGCGGACACGATCGAGGATCAGGTGACCGGGTTCCTCTTCGACGACTACACGTCCGAGGGCCTGTGGGCCGCGATGACTCGAGCGATCACCCTGTACCGTAGCGAACCGCGCGCGTGGGAGGAGCAAATCGTCACCGCCATGGGCCAGGATTTCGGGTGGGCCAGCAGCGCCGAGCGCTATCTCGACGTGTATCGCCGGGCCCTGGCCAACCACGTACCCAGCCGCTGAACTCGACGGAGCCCCCCATTTGTCGTTCGGTCGTCATTCACGGCCACTTCTACCAGCCCCCGCGCGAGGACCCCTGGACGGGTGTCGTCCCTGTCGAGGAATCCGCGGAACCGGATCGTGATTGGAACACCCGCATCACGCGCGAGTGCTACGAGCCGCTTGCCCGCGAGGGCGCGTTCGAGTGGCTGAGCTTCGATTTCGGGCCGACCCTGCTTCGGTGGCTCGAGTCCCACGCACCGGAGACGCATGATCGCGTGATCGAGGGTGACCGGAGCAGTCGCCGCCGGCTCGGGCACGGAAACGCCATCGCGCACCCGTTCCATCACGTCATACTCCCGCTCGCATCGGACCGCGAGAAGCGTAGGGAGATCCACTGGGGAATCGACGACTTCGAGCGTCAATTCGGGCGGGCCCCCGACGGCATGTGGCTGCCGGAGACCGCGGTCGACCGGTCCACGCTCGACGCGTTGGCCGCGGCCGGCCTCGCGTTCACGGTACTCGCCCCGCACCAGGTGAAAGATCCGCCGCCGGCCGGGAATGCAGTAACGATCGCGCTCGGCGGCGGCCGGAAGATCGCGGTCTTCACCTACGACGGCGAGCTGTCCCATGGCGTGGCGTTCGGGGCGCTCCTCCAGGATGAGGCGGCGTGGCGGGAGCGTCTCACCGGCCCCGCCCTGTCGCAGCACCACGTCGTGACGACGGTCACTGACGGGGAAACGTTTGGCCACCATCACCGCGGCGCGGACCGAACGTTGATGCGGGTGGTCGCGGCCGTGCGCGACTCGGGAACGCACCGGATGGACAACTTCGCATCGTGTCTGGCCCGCCACCCGCCGGCGGTGGACGTCGAGCTCGTCGAGCCGTCCTCGTGGAGTTGCGCGCACGGGGTCGACCGGTGGCGAGAGGCCTGCGGATGCAAGATGGCTCCCGAGATCGACTCGCAGCAGGAGTGGCGGCGGCCGTTGCGCGAGGCTCTTGCCTGGCTGGAGGGCGAGCTCGACCGCCTCGTTGGCGACGGCGCGGTCCACCGGCTGACGGACCCCGCGCGCGCCGAGGTGGCCCGCGACATCGGCGCCATGTTCACATCGTGCGCCTGGTTCTTCGACGACGTCGGCGGTCTGGAGGCGACGCAATCCTTGCGGTACGCCGCACACGCGATCGACCTCGTCGCGAGCGTCGACCGCCCCGAGGCCGAGCGGCTCGACCGCGAGCTGACGGCGCGGCTTGGTGCGGCGCCGAGCAACGACCCGGCGATCGGGGATGCGGGCGCGCTCTACGCCACGACGATACGGGGCGCTCACCCGCTTGGCAGCCTGCCGTGAGCGATCCGCTGCGGTTCGCGTTCGTCGTTCACATCCACCAGCCGGTGGGCAACTTCGACCACGTCTTCCGCGAGCACGTCGACGAGGTCTACCGGCCCTTCCTCGCCGCCACGGCCCGCCTGGGCTGCCGACCGCTGACACTCCACATCTCGGGCCCGCTGCTCGATTGGCTGGAGGAGCACGACCCCTCGCTGCTCGACGAGATCGGACGGGAGGTCGCCGACAGTCAAATCGAGCTGCTGGGGTCGGGACGCTACGAGCCCGTGCTCGCCGCGCTGCCCCCCCGGGACCGCGTCGAACAGCTCGAATCGATGCGAGACACCCTCCAACGCCGGTTCGGCGTCACGCCGAATGGAGCGTGGCTAACCGAGCGGGTCTGGGAGCAGGACCTCGCGGCCGACATGGCCCGCTCGGGGGTCGGCTACACCCTGCTGGACGACCGCCACTTCTTGTCCGCCGGTCTGACGCGAGACGAGCTGGATCGTCCCTATCATACGGAGGCGGACGGACGGGGACTGCGGCTCCTTTCGATCGATGAGCGCCTGCGCTATCTGGTTCCGTTCCGACCGCACGACGAGATCGGCGCCTTTTTTCGCGACCGGCACGCGGAAGGGGCCAGGGCCGTGGTGCTCGGCGACGATGGCGAGAAGTTCGGTGGCTGGCCAGGTACCCGGAAGTGGGTCTATGAGGACGGGTGGCTGGATGGGTTCCTCCGTCTGCTCGATGGGATGCGATCGAAAGGCACGATCGAATTGGTTGGGGCCGGAGAGGTCGCCGCCCTCGAATCGGGCGGTCTCGTGTACCCGACTCCGGGCTCGTACCGCGAGATGGAGGACTGGACGCTCCCCAGACCCGCCGCGCTGGAGCTCGAGGCGCTTCGCGACGACTTTCCCGATACGGCTGCGATTCGCGGGGGGCACTGGCGCAACTTCCAGCGTCGCTACCCCGCATCCAACCGGATGCACAAGGCAGCCCTGGCGCTCTCCCGCTTGTGTCGCGACCGGGGCGATCCTTCAGAGGCTCGCACCGCGATCGCTCGAGCCCAATGCAACGACGCGTACTGGCACGGCGTGTTCGGCGGAGTCTACCTGCCGCACCTGCGTCAGGCCGTTTGGCGGGAACTGGCGGCCGCCGAGGCGCTGCTCCGGCAGGAGGAGGGCCTGGCACACGAGGTCCTCGACTGGGACTTCGATGGCTCCGACGAGGTGTGGATCCATTCTCCACGATTCTCCGCGATCGTCAGCCCACGTCGTGGCGGGGCAGTCGAGATGCTGCTCCGGCTCGACACGGGCGAGAACGATGCAGACGTCCTCGCGCGGCACTTCGAGGCGTACCATGGAGAGCCCGGACTGGCCCCGTCTTGGAGCGAAGTTCGCGAGGCGATGGCGACTGCCGGGACCGGCGCAAACGACGTTGCCGGGACAGGCGCAGCGACCATCCACGACCGCGACCCAACGGTCCGCCCAGCCCCGCCCGCCATCGACCGTCACGCCCGTGCGCTGTTCCACGAGCGGATCGTCGACTGCGACGGGAGGACGTCCCCACCGACGGTTTCGGATGTCGAAGGCTACCGGCTGGTCGATGTGGCGGTCGGGCCCGCCGCCGCCGTCGTGTCCCTCGAGTCGACCAATCAAGGGCGGCTGAAGAAGCGGGTGTCGTTCCGACCGGACGGACACCTGAGCGTCGAGCTGGAGTGGGACCCGAGCGCGTTACCCGAGGATGCGATGGTATGGACCGAGGTCTCGCTGGCGTACGAGCGGACGCTGGCCGCTTCGCCCGAGCCGCAGGAGCAACGTGAACCAATCGTGACCCTTGCCCGTTCGGAGCGGGGGTACGAGGAGATCCGGCAGGGCGAAGCTTTTC
>JBGMQU010000067.1:0-17444 GCA_048060725.1 Gemmatimonadota bacterium | reverse complement strand
CCTCCCCCACCTCCGCCCCCGGCTACCAACATCGTGGTTTCAGGCGGCGATTCGCAGACGGCCGCACCCGGCCAGGCCGTCTCCACGGCCCCCGAGGTGCGCGTCACGAACCCGCAGGGGAATGGCGTCGCCGGCATCGCCGTGCAGTTCGCGGTCGTCTCGGGCGGCGGATCGGTATCGAAGCCGACGACGACCACGAACTCGCAGGGCACGGCTTCCGCCGGTACGTGGACGCTCGGCGGACAGTCCGGAATCCAGCAGTTGCGGGCCACCGTCTCCGGCCTCGGGTCCGTCATCTTCTCCGCCACGGCGGAGACGCCGCCCGAGCCGGCCTCCCTCGAAATCGTGCAGGGGGACGACCAGACCGTGATCGTAGGGACATCGGTCTCGACCACGCCGACGATTCGCGTCCTCGACGCCGAGTCGAACCCTGTAGCGGGCGTGACGGTCACGTTTACGGTGACGTCGGGCGGCGGCTCGGTCTCCGGAAACGTCGTGACATCGAACAGCGCGGGCCAGGCCAACGTTTCCGGATGGACGGTAGGGGTCGTCGCGGGTTTGAACAGGCTGCGAGCGTCCGTCGCCGGTGTTTCGCCGGCCACGTTCGACGCGACAGGCACGGCGGACGCCCCGGCCATCGTGACATCGGTGTCGGGTGACGGCCAGAGTGCCACCGTGAACGCGAACGTGTCCACGTCGCCCCGGGTCCGCGTGGAGGATGCGCATGGCAACCCGGTCTCCGGCACGACCGTGACCTTCGCCGTGACCGCAGGGGGTGGCAGCGCGTCCGGCGGTGTAGCGACGACGGACGCGGGCGGCATCGCGGCGGTCGGCGGCTGGACCCTCGGTGCGACGCCGGGCGCCAACACGATGACCGCGACTGCCGCCGGCAGCGGAATCGCGGGAAATCCGGTGACGTTCGACGCGACGGGCACCGCCAGGAGTGGAAGCGGAGGCCCGTTCGATATCGAGATTCGCTTCAACCCTGGCTCGAGTCCGACGGGAGCGCAGCAGGCCGCGTACGACGCGGCAGAGGCGAAATGGGAGGCGATCATCGTCGGCGACCTTCCGGACGTTCCCGTCAACCGGTCCGCCGGAACCTGTTCGTCGTCGACGGCGATCAACGAGACGATCGACGACCTCGTGATCTGGGTGACGCTCGAACCCATCGACGGTGCGGGTGGCGTCCTCGGCAGCGCCGGGCCATGCCTTATTCGGAATGGAAGCCTGCTCCCGCTTGCGGGACAGATGCGGTTCGACACCGCCGACCTGGCGACGCTCGAGGCCAACGGGCTGCTCGACGAAGTGATCCTCCACGAGATGGGCCACGTTCTCGGCATCGGTACCCTGTGGTCATCGTTGAGTCTCCTTGCGAACCCGGCGGCTCAGGGGGGTACGGACCCGTATTTCGTGGGCGCTCTCGCCATCTCGGCGTTCGACGCAGTCGGTGGCGCGGGCTACGCGGGAAGCAAGGTGCCGGTGGAGGCCGGTGGCGGATCCGGCACACGAGACGGTCACTGGCGCGAAAGCGTGTTCGATCGCGAGCTGATGACCGGTTGGATCGACCCGGGGTCGAATCCGCTCAGCACGGTTACCGTCCAGTCGCTGGCGGACATTGGCTACGTCGCGGACGTGAGCGGGGCGGACCACTTCAGCCTGCCGGGGTCGGCCTCGATCGTCCCGCGATCGGGAGGCGTGCTGGCGCTCTACCTGCAGAACGATCTTCTGTTGATCACACTCGAGATCCTCGACGCGGCGGGACGGACCGTCGGGCTGATCCCCCGCTAGGGGAATCTCTGCACAAGTAACGGCGGGTCGCCCGTTCTCTGGCGCGAAGCCCGCCACCACGGCACGATGTTCCGGGACAGCGCGCCAAGAACCGTCCGCACCGACAGAGACATGCCCCGGATATCCACACACACATCGACACACATCCTCGCGGCCGCGGCGACCCTGGCGGTCGCCGCCGTCGTGGGGGCGTGCGGATCTGACGGGCCGGCGGGCCCTCGGCCCGGATCGCCCCCTCCCCCGACCGGCGGTTCGGCCACCATGATAGCCATCGACGGTGGAACTCAGGTGGGGTTCGCGGGCACGCCGGTGGAAATTCCGCCGGCCGTCCGTGTGGTGGACGGCTCGGGGAACCCGGTCGCCGGCATCGACGTGACATTTCTGGCCGATCCCGGAAACGGCACCACCGCCGACCGCCTCGTCGTGACCGATGCGTCCGGGGAGGCCCGGGTCGGGAGCTGGACACTCGGACCCGACCCCGGCTCACAGCGAGTTCGCGCGTCTGCCGAGAATCTGCCGACCATCACGTTCCTGGCCGTCGCGACCGTTCCACCGGCCGTCTTCGACATCGTGATCCGTTTCAACCGTCCCGGTGGGACTTCCGCGCAGCGTACGGCGTTCCGCGTCGGAGAGGCCCGGTGGCAGGCCGTGATTCAGGGGGAACAGGAGGACGTCGCCGTCGTGCGCTCGTCCGGATTCTGCGGTTCGACCGTGCCCATCGACGAGACGGTTGACGATCTCCTGATTCTCGCCGATCTCGTCCCGATCGATGGACCGGGCGGGGTGCTCGGTTCCGCAGGCCCGTGCCTGATTCGTGAGAACGGGATCCCGGTCATGGGTCGAATGCAATTCGACACGGCAGATCTCGACAACATCGAGGCAGGTGGCACCCTGGACGACCTCATCGTGCACGAAATGGGACACGTCCTCGGAATCGGCTCGCTCTGGCACTTGTTCAACCTGAGTGACATTCCGGCCGCGGAGGCCGGCACCGTGTCGGACGCGTTCTTCAGCGGCGCAGGAGCGCGGGCCGCGTTCAACGAGATCGGTGGCGAATCCTATGTGGGGAACCGGGTGCCGATCGAGAACAGCGGCGGGGGTGGGACCCGTTTCGTCCACTGGCGCGAGTCCGTCTTCGACACGGAACTCATGACGGGCTTTCTCGATCCGGGGTCGAACCCGCTCAGCCTCGTCACGATCGCCTCGCTGGAGGACCTGGGGTATACGGTAAGCCGGTCGATCGCCGAAGCGTTCGCGCTGTCACGCATCCCGCGCACGGGACGCTCGGCCAGCAGAATCGACCTGGGAGATGACGTGATGCGAGCGCCGCTCTTCACGATCGACTCGAACGGCGTGATTCGACGGGTGCGCGTCCGGTGAGACCCGGCATCCGCCGGTTGCCGAGGGTCGCGGCGGCGGTGGGTGCGCTCGTGGTCGCCTGCGCACCACCCCCCGATTCGCTGCAGCCGCCATTGCCGGATCTGGGTCGGGCCGAGGTTAATCGCTGCAGCGCTTCCGAACCGCGGTTGCCCATCACCGCACAGGGCGTCGAGCGGTTGACGGGCCGGTACGTGCTCTTCATGGTGGGCGAGGAGCCGTCCCTCGAGTTGGCCAAGGGCAACTTGATCCTGGATGTCGCTTCCGGGGACTCTGGCGGGATGGGGACAGCGCCCACTCTCACCGGGATGACCGACGTCGATGCCTCGGTCGTCGGGGCGATGATTCCGGGCGACGCACGGTCGACCGAAGCGATGGCGCCGGGGGTCGGAGTCTACACGTTCGATGATCCGGCGAACCCCGGTACTCTGATCGCGGTGGTCCGGCTCGGGGCCGAAGCGAACCGACGCGACCGACAGCGTTTTGACGGCGCGCACACCACGCTGCGGATCACGTCTGTCGCCCCCGACCGCTTCGGCGGGACCTGGACCAGCGCCAATGGGGGTGTACAAATGGGCGGAGAGTTTTGCGCGGTTCGAACGTCGCGAGGTTTGCAGGATGAGATGACGCTCGGTTAGCTTCGAAGCGTGCAGAACACATCCCGAGCCGCATCGCCGCGGCCGATTTCCCAAGCAGAAGCAGCCGCCCGAGTGGAGCTCGAACTCTTCCAGAAGTGCCGCGATTTCACGGCTGCCGCCGACGCGCGCGCCGCCGGGCTCTACCCGTACTTCATGCGCATCGAGGAGTCACATGACACCCACGTCGTGATCGACGGCGAGGACAAGATCATGGTGGGCTCCAACAACTACATGGGCCTCACGCACGACCCGCGAATCCTCGAGGCGGCGAACGACGCTCTGACCAAGTACGGCAGCGGAAACACCGGGAGCCGCTTCCTGAACGGCAATCTCGATCTTCACGACCAGCTCGAGGTGGAGCTGGCGGAGTTTGTCGGCATGGAGGAGGCACTCGTCTTTTCGACGGGCTACCAGACCAACCTCGGAACGCTCGGGGCCCTGCTCCACCGCAACGACGCGGTCTACGTCGACAAACTGGATCACGCGAGCATTCAGGACGGAGTACGACTGGGTCTCGGGAAAGTGCGGCGCTTCAATCACGAGGACTGGCCCACGCTCCGCCGCATGCTCGAGAACGAGGAGTCCGGAGGCGGCAAATTGATCGCCGTGGACGGCGTCTACAGCATGGAAGGGGACATCGCCGACCTGCCGAAGCTCGTCGAACTCAAGAAGGAGTTTGGAGCGGCGCTCCTCGTCGACGACGCTCACGCGATCGGCGTCATCGGTGAGACGGGGGCCGGGACCGCCGAACACTGGGGCATGACTGAGGATGTCGACCTGATCCTCGGGACGTTCTCGAAGTCGTTCGCCTCGATAGGGGGCTTCTGCGCCGGCGAATCGATCGTCATCGATTATCTGCGCAACCACGCCCGGGCCCTGATTTTCAGCGCCAGCATGCCTCCAGCGTCCGTGGCGACGGTGTTGAAAGCGCTCGAGATTATCCGCGAAGAGCCCGAACGTCGCGAGCGGCTCTGGAAGAACACGCGGAAAATGATGGATGGCTTTCGTTCGATCGGCTTCGACATTGGCCCGACGCAGACACCCATCGTGCCGATCTTCGTCGGCCCGCAGGAGAAAACGTTCCTCTTCTGGCGGGCCCTGCTCGACGCAGGCGTGTTCACCAATCCCGTCGTCCCGCCGGCGGTGGCGGACGGGAGTTGCCGCCTGCGCACGAGCTACATGGCGACACATACCGACGAGCAACTCGACTTCGTGCTCGATACGGTAGAGCAGGTCGCGAAGAAGCTGCAGGTCGTCTAGCTGCCCGCATGACGGATAGCCCCGCGGTGCCTGAGGGTTCGCAGCCGGTGCGCGTCGTGCCGGTGGAAACGCGACGGGAACTGAAGACGTTCATCAACGTGCCGTGGGACATCTATCGGGACGATCCCGATTGGGTGCCTCCCCTCAAGATGGACATGCGCAACGCCTTCAATCCGTCGAAGCACCCGTTCCACAAACATTCCGAGGCTCAGCCCTTCCTGGCCCTGCGCGGAGACGTTCCGGTCGGCCGCATCTGCGCGATTCGTAATCGTCGCCACGAGGAGTTTCACGGAGAATCGGTCGGGTTCTTCGGGTTCTTCGAGTGCATCGACGATCAGACCGTCGCGCACGCGCTCTTCGATACCGTTCGCGACTGGCTTCGCGAACGCGGCCTGGAGGTGATGCGGGGGCCGACCAGTTTCTCGACGAACGAGGTGGCCGGTTTGTTGATCGGCGGAGATCCCGGTCCGCCCTTCGTGATGATGCCGCACAACCCTTCATATTACGTGGACTTGCTCGAGGCGTATGGTTTCGGGAAGGCGAAGGACCTCCTTGCGTGGACGCTGGACAACGAAGAGCCGGAGCACCTGACGCGGGCGGAGTCGATCGTTCGGCGACGCAACAAGGTGACGGTCCGCACGATGGACAGGTCGCGGTATGCCGAGGAACTCGAAAAGGTCCGCACCATCTACAACGCGGCCTGGGAGAAGAACTGGGGTTTCGTCCCCATGAACGATGACGAGATCGACTTCATGGCGGATGAACTCAAGCTCGTGATCGAGCCGCAGCTCGCGCTGTTCATGGAGAACGCCGAGGGGGAGACGATCGGTTTCGCGCTGGCCCTTCCCGATTTCAACCAGGTTCTCATCAAGCTCGATGGCCGCCTGTTCCCGTTCGGGCTGCTCAAGGCGTTGTGGAACAAGAGGAAGATCGACCGGATGCGGGTCATTATCCTCGGCCTGCTCCCGGAGTATCGCGGGAAAGCCCTCGATGTGCTTCTCTACCTCGGGCTCTTCCGCAATGCGCTGGGCATCGGCATCACCTGGGGTGAAATGTCCTGGATTCTGGAGGACAACGGCCCCATGAACGCCGCCATCGAACGCTTCGGCTCCCGTCTGTTCCGGACGTACAGGCTGTACGACATCGATGTCTAATCGCCGGATAGGCCGCGGGAGATGGCCGCTTTACCGAACGCCTTTACGGTGACGCGTCTCCTCCTGACCGGCGGGACCGGGTTTCTGGGGAGCCACCTTGCGGAGGCGTTCGTGGGTGCCGGGTACGACGTCGTCGCCAGCGTTCGGGCAACGAGTGACACCCGCTGGCTCGACCCTCTGGGTGTCGAGACCACGACGATCGACCTCGGACGGGCGGAGGAAGCCGACCTGACGCGCCTGCTCGAATCGGTCGACTCGGTCGTGCATTGCGGTGGGCTCACTCGCGCGCGCCGCGAGACCGAGTTCATGGCAGTGAATGCCATCGGGACAGAATGTCTGGCCAGGGCCGCAGAGCGCGCCGGTGTGCGGCGGTTCGTGTTCATTAGCAGCCTCGCCGCCCGCGGTCCGGACGGCGCGGGTGCCCCGGAGAGTCCGTACGGGCGCAGCAAGGCAGAGGCCGAGCGTCGGCTCTCGAAGGTGGCGAAAAGAATGGAGGCAGTGGTCCTGAGACCCGGTGGCGTATACGGTCCTCGCGACTCCGATCTTCTGCCGATGTTCGAGATGGCGGCGAAGGGATGGGTCGTGGTTCCGCGAAACGCCCCCCCCCTCCAACCGGTATACGTGTCCGACGTGGTCGCGGCGACGGTCGCGGCGGTGACGGCCGATCCGCCGGAGGGTCCGCTCCCGATCGCGCACGGCGAGACGCACACGTGGCTGAGGCTCGCGAAGGCACTGGCAGACGCGGTGGGACGGCCGGGACGCGTGGTTCCGGTGCCCCCCGGGGTGTTCTGGGCTGCCGGCCTGGTGTCGGAGATCTGGTGCGCGGCCGTCCGGAAGACGCCGGCCATGGACCGGCGCAAGGCCCGTGATCTCTCGCGGAACCGCTGGACCTGCGATATAACCGGCACACAGCGAAGCCTCGCCTGGTCGGCCGAAGTGGACATCGGTGAGGGCCTGGCGAAGACCGCCGCCTGGTACCGCGAGTCGGGGTGGTTGTGATCGGATCGGGGTGGTTGTGATCGGAGACGCCGGGTGAACGAGAGACGGACTCAGCCGATTGATCGAGGGGTACTCGCAATCGACCGGCTCACGATAGGCTATTTCGGCATCACCGGTTTGTTCGCCCTGGCCGTCGGGGGGCGCACCGGCGCCCTGATCGCCGGTGCGCACCTCGTGATCAGCCTTCTCATCCTGGGCCTCAGCCGGTGGACACCCGAGACGGGCTTCCTCGGTTTTCTGCGCGTCGCCTACCCGGTGCTCGCGATGCCCGCGATGTATGCGGAACTAGCGACCCTCAACCGCTTCCTGACGTCCGGCTACTACGACCAGATGGTCATCGGCTGGGACGAGGCGATCTTCGGCGGGCAGCCCAGCATGGTTCTGAGCGAGGTCCTGCCGTGGGTTCCGTTCTCGGAAGTGGTCCATCTCGGGTACATGTCGTACTACCTGATCCTCCCCGCAGCCCTGCTCGGCGCCTACCTCGCGTCAGGCCGGGAGGGCATTCACCGGACCGCGTTTACCATGATGGCGGCGTTCTACACTTGCTACATGTTCTTCATCCTCTTCCCCGTCTCGGGCCCCCGGTACGAATTCGAGCCCATCGGCGGGGCGATCGCCGAGGGGTGGTTCTACCAGACGGTTCACGAGATTCTCGAGGGTGGATCGTCCAGGGGAACGGCGTTTCCGAGCTCACACGTGGCTGCCACCCTCGGCGCGATGATCGGTGTCGCGCGGGAAGACATGCGGTGGTTCTGGGCGATGGTCGCGCCCGGCGCCCTGCTGATGTTCGGCACCGTCTACGGTCGGTTTCACTACGGGATTGATGCCATCGCCGGGTTCGCTGTGGGGCTCGCCGTATCCCTGGCGGTTCCGCGTGTGTTCGAGGCGTTGAGGGGCAGGCAACCCGAGCCCTCCCCCGGGCATCCAAGTGGGTGAGTTTAATCGGGCCGTACGAGGAGCGGCGTGACAGAACGTGACCTGATAGCCCGCGCAAAAGCGGGTGACCGCGCGGCCATGGGAGAGTTGTACGAAACCCATGCACGACGCGTATACACGGTGGTTAGGCGGCTGGTCGGCGACGATCACCTCGCGGAGGATCTGTCCCATGAGGCATGGGTGCGTGCATTCGAGAAGTTGCACCTGTTCCGGGGAGAGTCCGCCTTCGGGACGTGGATCTATCGCCTGGCGACCAACGTCGCGTTGAATCGATTGCGCCGATCCTCGAAGAGGGACGCGGTCGAGGCGTCCGCGGATTTGCCGCGGATCGTCAAGGCGCCGGATGATGCGGTGGTGAACAGACGGGTGCTGTCCCTGGCCCTCGACCAGCTGCCGCCGGGGTACCGTCGGGTACTCGTATTGCACGACATAGAGGGCTGGACACACGAGGAAATTGCCCAATCGCTGAACTGTTCGTCGGGCACCTCCAAGTCTCAGCTACACAAAGCGCGGGCGAGAATGCGCCAGCTGATCTCCCCGCCGAGGTTAGATGAAAGTGGAGCCCGCGGTGAAGCGCGGCGCTAACGGAGATGGAACGGAAGCATGACTGAGCATTTGCACATCGAGCGCGTCTCGGCGCTGCTTGACGAGCCGTGGTCGGATCTCGCGGCAGAACAGCACCTCGAGGTCTGTGAAGAATGTCGGCTCGAGTTCGAGCGATTGAGCCGGATGCGCATGGCGTTCTCGGCGCTCGGCGAGCTGGAAGCGCCGCGCGACCAATGGGATCGCATCGAGGCGAGCCTCGAGGATGCGTTGGCCCCGGGTGGCTCGGGGATCATCCCGATCTCTTCCCGCGCGATCTCGACGCGTCTCATGAGGAGCGGTCTGATTCAAGCCGCCGCGGCGCTTGCACTATTCGCCGGCGGAATCCTCGCCGGGCTCCAGTTTACCGGATCGCCTGCGGGAGCGGTGTCCGACGGGTCCGTCGTGGCGGGCAACGTACTGTCGGTGATTCCTGCTACGGGCGACGATCGAGACCTCTACAACGCGCTCTTCGAGCTCGAATCGATGCAGACCCCGCTGCGCCAGGTCCAGTTGGGCAGCTCCGGAGGGAATGCGGCACCTGCGGGCTTTGATCCGCTGGCCGCGGCACAGGCGGCGGCCCGGCTCGACGGGATCATCAGGGCGCTGCAGGAGCGCCTGGATGAGTCGCCGGGCGATCCGTTCGCGAGCGGGTACCTGCCGTGGGCTCTGGATCAGCGAGCCCGACTGGCCGCGATGGTCGAGCGCTCGGCCCGCAGCTCGAGCATGGTCGAATGGTGAATGCCGTAGGCCGCCGACTCGAGATCGGCACCCTGCGACGGGCAGCCCTCGCGGGCGCGGTGCACGCCGCTGTCCTGATGGCGGGAGTTCCGCTCGCCGGGTTCCAGGCCCCGGAACGGCCGCCCGGGTGGTTGGGCGTGCGTGTGACCCAGAACTTCGTCTGCTTCTGGGAGTCCAGCGAGGCCGAGAAGGATTGTGACCTCGTTCTGAACATCAGTGAGGTTCAGGAGGGCGGGCCGGCGGAACGCGGCGGGCTCGAGCCCGGCGATCGCATGATCGCGATCAACGGCCAGGATCTGACGTTCATGACCTGGGAGCCGCTTCGCAAGTCGATTCGAGCGGGCACGCCGGTGAGTATCGACGTGATGCGTGAAGAGGTCCGTCGCTTCGCCCGCGTGACGCCGGAGACCCGAACCCCGAACGCCGAAACCGGGCGCTGGATCGGTCCTCGTTTCGAGACCCGAACGGTGGCGCCCCGCGCCCAGTCCGTCTTCGTCGTCACTCTGACACCTCTCGACCGAAGGGAAGGGGGCGCGGCGTTCGCGATCACGGTACGCGACACGGAGGATGATGACGTCGCTTTCGAACCCGCGGCGCTTCGGGTCACGAACGGGAGGCTCCGTCTCGTCCCGCTGAGCGAGGAGGCCTTCGTCGAGCTTCCCGATCTGCGTCGCGAGATCGTGGGCACGCTGAGAGGGATCTCGAACTCGTCGTACGAACGTGCCGCCAACGCCGTTCAGGTCATCGAGAACATCCGTGCGCGGCTTCCCTCCGACGTCGATCTGAGAGAACGACTCACCCGGATTGCACAACTGGGCCTGGAGGAGGTTCGCCTGGCCACCACATTCAACCGCTCGTGGGCGGGTGCGTTGTTCGAGCCGGCCGGTCGTGATCTCGCGTTCGCCGTGGATGCCGGGCGCACCGGTCTCCTCGTCGTTCGAGTCATCGCGAATACACCTGCGGCCCGCCTGGGGCTTCGCGAGGGAGACGTCGTGTTTCAGGCCGGTGATCGGTCGGTCCGCGAGGTCGGTGAGCTGCAATGGGCCATCGAATCGGCGCTCGGAGCCGTAGAAATTCGTTGGTTTCGGAAAGGATCCGAGATGCGCGCGACCTATCGCCGCTAGCCACGACTCCGACCGGCTCCTCGTTCCCGCCCTGCCCGCTCCCGCCCTTCCGCCCCGTCCTTCCGCAAAACGCTGTCGAGCCGTACCCTTCGTGCCGCCCATCATGTGGTGGCCGAGCCGGGACCGCCTCATTCGAGGGGGATGATGGTATACAGCGTATACAGTGTATATAGCATATACGATGTATACATTCAGACGGGATGTAGATGCAACGACCAGAAATCTCCGTAACCCCTTCTCGAAACGAGGTTTGGGAGCGCTACGCCTCCTACCTGTCCAGTGCGCCCGAACTCGTGATCGAGTGGACCGACGCCGAGAGCCCGGCTCGCGGCTGGCTTGTGATCAACAGCCTGCGTGGTGGTGCGGCGGGTGGAGGAACTCGCATGCGGGCCGGTCTCACGCGGGACGAAGTGCAGTTCCTGGCGAAGGTCATGGAGCTCAAGTTCTCGATCTCGGGCCCTCCAATCGGAGGTGCCAAGTCGGGCATCGACTTCGATCCGGACGACCCCAGAAAGCAGCAGGTGCTTCGGCGGTGGTTCCGGGCGATACGGCCGTTTCTGGAGACCTGCTACTCCACCGCGGGCGACCTCAACGTGGACGAAGTTCGCGACGTCGTTCCGGCTTGCCGCGACATCGGTCTCCTCCACCCCCAGCAGGGCCTCGCCTGCGGCCACCTCGGCCTGACGGGTGAGGCGCTGGTCACCCGTCTCGACGCACTTCGCGTCGGGCTCGGCCAGCCGCTCACGGGACCGCTCGGAATGGGGTACGAGCAATCGCGTGTCGCGGACGTCGTCACCGGCTTCAGCGTCGCGACGGCGGGACTGCGGCTCTGCGAGCGGCAGGGCCGATCGCTCGAGGGCGTCCGCGTGCTCATGGAGGGGTTCGGCCGGGTTGGCGGAGCGGCCGCGCTCTACCTGGCTCGCTGGGGAGCCCGCATCGTCGGCATTGTGGACGATCGGCACGCACTGATCTCCGATGACGGACTCGACGAGGCGGGGATCGAGGATCTTCTGCGCCGTCGCAAGGGGACCCGACTGCCGCCCGCCGTCGCGTCGTCACAGGCCGGGGCGGCCTACCCCGCGTCTCACGAGCGGTTTGGGGAGATTCCGGCCGACATGATCGTGTGTGCCGCCGCGTCGGGGACGGTGGACTACGCGGTCCTGGACCGGCTGGAAGGCCAGGGGGTCGACTCGATCCTGTGTGGCGCCAACCACCCGTTCGCCGCTGCGGGCCCCGGCGACACCGCGGTCGAACAGGCTGCCGACGAACGATTCGCCGTAGCGGCCGACTTCATCTGCAACCTCGGGACGGCGCACGCGTTCGCCCTCCTCCTCCAGAACGATGAGCCGGCCGACCCCGTCGAGATCCTGGATTCCATCGAAATGACGGTGTGGGCGGCCCTGGACGACGCCATCGTGAGGGCCGGACAGGCCGACCGCGGCCTGCTCGCCTCGGCGATCGAGGGGGCGTTGGCTCGAGTGTCACAACAGGCGGCGGAGCTGTAATCTCTCCCCGCCGCGGGACCGACACGACCCCGCCGCCACGCTGACAGATACCGTTGCCTGGATATAAGAAGAGGAAAACCGTGACACCTGACTACGACACGCTGACGACCCCGACCGGCGGGGAATCGATCATGCTCGAGGATGGACAGCTTCGGGTCCCCGATTACCCAATCATCCCCTTTATCGAAGGGGACGGGACCGGACCCGACATCTGGGCGGCCTCGCAGCCCGTATTCAACGCGGCGGTGGAGAAGGCCTACGGCGGAGATCGACGGATCGTCTGGTTCGAGGTCTATGCGGGAGAGAAGGCGAACGACGTGACGGGCAGCTGGTTGCCCGATGACACGCTGACGGCGATTCGCCACCACCTCGTCGCGATCAAGGGCCCGCTGACTACCCCGGTCGGCGGCGGATTCCGATCGCTGAACGTCGCGCTCCGCCAGAAGCTGGACCTCTTCGCCTGCGTCCGTCCGGTTCGCTGGTTCGAGGGCGTGCCGTCGCCGGTCAAACGTCCCGACCTGTGCGACATGGTGATCTTCCGCGAGAACACCGAAGACATCTACGCGGGGATCGAGTGGGAGGCCGGCACCGCCGAGGCGAAGAAGCTCGTCGGGTTCCTTCAGAACGAAATGGGGACCACATCGATCCGCTTTCCGGAAACGAGTTCGATCGGGATCAAGCCGATTTCCGAGGAGGGCTCGAAGCGCCTGATCCGGGCCGCGATCAGCCATGCCCGCGCCCAGGGGCTCCCGAGCGTGACGCTCGTCCACAAGGGCAACATCATGAAGTTCACCGAGGGGGGGTTCCGCGACTGGGGTTACGAACTCGCGAAGGAGGAGTTCGGGGCGCAGGAGATCGACGGCGGGCCCTGGTGCAAGACGGATGACGGCATCGTCATCAAGGACGTGATCGCTGACGCGTTTCTACAGCAGATTCTCACGCGGCCGTCCGAGTACGACGTGATCGCGACCATGAACTTGAACGGCGACTACTTCTCCGACGCGCTGGCCGCGCAGGTGGGCGGGATCGGGATCGCGCCGGGCGCGAACATCAACTACGAGACCGGAACCGCGATCTTCGAGGCGACCCACGGCACGGCGCCGAAGTATGCCGGCCAGGACAAGGTGAACCCCGGTTCCCTGATCCTGTCGGGCGAGATGATGTTGCGGTTCATGGGGTGGGATGAGGCGGCCGATCTGATCATCTCGTCGCTGGACGCCACGATCCGACAGAAGCGCGTCACCTACGATTTCGAACGGCTCATGGAAGGCGCGACCTTGCTCAAGTGCAGCGAATTCGGCCAGGCGATGGTCGAGAACATGTAGCCGGGACCGCCTCGCGCTCCGCGGGCGATCCTCAGAAATCGAGTGACGAGTCGTCCTCGAGGGCCGGATCTCCGGTCGCGGCGATCCGGGTCGTCAGCTCCGGGGTGATCGCCTGACGGCCGGCGAACCCCGAGTCGATCTCGTGCCAGAACCCGACGGCGTCCTCCCCCGCATGCCAGCAGAGGTAGACCCACCGACCATCGAGGGTCGTGGGGAAATCGATCAGACCGTGGTCGAGTCCACCCGTGGGCAAGCGCACGCCCCGGTCCGTGAGCCGGTCACGGACGAGTCGTTCCACGGCACGCCCGATGCGGTCCAGCGCGCGCTCGTGCCCCCGCAACTCGTCGTAGTCGTGGTTCGCCGGCTCCCGGACGGCGTCTCCCCACAACGCGTGGAGCACGGCGATCTTGTCCATGCGGCGCAGGGCGGCATCGCGCCCGGCCTGAATGCGTCGAAACGTCGCCCTCACATGGGGCAGAAGCGCGTTGGCCTGGTCGACCGTGAAGGCATGTCTCAGCATGCCTGAAGCTCGACCCGAACGAGGCGCCGGGCAAACGTGTGTCAGCGGGCCGCAATCGACACGGACCCATCGCCGGTCCTGATGGAGAACTGTGGACCACCACCGTTGAACGTCCCGCTCAGGTGATGGTCGCGCACGCGCCCCGACAGCAGGCCGAGTCGTGCATGGGGGTTGGAACCGGGCGCCCGTCCACCGAGGTCGTGCCGCTGGCCTCGAGACCCCGCTCCGCCGAGATTAAGGGCATTGAAGCAGGGTACTGCAAGTGGACGGGCGCCAACGTCCGATCCCCTTCGCCCGATGACCGAGCCCGATGACCGACTGTCGCCGCTCAACCGATTCGTGAACCCGGGATATCACAGATGTCGAAGAGACGCACACACCCGACCGGTACCTTCGCCGTGGCAATCGTCGCGATCGCCGCGACCATGGGATCTGCGGCGCTGGTCGCCGCGCAGTCGCTCCCCGCCGGCGTGACGCAGGGTGCGAGCGTCGAAGGGATCACCGAGTACACGCTGGACAACGGGCTGCGCGTCCTGGTGTTTCCCGATCAGAGCAAGCAGCAAATCACGGTGAACATCACCTACCTCGTGGGCTCGCGGCACGAGGGCTACGGCGAGACGGGCATGGCGCACTTGCTGGAGCACCTCGCCTTCAAGGGAACGCCCAACCACCCCGACATCCCGGCCGAGCTGACCGAGCACGGGGCGTTTCCGAACGGCACGACCTGGTTCGACCGCACCAACTACTTCGAGACGTTCCCGGCGACGGACGAGAACCTGATGTGGGCGCTCGATCTCGAGTCCGACCGCATGGTCAACTCGTACATCGCGGCCGAAGACCTCGAGTCCGAGATGACGGTGGTGCGAAACGAGTGGGAATCGGGCGAGAATGCGCCGCAGGGCGTGCTTCAGAAGCGGCTCATGTCGGCCGCATACGACTGGCACAACTATGGGAACTCGACGATCGGCGCGCGCGCGGACATCGAGAACGTTCCCATCGACCGCCTGCAAGCGTTCTACCGGAAGTATTATCAGCCCGACAACGCCGTTCTCGTCGTCGCCGGCCGCTTCGAGACCGACCGGGCGCTCGAGTTGATCGCCGAGAAGTTCGGAGCAATCCCTCGTCCTGAGCGAACCGGTGCCAACCAGCTGTTCGCGACCTATACGGCCGAGCCCGCGCAGGACGGTGAGCGCTCGGTCACGCTGCGGCGTGTGGGCGACCAGAAGATCGTGATGGCCGGATACCACGTGCCTGCCGGATCGCACGAGCAGTTCGCGGCGGTCGACGTGCTGACCCACCTGCTCTCCACACGTCCGGCGGGACGTCTGTACCGGGATCTCGTCGAGCCCGGACTGGCCGCGCGCGCCTTCGCGTTCAACTACCAGCTCAACCAGCCCGGCATGCTGCTCGTCGCCGCCCAGGTCCGCGAGGAGGACTCGCTGGAGGCCGCTGCGGAGGCGCTTTTTGCCACGCTGGACGGGGTGGTGGACGAGCCGCCGACCGAAGAGGAAGTCGAGCGGGCGAAAACCGATTTTCTGTCGGGCATCGAGCTCCAGTTCAACAACCCTCAGGGGATCGCGCTCCAGCTCAGCGAGTGGGCGTCGATGGGAGACTGGCGGCTCTTCTTTATTTACCGTGACCGCCTGGAGCAGGTGACTCCGGAAGCGGTGCGCCAGGTGGCGCAGGCGTATCTCAAGCCCTCGAATCGTACGATCGGATATTTCTACCCGACCGACGAGACGCCGGCGCGGGCCGAAATCCCCGCGCCGCCAGACGTCGCCGCGCTCGTCGCCGACTACACAGGGCGGGAAGCCGTTGCGGAGGGGGAGGCCTTCGACCCGACTCCCGCCACCATCGACGCTCGGACGGAGACGTTCACGCTCCCCAGCGGCATGCAGGTGGCGTTCCTTCCCAAGCGAAACCGGGGTCAGGCCGTGACCCTGACTCTCCAGTTTCGTTTCGGTACCGAGCAGGGGCTCATGGGCAAGGCGATGGCCGGCTCGCTCGCCGGGACGATGCTGATGCGTGGCACCGTGAACCGTACGCGCCAGGAGATCTCCGATGAGCTCGACCGCCTGAAGGCACAGGGCCGGATCGGGGGCAGTGCAACGATCTCGACCGGTTCCTTCACCACCGTTCGCGAGAGCCTGCCTGCGGTCTTGAGGCTGGCGGGGGAGATTCTCCGCGAGCCGGCGTTCGACGACGGCGAGTTCGAGCTGCTGCGGGAGGAGCGTCTGGCCGGCATCGAGGCGCAGCGATCGGAGCCGCAGGCCCTCGTGGCACAGGCGCTGGGCCGGTACATGAACCAGTGGCCGCCCGACCATCCGCTCTACAGCCCCACGTTCGACGAACAGATCGAGCGACTGGAGGCCGCCACGGTCGCCGACTCGAGGGCATTTTGGGAGGCGTTCTCCGGAGCTCAGGGGGGGACGATGTCGATCGTAGGCGATTTCGATCCCGCCGAAATCCGCCCGATTGTCGAGGAGATGTTCGGGTCGTGGACCTCGCGCGAAGAGTACGCGCGGATCGATCGGCCGTTCCGGGAGGTCGAGGCCACATCGGAGGACATCGAGACGCCCGACAAGGCCAACGCGATGATGATCGCGGTGCTGCCGCTTCGAATGCGCGATGATGATTCCGACTATCCCGCCCTCGTGCTGGCCAACGAGATCCTGGGTGGCGGTTTCCTCAACTCGCGCCTCGCGACCCGGATCCGGCAGCAGGAAGGCCTGTCGTACGGTGTCGGATCCCAGTTCTCGGCTCACCCGAGAGACGAACAGGGCCAGTTCATCGCGTTCGCGATCTTTGCACCCGAGAACGCAGACAAGGTGGTCGATGCCTTCAGGGAAGAAATCGCGAAGGCCCTGGAGTCGGGGTTCACGGAGGAAGAAGTGGAAGCTGCCAAGCGCGGCTACCTGGATCAGGCCAAGAACAGACGGACGAGCGACGGCTCCATCGCCCAGACCCTGGCAGCGAACCTGTTCTGGGGGCGGACGATGGCGTTCACGGCGGAGCAGGAGGCCGCGATCGATGCGCTAACGCCGGAGAGAATTCTCGCCGCGCTGCGACGGCACATCGATCCGGACAAGATCTCGATCTTCCGGGGAGGCGATTTCGCGAACAAACTCGTGCCCTGAGTCGAGACCGCGCTATCTGAGCGACGCCTTCCCGGCGGATATCGGCCAGGACGGCTTCGAGGGCGGGGAGGTTGCCGTGGATGTCAAAGAGCGCGGCCACCAAACGGCTTGCGACCTTGCTGCGCCGTGCCAGCGTGCGAAGCCCTTGCCCGTCAGGTGTCCATCCCGCCGCCGGTACGCGTAGATGTCGGGGTACATCAGAGGCCCGAAGAAGCACCTCACCGCAGGTAGGGGTCAGCATCCGAGGCGACAGGCTCCCATAGTTCGACCTTCCTGCCTTCCGGGTCGAGAATCCATGCGAATTTTCCATTGGGATACTGCTCGATCTCGCCCACCACCTCGACGCCCTCTTCCTTCA
>JBGMQU010000066.1:0-17648 GCA_048060725.1 Gemmatimonadota bacterium | reverse complement strand
GTCAGCGGGGACGCGGCTCCGAGAGCCGACAGTTCAACGGAAGACGTGGGCTAGACCGCGAAGGAGGTACCGCAGCCGCAGCTTCCCGTGGCGTTCGGGTTCTCGAACGTGAACCCGGTGCCCTTGAACGAGCTGTGGTAGCCGATCTGCAGGCCGGTCAGGTACTGCGCGCTGAACGGGTCCACGACGACCTGTACGCCCCGCGACTCGAACGAGAAGTCGTCGTCGCGGACCTGGTCGTCCATGTCCAGGCCATATTCGAAGCCCGAGCAACCGCCAGGGATGACGCTGACGCGGAGCACCTGCTCGCCCGGGCTACTCGCCTGGAACTCGCGCACTTTTTCTGCGGCCTCGGGCGTCAACTGCACCACTGGATCGGCCGCCACATCACCTGTCTTCGTCATTTCGCTCAACCCGCCTGTGTCTCCTGGACTTCCGCCAACTCCTGCAAGTACTTCTCTGCCGCGAACAATGCCGTGGTGGCATCCCCGACGGCGGTGGTGATCTGCCGGATCAATTGTGACCGCACATCCCCTGCCACGAAGAACCCGGGCACGTTCGTGCGCATGTCTCGATCCGTCTGAATATAACCCGACGGGTCATGATCCAGGTGAAAGTCGATCACGCTCACGTTCGGCGTGAATCCCACGAAAATAAACACGCCCGTCACAGAAAGTTCCGAACGCTCGCCCGTCTTCACGTTGCGCAGCGAGAGACCCGTGACATTGTCGTTCTCTCCGACGATCTCCTCGACGACCGTGTCCCAGAGCACTTCGGCCTTCTCGTTTTTCAGAAACCGTTGTTGCAACACGACCTGCGCGCGGAGTTCGTCGCGTCGGTGAATCAGCGTGACGGACGAGCCGTACCGCGTGAGAAACTCCCCCTCTTCGACCGCGGCGTCGCCGCCTCCGATGACCGCGATCTTCTCGCCCTTGAAGAACGCCCCGTCGCAGATGGCGCAATAGGAGACTCCGCGACCCATGTACTCCTTTTCGCCCGGAACGGACAGCGGGCGTGGCGTGCCGCCCGCCGTGTATACGATCGCGGGCGCCCGGTAGGTGCGGCCACCCTCGACTTCCACCGTGAAGTGGCCGTCGTCTTCGTGACGCACCTTCTGTACATGTCCGCGCGTGACCTCGATGCCGAACTTCGCGGCATGATCGGCCATCTTTTGCGCGAGCTCCATTCCGCCCACTTCCTCGAGCCCGGGATAGTCATCCACGAGCTCCGTCAGCAACAACTGGCCGCCCGGAAACCCGGCCTCGATCATGACGGCGTCCATCTCCGAACGGCCCGCATAGAGGGCCGCGCACAGACCCGCGGGGCCTGCGCCGATAATGATCAATTCGTGATCGTTGATCGTCTGCTCGTTCTCTTCCACCGTGTCTCCGAAACCCTCTGGTTCGTGTGAATCCGCCGTATCGTGAGGGAGCCGCACTTCAGTTCATCGCCGGCGCGCGACTCCAGATCTCGTCAAACCACATCTCGGGCACCGGCTCGGCGCCCACATCCGCCTTCCTGTGACTGGACGGCCCGTGCCAATCCGATCCGCCCGATCGTAGTAGCCCGAGTTCAGCCACCAGCGCACCCATGACGCTTCGCGTGGTCGCCCGGTTCGCGGGGTGCAACACCTCTACTCCGTCGAGACCGTCCACCGCCCAACGCTTCACCTCGTCGGCCCCGTGGACCCGACCCGGGTGAGCGAGGATCACGACCCCGCCGGCAGCGTGCACGATGTCGAACACCTTCTTCGGCGGGACGTCCCGCTTCTCAACGAACGCCGGCTGGCCGCGTGAAAGATACAGCCGAAACACGCTCTCGATGTTCTCCACGTGGGCACCCTGGACGAGGGCGCGCGCCACGTGCGCCCTCGTCGGGGCTGCGCGACCCGTCTGCGCCTCCACTTCCGCATACTCGAGCCCCACCCCCAGGCCCTGGAGGCGGTCGACGATCGTCCGGGCGCGCCGGCGTCGATCGCCGTCGTATTGCTCGAGGAACACCTGGAGGCTCCGATCGTTGCGGTCGAAACCGAACGCGAGCAGATGAACCGATCGCCCGGGCTCGGTGGCGGACAACTCGGCTCCGGGCAGAAACCGGAGGCCGAGTCGGCTCGCCTCGGCCTCCGCCTCGTCCAGTCCCGCCGTCGTGTCGTGATCGGTGAGCGAGAATCCGACGAGCCCTGCTCGACCCGCCCGCGCCACGACGTCCGCAGGTGACACGGTGCCGTCACTCGCTGTCGAATGCAGGTGGAGGTCGACCCGGGGGATATCCGTCCGGGGGATATCCGTCTTTCCCGACGGCGCAGGCGTCAAGAGTCGTACGTGGGGTATTCCGTCGGGGCCCCCATCGATCGGGAGCGGTCGTACAGGTCCTTCAGTTGATCGGGTGACAGCTGACCGACCTCCTCGGGCACGTCGGAGTGAGCTCCAACCGGTACGACCCGGTAGGGCCGCTGGTCGGTCGACTCACAAAAAAAGACGAGGGTCCGCGACGCTCCCTCGCCACCCAACTCCGCGCGCCACGTGTCCCCATCCGCCCTTATCGTCACACTCACTTCACGTCCTCCGGTTCGACGAATACGGTCCGCGCCAACGATTCGGCGACCTCGACCTGTTGGTCTGCGATCTCCACACGGGCATGACCGTCGTGCACGGCGCTCACGATCCGAATCTCGGTGCCGGGGAACAGACCCAGATCGGCGAGCCGACGCAATGCTTCAGCGTCCTCGTCAGACACCTCCAGCACGGTCCCACAGCCACCCTCTTCGAGCGCCGTCAACGCGACCCACTGCGGCTTGGCGATCTCGCCGCTTCGCGTGGGTATCGGAGAGCCATGGGGGTCGAGCGAGGGCTCGCCGAGAGCGGAGGCCATGCGATCGATCAAGGCATCGCTTGCCGCATGTTCCAACCGCTCCGCCTCGGCGTGCACGTCGTCCCACAAGTACCCGAGTTTCTCAATCAGGTAGAGTTCGATCACCCGGTGACGCCGGATGATCCGCAGGGCGGTCAGTTCGCCCGCGGCCGTCAACCGCACACCCCGGTAAGGTGTGTGCTGAACGAGTCCGCTCTCCGCGAGCCCCTTCACCATGTTGGTGACGGATGCCGCGGACCGGCCCAACTCTTCCGCTAGCGACGTGGTGGAGACCGAGTCAGCAGGTTGCTGGAGCTTGTAAACCGCCTTCAGATAGTCTTCGACGGCCCGGCTCGGACCTGGCCCTCCGTCCCGATCGTTCACGCCCGTTTCGACCTCCCCTCCGACGTCACCGGGGGGTGAAGTCGTCATCCGGCGAAAGCGACACCAGGTACTCGGCGATCAGCTCGCTGGCCGCATCGAGATCGCCGATATCGACCATCTGGTTGGGGCTGTGCATGTACCGATTGGGCAGCGACACGACGGCCGTGGCCACGCCCGCTCGCGACGTGAAGATGCTGTCGGCGTCGGTGCCGGTCGTCGAGGGGGCGGCCTGCCACTGGATCTCGATGCCGGCGCGGTCCGCCGCATCGGCGAGACCTGCCAGAACCCGGTCGTTGATGACGGCGCCCCGACTCAGGACCGGTCCGCCGCCCAGCCGCACGTCGCCGTGCTCCTTCTTGTCCATGTTCGGGTGGTCGGTCGCGTGCGTGACGTCGATGACGATCGCCACCTGCGGATCGAGCTCGAAACTGCTTGTCCGCGCTCCGCCCCCCGACCGGGCGCTGATCTCTTCCTGGGCCGTCGCCACCGCCACCACTCGGGCCCCGGCATCCTTTTCTCCCGCTCGTCTCAGGGCCTCGAGCGCCACCGCCGCGCCGGCCCGGTCGTCGATGGAGCGTCCGGCGATGCGCCCCTCGCCCAGGTCGATGGTGTCAGAGCGGATCACCGCCACGTCGCCGACGGACACGCGGGCGCGCGCCGCGTCACCACCTTGCGCCCCGATGTCGACCCAGAGGTCTTTGAGCTTTACGGCCTTGTCGCGATCCTCCGCGGCCATCAGATGAATGGCCCGACGCCCGATCACTCCGTCGATCACCCCGTCGGCGCCCAGGACCTGGATGCGCTGGCCCACGAGGACCTGCGGATCCCAGCCCCCCACGCCGCGAACGAAAAGAAACCCGTCGTCATCGATGTAGTGAACCATCAGGCCGATCTCGTCGACGTGGCCGGCCAGCATCACGGTGGGCGAGCCGGAGTCCGAGAGGGCGGCGAACGAGTTTCCATGAACATCGGACCAGACATCCGGCGCGAAACCGGCCGCGATCTCCCGCCACACGGAAGCAGCAGGAGACTCGTAACCGGAAGGTCCGGGGGCGTCCAGCAACCGGCGCAACGTGTCGTTGAGGGGCGTACTCATGTATGAAGAAAAACCTGCGATGAAACGAACGATCGCGGTCGGAACCGCGCGGGCCGCGCTAAGCTAGGCGGCCCGTCGAGGCTTCCGCAAACACCGGGAGATCCCAGCCTTCCCGGTTACCGAGAAACCTGCGGCGCGGCGAAAAGCGAGTCGGAAAGCGGGGGATTCAATTGAACGTCATCGATCCGGAGTTCCTTGGTCGGCATGCCCTCTCGGTTGAGCCAGCGCCGCGCCACCACATAACTGAAGTCTCCCACCCTTCCGTACCCGTTCCACACCGTTCGGTTGCGGCTTTCCTCGGTCCTTCCCTGCTCGATGTAGTGGACCTCTTCGGGATAGGGATCGTCATCGAAAAAATAGTAGAAGTACCGATCCCCGGGGTGCACGCCGACGTCGTCACCGAAGGTGATCAGAACCTCGTACCCTCCGTCGTCCAACACGCGGGCTCGCCGGTTTACGCCGGGGTCGAAGAGCTTGTAGGGAAGACCGATCCAGTACATCACGTCCCGGCCCACGTACTCCGCCTCCGCCACTTCCTTCGTGTCGGCCGCCATCGGCTCGTCGTTGAGCGTCGCCCAGCTGGACGTGCCCGTCCACGTCTGTACGTACAGCCCCTCCGCCTCGGGACGCTCGACCCGCGCCTCCTCCACACCGTTCGCTCGACGCATCTCGACACGACGCGGCCGCATCCGACGGATCGCGCCGACGGAATCGAACCACACCGTCGTGATGGTGAACCGGGCGGACCGGACGTCGTTCCACGCATCCATGCCCCCCGATGCGGCCAACCAGGAGCCGATGAGCGAGTCGCCGAGCACCTCCTCGGGAGCCTGGTCGGTCACGGTGGCCGGGGTTCCCGAGCCGCCGCACGCAACGCCCAGAAGAGCCAGGGCGAACGCCGGGCCGCGCGGAATGTGGTGTGCTCGCATGTATTCCTCTCCGTGCTTGTTCAACATCCTTCTAGCGGATGCGTGAAACTAGAGCCCGCAGGGAGTCGGGCGCTAACGGCGCCCGAAGTGTAACCCACACCCCGTTCACGAAGTCCCGGGTCGAGAGCACCGGGTACGTTCGCTTCGCCAGCTCGCGCTCTGCCGCCCGATTCGCGTCTGCCGCGGCGGGCGGCGGACCAGCGATCGCCGCTCGCTCCTGCTCGAGCCCGAGTCGCGACGGCTCCTCGTTCCGGCGATCCTCCAGGTCGAAGTCGCGCCCGCCGGTGCCAGGGACCACTTCCTGCACGAGCGTCACCGTCTCGCCGCCGGGCAGTTGCTGGCGCACCCGCAGGACCTTTGCCCCGGCGAGTTCACCGACATCGAACCCCGCGACATCGAGTTCCTCGATACGTAACGGCGCCCGACCGATCCAGCGCCTGGCCTCCGCCTCGTCGACCTCACGCCAGGCGACGGATCCGATCGCATCCTTCAATTGCTCCCCGACCAACGAACCGGATCGTTCGCGGAGGGCAACATCGTCGTCCGCGAACTGCCGCGCATCCTCCGACAGGACATCGGCCGGCGCCTCGAGGACGGCGGCTCCTGCCACGGGCAGCGCATCGACCTCGGCCAGCGTCTCGGGTCCGGCTGTGGGCTCGGCAACAGCCTCTCCGGCCACACTCTTCCGAGCCGGAAGCTCGTCGATCGGTCGGTCGGCTGATTCGGTGGCGACTTGCGACTCCCGCGAGTCGGACTCCGGCGACGAGGACGCCAGCTCGGCCCGGTCGAGCTCGGCCGGGGCAACGGAAATCATCAAGGAGTCGGGAACCCCGCGGAGCACCGCATTGCCGATCCAGCCCGCGCCGAGTGCCACGATGATCGCGGCGGCCCACGCGAGCCGCTCCGTGGTCATTCGTTGCGGGCGCCTTCCCGCCGAGCCGACGACGGTTTCGAACGGCGGCGCGTCGACGACTGGCAGGGCGACGCCGAGCAGCGCGCCCGCACGGTCGCGAATTACTCGCTCCTGTTCGAGACGCGCACGGCAATCTGCGCAGCGTGCCAGGTGCGCCGTCAGTCGCTCCGCCGCGCTCTCGTCGATGGCGGCCAATGCCCCATCGAGATGGGCGTGCAGATCCCCTTCAGTTGCGTGCGGCATCGTTCTCCTGTCCTTCGTACTCCTCGACGAGTCGCTTTCTCGCCCGCGCCAACGTCGTCCCTATCGCTCCGACGGCCAGACCTGCCTGCTCCGCGATCTCCTGATAGCTATTCCCCGAATTCCAGAGGAGAAGGACCTCACGGTCCCGCTCCGACAACCGTCCCAGCGCCGCGGCGACGTCAGCCGACACCTGCTCGCTCTGCAGACGTGTGGGCGCCTCGGCCTCGACGGCTTCAGCCGCCTCCGCTTCGCTCGTGAGCAACTGGAGGTGACGACGTCGGCGCACCGCCGTGCGCGCTTCATCTTTCGCCAGATTCGCCGCCACGGAGAACAACCAGGCCCGCGGGTTTTCGGGTTCGTGGCGCAGCGCCCGGACAAACGTCTCCTGGACGAGGTCGTGGGCCCGCTCGGGATCCCACACCTTGCCGTTCAGGAACCTGTGAAGGTCCTGGTACGTGTCCGTGTACACCGCGCTCCAGTCGATACTCACGCCTGTCGCCCGCGCTTCGCGCGCAGAATCGGGAGGGGCCTCGGCCCCGTTTGCCGGCTCCGTGGGATAGGACGACGCGAACCGACGTTCTTGCACAAACCGACACGGGATCGCTCGATTGCGACCCGCCGTGCTTCTTCAGCGCCTTTCTAACCAGGGGACGGTCATGATTCAGGACCCGACAGCCGTATTCGCGTATCTCGCCGGCGTGCTCGGCTTCGTCTTCTGGGCCAGCGGCCAGCCGCGGCTCGCGGGGTTGTTCCGAATCACCCCCCCGGTAATCTACGCCTATTTCGTCCCGACGATTTCCACCACGATCGGAATTCTTCCGGCCTCTTCACCGACGTATGACTGGATGGTCAGCTATCTCCTGCCGGTCGCGCTGCTCCTTCTGATGGTTTCCATCGATCTCAAGGGCATCGCCAGACTCGGCCGGGTCGCGCTCATCATGCTGCTGGCGGGGACGGCCGGCATCGTCATCGGCGCTCCGATCGCGCTTCTCGCCGTGGGCCGATGGTTGCCGGACGACGCATGGATGGGTCTCGCGGCGCTGTCCGGTTCGTGGATCGGCGGCACCGCGAACATGGTGGCCGTGGCCGAGAGCGTGGGAACCAGTCAGGCGATGCTGGGCCCCATCATCGTCGTCGACACCGTGGTCGGGTACGGCTGGATCGGGATCCTGCTGTTTCTCTCGGGTTCCCAGAACCGTTTCGACCGATGGATCGGGGCCAGGTCCGAGGCGATCGAGGAGGCGAACCGGCGTCTCGAGGACCTGGACGCAGACCGCAAGCCGCTCGATCTGTCCGACGCGGCGATGATCCTGGGGATCGGGTTTGGCGGCGCGCTCCTCGCCGTCAAGGCCGGTCAGGCGCTCCCCACCCTGGGGTCGCCGACGATCATCAGCAATACCACGTGGGCCGTACTCATCGTCGTGACGGCGGGCCTCGCCCTCTCGTTCACGCCCGTACGGAAGCTCGAGGCTGCGGGGGCGTCCCGCCTCGGATATGTCGCCCTGTATCTGCTGCTGACGGCGATCGGCGCGCAGGCCGACCTCGCGGCGGTCGTCGAGGCACCTGCGTTCCTGGCCGCCGGAATCATCTGGCTGGCGGTCCACGCCAGCGTCCTGCTTCTGGTCGCCCGCTGGGTGAAGGCCCCGCTCTTCTTCTTCGCCACGGGTTCGGCGGCCAACGTCGGGGGCGCGGCATCGGCGCCGGTCGTGGCCGGCGTCTACCACCCGGCGATGGCGCCGGTCGGACTCCTGATGGCGGTCGCGGGGTACATACTCGGAATCTACGCGGCGTTGGGCGCCGCCTGGCTGCTGGCGCTGGTCGCGGGGTAGGAGTGTGCTGAGCGTCCCGGGCGGATCACGTTACGGCGACTACCAGGTGGGATCTTCCCGCAGCAGATCGCAGATTTCCTCGACGGGCGCGGGGCGGGCGAGGAAGAAGCCCTGACCGGAATCCACCCCGATTTCGCGAAGTAGCGCCAGCTGTTCCGCGGTCTCGATCCCTTCGGCGGTCACGTCGAGTTCCAACTCGCGCGCCAGGGTCACGACGGTGCGGACGATGGCATCGTCCTGGTGGTGCTCGCCGAGGCCGTCCACGAAGAGCCGATCGATCTTCAACGAGTCGGCCTCGATGTTCCGCAGATAGGCCAGAGACGAATAGCCCGTTCCGAAATCGTCGATCGCGATTTGCAGCCCCTTCGACCGAAGCTGCGCGATGCGACCCGTGTCGCGCATCAACTCGCTCTCGGTGATCTCGATTCGCAGTTGCTCGGGCCGGGTGCCTGTTTCGGCGAGGATGACCATGATCTCGCGTTCCAGGTCTGGCTGCTCGAACTGCTTCGTCGAGAGGTTGACCGCGACGATCAGGTCGCGTTTCGACCCGACGATTTGCTGGAATGCGTGGAGCGCCTCGCACGCCCGCCGGGTCACGAGATACCCGAGCGGGACGATGAGCCCGGTTTCTTCAGCCACCGGGATAAACTCGTCGGGTCCGACGAGCCCGCGCGTCGGGTGGCGCCAGCGTACCAACGCCTCCATGGCGCTAACCCGCCCGGTCGCGAGGGAAACGATCGGTTGATAGGCGTTGAAGAGTTGCTCGCGGTCGATCGCCTGTCGAAGATCGGTCTCGATCGCCAGGCGGCCGGTGGCGTCGGAATCGATCTCGGGGTCGAAGATCCGATACTTTCCGGGGCCCTCGCTCTTCGCCCGGTACATGGCGACGTCGGCGTATCGCAGGAGATCTTCGGGATCCTCGACCTCCGGCGAACTGAAGGCGATCCCCACGCTGGCGGAGACATACATCTCCTGACCCGAAAACGTGAACGGCGGCTCGATCGCCTCGAGGATACGTCCCGCGACGACCTCCGCGTCCGCCTCAGAGATCCCGTACTCCAGGAGGACTCCGAACTCATCACCTCCGAGCCGCGCCACGGTGTCTCCGTCGCGCACGACGTCCATCAGCCGGCGCGCCACCGCCTGAATCAGTCGATCACCCGCCTCGTGACCCATGGAGTCGTTGATGATCTTGAAACGGTCGAGATCCATGAACATCACGGTCAGCGTCCCGCCGCTCCGTTTGGCGAGCGTCATCGCGTGTCGCAAGCGGTCCAGGAAAAGGCTGCGGTTGGGGAGCCCCGTCAGCGGCTCGTGCAGCGCCTGGTGTGAGAGCTGGGCCTCCACCGCTTTCTGCTCGCTGATATCTCGCGAACTGGTCTGGATCTGCTGGATCGCGCCGAGATTGTCGTACAGCGGGCGGACGGACATCTCGAACCACGTGTAGACCCCTGAGCTGTTGCGGATCCGGAGGCTGGTTCGCGTATGCCGGCCCGTTCGGGCGGCAGCCATCGCCGCCTGAATCCCCTTCCAATCCTCGGTATGGCTCAACTGATAGGGGTCCTTGCCTACGAGCTCCTCCTGGGTATAGCCGATCAACGTGGTGCACGACGGACTGACGTACGTAAACGTTCCCTCGAGATCGTGCACACTGACGAGATCGCTCGAGTTGTTCGCGAGCATCCGGTAGAGATGCTCCTGACGCGAAAACTCCTCCTCCGTCGCCTTGATTCCGGTGACGTCCTGCCCCACGCACGCCAACTGCCCCCCCTGATCGTGCGGCACGTAGGTCACGTTCCACAGGAACGCGCGGTCATCGTCGCCGTCGGACGGCGCATCGCCCTCCTTCGGCGCCGGCGTGGCCTCGAAGCTCTTCCGCTCGCGGGTGGTGAGTACCGACTGGAGTTGCTCCTCGACCCGGTCGCGCACCTCGGGGTCGAACAACCCCAGGAAGCTGGTGCGGAGGACGATGTCCCGCGTTCTGGACAGCTGCCGCTCCGCCTCGGGGTTCCACTCCAGAATCCGGAAATCGTCACCGAGCAGCACGAGCGCGTTCGCACTGCCGCTGACGAGCGACTCGAACCGCATCGGATCACCGTCGCCCTCGTCTGCCGCGGCCCTGCGATTCCGCATGACGAACAGGTACCCGCCCCGGACACCCGATATGGAAAGGTCGAGCGGCACGACTTCGCCCTTCCGTGTCTTGCCGCGAAGCGAACCCACCCAGCGCCCCGTCTTCTTCAGGGTCGGGATGACCTGTGTCTCCATCCGCTGGGTATCCGAGTCGGCGATGAGGGTTCGCCACGTCTTGCCGAAGAGCGCGCTGGCGTCCCCGTAACCGAACAGGGCCGCGCTAGCGGGATTGGCGTAGAGGCATCGGTCGCCGCTACCGGTCAGAACGAGCGCGTCTCCGGCGGCCTCGACGGCGTCCATCCGTTGCTGAAGGGCGCGCGCGCCCGCGGCGTGCTCATCCGCTCGCGCCGATGCGTTGCGGCCGCGGATGAAGAGCAGGATCACGGCCGCACCCAGCGCCACGATCAGGCTCAATTCCACGACGTTGCTCGCCAACCAGCCCACCACCTCGCCCATCCCCGACCTCTCGCACCTGTCGCGCTATCTCTCGACGACGATCTCACGCATGGAGGAAACGCTACCAACCCGTGCAGACTGCACGTGCCCGGGAAGAGTTCGGCCGCACGGCCCTCGGCCGCGCACCGCCCTCACCGACCGCGCTCCAACGTATGCCGGCGCTCTCGATCTCGCGATGCGTTAACCCGCTCCATTCCAACGCTTTACGCTACGATCGCCGTCCTCGACGTGCCGGTGGAACCGTCACGGTCAGCTGATCGGCGGGACGGTACCATCCCGGAAGGGCACGGTGTTCTCGCCAGGCTGGCCGACACGGTTCGGACGCACGGTCAGCGAGCGTTGCATCGAGCGTGCCGGGGGACCCGAGGCGCGGCCGCGTGACTCAGTTCACGATAATCGTGACGTCTCGCATCGTGGCCGGGTGGATGGAGCAAAAGAACACGTAGGTTCCGGACGTGGTGAGCGTCTGCAGGAACGAATCCCCGTTCATGAGGTTGCCGCTGTCGTTGGTAATGGCACCGTTCGGGACCGAGCTGAACGTCACCGTATGCGTGACCACTCCATCATGGATCCACCCGGCCATCTGACCGGCCGTCATCGTGATGCTCGCGGCCGCATTTCGATTCCCGTCGGCGTCGACGAACGCGTTGTCGACGATGTTGAAGCCGGCGTCACCCGGCGGCGTGGAGAGCGGCGGAGGCGGTGGCGGCGGCGGTGGGTTTCCGCCTGGCCCCGTGGACCCGCCGCACGCTGCCAGCAGCATTACACCGATCGTTACCCACCAACGCTTCGCCATCTCGACCTCCCTGGGAAACCCGCCGCCGAACCCGTGTCACCTGCGAACCATACTTCTTCGACAGCCCTCCAGTACGCGAGCCTCTAATACGCGTCCAGGTCGCGACCGTACGCCAGCGGGCCGTCGTACCCGGCCGCACGGACCTCGTCGAGCATCTCCTGCGGCGTCGCCCCCCAGCCGAGCTGGTGGTACAGGACGAGGATGCCGGGGTTCGCCCGTCTGGCGATGTCCGCGAGCTCGACGGTAGACGTGTGGGACTGAGCGTGGTACGTCTGCCAGACGTCGGGTCGAGTCTGGAACCGGGCCGCCGAATACACCTCGTGCACCAGGACGTCGCACCCGCTGCACGCGTCGACCACGGCGTCGCTCGGGGTGCCGTCGCCGGAAATAACGATCGATCGATCCGCGGAATCGAAACGATACGCGAACGCCTCGTCCCACCCCGTGTGCGGGACACGGAAGGCGGTCACGCGCACACGATCGTCCTCGTAGACCAGGCCCTCATCGGAGTCCGACGCGTCGATGCGCCACCCGTCCGGCGTTGCCGGCTCGAGGCCTGCGAGCCGATTCTCGATGTCGGCACCGTACGCAGCCGTGAGGTGCTCGGCGAGTGAGGCCGTACCATCGGGCCCGAACAGGCGCAGAGGTGCGTTCCGCTCCGCCACCCAGGTCGTGTACACGAGGTCCGGGAGGCCGACGGTGTGGTCGCTGTGGAGGTGCGTCAGGAAGGCGATGTCCAGGTTTCGCGCTTCCAGGGCGGGACTCGCATAAAGTCTCGCGGCCGCCGTTGCGCGGCGCACGACCCCTGCCCCGACATCCACGATGTACGCCTTCCCGTCCACCACGATGGCCGTCGCCGGACCCGATGCGTCGGGATCCGGGTTGGGAGTCCCGGTGCCGAGCAACACGACGTGCGTGCCCACCGACAGATCGACGTGGGGCCCCTCCGCCGCCAGCGCCGCCGCGGCGCTGCGGGCCTCCGCGACCGCCGTGCCGGGCGGGTCCCCGCGGCGCGGGAGGTCCGCGCTGCTGACCAGTGCGAGCAACACGGCCGATCCGGCTCCTAGCGCCACCCACTCGGCCGTGCCCGTGTGGTGTTCTTCGGACATGCTGTGGCCGAGACCCCGGAAGGTGAGGGCGAGCGAGAGGATCGTGCCGATCAGGGCGAGCGCCCGCCAGACGATCCCGAGGTCGCGTCCGAACGGCATGTCCATCGCGACGACGGCGCTGCTCGCGTTGGGGCCGATGAGCCAGACGATCACCCACGCGACGGCGGGTGACAGCGTGAGAACGAGCCACAGGGGCGGGCGGGCGGTCGCTTTCATGCCCCCAAGATTAACGATCGGGTCGATCGGTACAACTTTGTCGTGTTCCGGGATCTCGCCCGGAGGCTGCGCCGGGGTTCTACAGCAGCCTCCCGATGCTTGACCGCGGGCAGGAATCGGGGCCTTTTCCGGCATGCCCGACTCCGACTCCTCGTCCGACTCGACCACGCACGAGGCGCCATCCCGCATTGTGATCGGCGCGGTCGCCGCATTCTACGTGGCTCTCTTCGCGGCCCTGATCTGGCCGATCTACCCGGCCTTCGCGACCATCGAACCCCGCGTTCTTTCCATGCCGTTCTCGCTGGCCTACGTGGTCGGCGCTCTGATCCTGTCGTTCGTCGTCCTTCTGTGGCTGTACCTCCGTGAGCACACCGGTGAGGGCGACCCACAGGTCGGCGAGGGCGACCCACAGGTCGGCGAGGGCGAGCCACAGGACGGCGGCGAATCGACAGGGCGGCACGGCTGATGGCGGACTGGGTGATCGTCTTCCTGGTGACGATCGGATACCTGCTGCTCTCGCTCGCGATCGGGCTCGCCTCCGGGGGGAAGGCGTCCCACACCACCGAAGGTTACGTCGCCGGCGACCGATCGCTCGGGTTCCTCGTCCTCTACTTCATCATGGGGGCGTCGGTCTTCAGCGCGTTCGCGTTTCTGGGCGGACCCGGGTGGTCGTATAGCCGCGGGGCGGCGGCGTTCTACATCCTGGCCTACGCGGCCGTGGGGCTGGTGCCGTGGTACTTCTTCGGGCCCCGGGTGGCGGCGCTCGGGCGAAAGTTCGGGTACGTGACGCAGGCCGAACTCTTCGCGCACCGGTTCGAGAGCCGCTCGATTCCGGCGATCCTCGCGGTCCTCTCGCTCTTCGCGTTCGTCCCCTATCTGGTGATCCAGATGAAGGGCGCGGGGTACGTGTTCAGCGTGGTCACGGAGGGACGGGTGCCGGAGTGGGCGGGATCGGCGATCGCCTACGGAGTGGTCCTCATCTACGTGTTCCGCAGCGGCGTGCTGGGCGTCGGGTGGACGAACACGTTCCAGGGCATCTTCATGATGGCGCTCGCCTGGGGACTGGGGCTGTACCTGCCGTGGAAACTGCACGGTGGGGTCGGCCCGATGTTCGACGCCATCGCCGCCGAACTGCCCGACATGCTTCGCGGACCCGGGCTCGGGCCGGACGGGCAACCCTGGAGCTGGGGCGCGTATTCCAGCTCGGTCGCGATATCGGCGCTCGGGTTCAGCGTGTGGCCCCACTACTTCATGAAGATCTACACGGCCCGCGACGTGAAAACGCTGAAGAAAACCGTCGTCTTCTACCCGACCTTCGCGTTGTTTCTCGTGCCCATCCTCTTCATCGGGTTCGCCGGGATCCTGGCGTTTCCGGGCGTGTCTCCCGCCGACACGATCCTCCCGACGATCGTGACCTCCGCCGCGGTGGGCCTTCCGCCCCTCATCGTCGGTCTGTTCTGCGCCGGCGCGCTGGCCGCGTCGATGTCGACGGGCGACGCGCTGTTGCACGCCGCCGGCTCGATCGCGGTCCGAGATTTCTGGGGGAACGTGAAACCCGGCGCGCTCGACGACGCCGGCGAGCGCCGCTGGATCCAGAGAATGGTGATCGTGGTCGGGGCGATCTCGTACGCCCTCGCGCTCATCCCGGGGCTGAGCCTCGTCGACCTGCTGCTGCTGAGCTACGGATTCATCGCCCAGATCTTCCCGCTCACGGTGGTCACGCTGATGTGGGCGCGCGTCACTCGGCAGGGCGCGCTCGCCGGGCTCGTCGCGGGCGGCCTCGTGGCCCTGCTGCTCAATCTGTTCCCGGCGCTGGCCCCGGGGGGAATCCACCCGGGGATCTACGGGGTCGCGATCAACGTGGTCGTCCTCGTCACCGTGTCGCTTTCCACGCCGCCCATGGACGAAGAGCACGTGCGACAGTTCACGTCGGCCCCGAGGACCCCGGCAGCCTCATAGCAACGCCGCGTACGACGCGGGCCATTCACGAGCGAGCGTCTCGTTCCCGAGCATCCCGACCTCGAGATCGGCGACGAAGATGTGTTCGTTCACCGTGTGGGCGAGTCGATCGTCTCCGGGACCGAACCCCACGACGACCATTCCGGCTTCCGCGAAGTGACCTCCGTCGGTCGCGAAGTCCCACACGTCCACCGGCGGGGCCTCGCCGAGCGCGGAGGCCAACGTCTCCACGGCGCTGGTCAGCGCGGGGTGGTCGGCCTCGATCGCGTGCGCGGGGTTGTCGGCCGGGTACGTCATCGCGTATCCGGCGTAGCTCACGCGGTCGTTCTGCGGGATGAGGATGTCGGTCGCGCTTCCCTCGATTTCCGCGGAACGCAGTAGCGGAAGCAGGTCGCTGCGGAGGGATTCGGCGCTCTGCGACGGCACAGTGCGGCAGTCGAGGGTGAGGAATACTTCGCCGGGAATCACGTTCGCGCTCGTCTGATCGGTCCGTATCAGCGTGGGGGAGATCGTCGCCCGTCCGAGTTCGGGGTGAGAAGGTCGGGCGACCTCATCGAGCCTCGAAAGGAAGGTGCCGATGACCGCCAGCGGGTTCCGTCCGATTTGCGTCATCGACGCGTGGGCCATCCGTCCGCGGACGTGAGCGACGAGCTCGACCCGGCCTCGGTGTCCCCGCCGCACCTCGTTACGGCTGGGCTCCCCGACCAGCGTGAGGTCGGGCCGCAATGTCTCCGCCATGTACCGTGCACCGAGACCTCCGACCTCCTCCTGTACGACGCCGGTCACGTAGACGTCGCCGGCCGGTTTCGCGTCGCCGATAAGCCCGGCGATGCCGTGCACCTGCGCCGCGAGCGGCCCCTTGATGTCCACGGCGCCCCGCCCCCACACCACCCCGTCGTGGACTTCTCCGCCAAACGGGTCGTGCGGCCAGTCCGCGGGGTCGCCCGCGTCGACGTGGTCGAGGTGTGTATTGAACATCACGCTCGGGGCCTCGCCGCGCCCCCGCACGAGACCGATCACGTTGCCGGCCTCATCGACCGTGACCTCGTCGTATCCGAGATCACGCATCTCCTGCGCGACGAGAACGGCGATGTCGCCTTCCTCTCCGGGCATCGAACGAGTCTGGATCAGACGCTGCAGAAACCGTACACATCCGTCGATTCGCGACATTGGATTCTCCGCTGGAAAGCTGTTGAAGAGGCACGGCGGTTCGCGCTACGGACGCCACAGCCCCGGAATCAGTCGGGGTCGAGCAGCGGCGGGGGCCCGAGCGGCCGCTTCGCCTGCATCGCGCCTGCGATCGCGAGCGCCCGGGCCTCGTTGAACGGGGGCACGACGATCTGCAAACCCACGGGCAGCCCCGACGCGTCGAGCCCCGCCGGCGTGCAGGCGACCGGGAGGCCGGGCAGCGAGAGCAGAAACGTGGGCGCCAACCAATCCACGTAGGTGTCCATCGGACGGCCCGCAATCTCGGTCGGATAGTTCTGCTCCACGAGAAACGGCGGGACCGCCATGCACGGCGTGAGCACGGCCGCATAGGAGTCGAACAGGCCGAGCAGATGTTCCCGCACGGTCCGTCGCGTGTTCTCGGCCGCACCCAACTCTCGCACCGTCACCTCGAGGCCCGACCGGAGATTCGCCGCGACGTTCACTCCGTACGCGTCGATCCGATCCAGATCGTCGAAGAACTGCGAGACGAACCAGTGGCCGCGCAGGGCGAGAAACGCGTCGCGGCCGTACGACAGGTCGAGCTCGACCTCCTCGACGGTAACGCCCCAGCCACGGAGAAGGTCGATCCCCTCACGGCACACGCGATCGAGGTCCGGATCGATCCCGATCCCCGCAATGTCCGGGCAGTAGGCCATTTTTCGCTGGAACAGATCGGCTTCCTCGACCCACACCTCCCCGCGACGTCGCCGCGGCGGAACCACGACCGGCGTCTCATCGGCCGGGCCGGCCAACGCCTTGAGCGCCAACCCGATGTCCGCCGCCGTCCGGCCGAGAATTCCGGTGCACTGCAGGTCGTCCCACAGATAGTTGGACGGGTAGGTCGGGACGAGCCCGGCCGTCGGCCGCAGGCCGACCACGCCACAGAAGGACGCCGGGATCCGCAGCGATCCGCCGAGATCCGTGCCCTGAGCGAGCGAGACCATCCCCGTGGCCAGGGCCGCGGCCCCGCCGCCGGTCGACCCCCCGGCGCTTCGCGTCAGATCCCACGGGTTATGGGTGGCTCCGAAGACCTCGTTCCACGTGTTCCCCCCGGCCGCGAACTCCGGCGTATTCGTCTTGCCGAGGATGACCGCGCCCGCGGCGCGCAGACGACGAACGACGAGTGCGTCCTCGGTGGGCACGTGGTCCGAGTAGAGCGGCGAGCCGTACGTGGTCCGGATACCGGCGGTCTCGGTGACGTCCTTTACCCCGACGACCAGACCTGCCAGCGGACCGGGGTCCTCTCCCGCCGCGATCTTCTCATCGACCGCGCGGGCTTCGGCGGCGGCACCGGGATTCATGGTCACGACCGCGTTCACGGCCTGGTTGTGACGGTCGACCCGCGCCATGCAGGCCTTCAGCAAATCGGCAGCGGCGAGCTCGCCGCCATTGATTCGCTTGAGCTGTTCGTGGGCCGGAAGCAGCGAAGGGTCGTACGACATTATCAGCGTCCCGGGACCGGGAGGAACATCTCGGTGGATGGGTGGGATCCCCGTCCGGGAAGCGGAGACTTCCGGCCTCCGGCC
>JBGMQU010000065.1:0-17890 GCA_048060725.1 Gemmatimonadota bacterium | reverse complement strand
CACAGGCTCGGGTTCACGGAGTCCGTCGCGACGAGGCTCTTCAGGCACTCGGTAAGTCGATCGACGTTTGCCACGAATTCCATTGGGTGGGGTAGCTCCCGTGTCGGTTGTGAACAGAATGGGTGGGGGTCGGGCCCCGCCCTTGCAACCTCTCGTCGTCGAGGCCCGATCGGCGCGAGGGTGAGAACCTGTCACGACTCGCTGCGGGCCCGGAGGCTCACAACCGGGTACTTTATTATGCTGCAATCGCTTAGCTTGTGTGACGCCGTATCGGTCGATGAGGGAACGGGCGGTCCGAAACGAGGAAAACTCGTGCAGATGTTCGGAAAAACGTTCACAGGAACGGCGGTCGCCATGTCGCTGTTCGCGGCCGGAGCTGACGACGCGCGTGCTCAGACGGTGCGGCCGATCGCTACCGAGGTCGGGGCCACCGGAACGGTGGTTGTCGTGAGCGGCTCGACGGCCGAAGCGCTCCTCTTCGACCCCTTCAGCCGCCGGCTGCTCGGCCGGTTTCCGACGGGGCCGGATCCCCGTGGGGTGGCCATCAGTCCCGACGGGCGCTACGCCTACGTGACGAGTGACGGAATCATCCCTGGCGGAGTCGGCGCGTCTTCCGGGGGGAACGGGGAGATCGACGCTGGCCTCGGCCTCGGCGGGGTCACGGTGCTGGACATCGCCCAACGTCGAGTCCACGCGGTGTTCGCGCTCGACGACTACCGTGACCTCGATGCGATCCGTGTGGGCGCCGACGGTGAGCGGCTCTGGATGACGTCCGACGAGGGCGGCATCGTGGAGATGGACGCGCATACCGGCGAAGTGAAGATGCTGTGGAAGACGGGTGGGGCCGACCCGAGCACGCTTACGCTCAGTCGCGACAACCGCCGGATCTTCGTCTCCAACACCGGGTCGGATCACGTCACGATGATCGATCGCATGACCGTCGTCCCGACGACGGCCACCACGGGACGCCGTCCTGAGGGGCTGGCCCTGTCGAGCAACGGGCGTGAGCTGTGGGTCGCGAACAGCGGCGATCACACGATCAGCGTCTTCAGCGCGCGGACCCTGAAGGAGAAGGCGGTATTCGCGAGCGGTGGCACCGGACCGACCCGGCTCCAGTTTCACCCGGCAGGACACGAGGTGTGGGTCTCTCACCGGGGCAGCCGGGAGGTGACGATTCTCGACGTGGCGTCTGCCGCCGTGCTCGCTCGCCTGCCGATCGCCGGGGAGCCGCGCTCGCTGGCATTCTCGGATGACGGAACGACCGCGTACGTGTCCGTGCCCGGAAGTCACCGCGTCGACGTCGTGGATGTGGCCCGGCGCGAGGTCGTCGGCTCGTTGGACGCCGGTCAGGCGACGACGGGACTCGCCTGGAGCGAGCAGGAAGGCCGCAGCTCGGGTCGCTGACGGTCCGGAACGGACGTCGTCGCGGCGGCGGCGGAGCCCTCCGTCGCCGCCCTGCCTGTCCAGAGCGGCCGACCGGCCGCGCGTTCAAACCCCATGCTGCTCTGCGGGGTCAAAGGGGTCGGGCGCCGGTCCTCGTTCGGACGCTGGTCGTCGTTCAGGCGCCGGGGAGCCTCTTCAACTCGCGACGTCCCGAGGCTGCGCCGGCCGCGATTCCGATTCCGAAGAGCAGCGCCGTTCCCATATTGACGATCGGCAGTAGTGTGAGGGGGATCGCGATGGCGGTCGCTGCCACGCCCGCGATGGCGGGAAGCGGCTTCCGGTGTACTCCGTCGACGAAGCGCAGGCGTTCGCGAACAAAGCGTTTCATCGTGATATAACCCCCGATCGAGGCGATCCCCGTGATCACCAACCAGAGGAACATTCCAAGCGTTTCGAACATGACACCCCCTTATGCCCAGTGGTACGCCGGCCGCATGGTCATGGTTTCACTGATCCTGCCGCTGTGGATGCTCTCCGCAGGTTGTTCCCACCCGCGCGCCGCCGACGTGAACGAGATCGCGGATGCGTTCGATACGGCGGTGGCGGATGTCTCCTGGCCCGGCTTCACGCCTGCCGAAGTGCCGCTCGTTCTTTATGATGATGCGAATACCTACCTGTTACGCCACCCCGCGCCCCCCGCTCGCTTCGAGAGAATGCGTGGGGCGGACGGTGTGTGGGTCGCCGACACGCTGTTCGCAGAGCTCAGAGCGAACACTGATGCGGAATTCGCGGGGGTCCGCAGCGCCGTTGCGGCCATCCCGAGCGTAGCGCCGGACGCCGTCGAGACGGCGGCGTTGCTCATGCACGAGGCCTTTCACGTGTACCAGTCCACGGCGCACCCGGCGTGGAGCGCGAACGAGGTCGACCTGTTCACCTACCCGGTCCGTCCCGCGAACCTGCTCCAGCTCAGACGCCTGGAGGGCGGGGCGCTGAGAAGGGCCGTGACGGCCCCGGACTCGGTCCGGGAGCTGTGCTGGGCTCAGGCGTTCCTCAAGGCGCGGAAGGCGCGGTTCGACCGGCTGCCTTCGGCTGCAGTAGGGTATGAACGGGCGACCGAACTCAGAGAGGGTCTCGCCCGATACGTGCAGGGGTGGGTCACCGGCTCGACGCCGGCACTCCCCGCGGACGGATTCCGACCCGAAGACGTGCGCGAGCGCGCGTACGCGACCGGCCACGCGCTGGCGGTCCTGCTGGATCGATTGGCGCCCGATTGGAAGCGCACACTCACCGAAGCGGACGACCCGCTTCCGTTGGAGGCGCTGCTGGAGGGGGCGATCGGGGACATGTCCGTTCGCCGATGCGGCGCCAGCCCCGACGAGATCGCCCGCGCTCGCAGCGTGGCGCGGAGCGATAGTGCCGATCTGGCGAGACGCGACCAACGCGCACGCGCCGCCTTCGACGACGCGCCGGGCTGGAGCGTCGAGATCGTGGCGGGGGCAGAACCGTTGAACCCCCAGCGGTTCGATCCACTGAACGTCCGCGTGCTCGACGACCGCCACGTCCTCCACACTCGCTGGATCGTCGTGGGGAACGAGACGATCACGGCGGAAGCACTGGACCGGAACGCCATGACCCGGGGCCTTCCCGGGCACCCGCTGTTCGCCGGAATCGATCGCTTTCGCGTCACCGGGCTCCGCGAGCCGGAGGTCGTCGAGAGCGGCGATACGCTACGAGTGACGGGCGACGGACTGACGGTCACCGCGGTCGGTGCGCAAGTGGAGCGTGACGGACAGACGATTCGGATTCTCGCGCGACACTAGAAATTCAACAGCCTCCTGGGCTGTCGGGGGAACTCCAGTATCTTCCGCTGCCGGCGCGATACGCACGCCGGTCTGGAAATGCGGAACCCCCAATGCTGCGAGTTCAGCCACAATGGAAGAAATCTCAGTCGAATGGGCCGGGCGTGGACTCGAATTCATCGGCCGCCTCGGTCCACACGAAACGGTGATTGACGGCGGCGCGGAGAGCGGTCCGAGCCCCGTTGCCCTCCTCCTCGAATCGACGGCCGCCTGTATGGCGATCGATGTCGTCGACATTCTCGGGAAAGGCCGTCAGAATCTCGAGGGGCTGCGTCTGAAGATTCTGGCGAAGCGGATGGACGCTCCGCCACGCTATGTCCGCGCGATGCGATTCGAGTTCGAGATCGCAGGCGAGGTCGAGGAGGCGAAAGCCGAACGGGCCGTGCAGCTTTCGTTCGAAAAGTACTGCAGCGTCTTCCACTCGCTGCGCCCGGACATCGAGGTGGAGTCGGCGATCACGTTCGTCTAAGACGACCGCAGGTGGCTGCTTGAAAACAGTAGCCTGCGTCTGGTATCGCTTCCTACTTGTCCTTGTCGAACGGGTCGGGTAGGTCACCGGCCCAGTCCTGGAAATCGATGGTGTCAGGTGTCCAGATTACGATTGCGCCGCACGTGCTGGCCGACCGCATGAACTGCATGGGGGTGTCGGTCATCCCCTTGTAGAGTTCGACGGCGCCCAGCTCCTCGGCCGGAATATCGTCGAGATCGATACCCGCCTGGTACACCCCGTCGAGATAGATCGCCGGCGGACACCCGAGTCGAGCTCCCCGCCCGATCGTGACCTGCGCCTTCCCGTACCGGATGCGGCTGACGGTCACATTCGGGATCCCCCGCAGCAGGTCGCTGGGGAGCCGGGGATTCCGGTTGATGATATCGCGGGGGGTGAAGAAGTCGCCAAACCCGCGCCGCATCCGCTCCACGAAGCCCTCGAGGTTGCGCGATCGCCTCGTCTGCTTGATTTCCACGACGAGATCGGCCACACGCACGACGGTCTGGCTCAGCAGGAGCGTGATGCGCGTGATCTCGTTGGGTACGAGTTCGACCGTCGTCCGACTGGGCTCGAAGCCGATGAACCGTACTTCGATGGTGTCCGGACCGGCCCAGGTTTGCGGGATCCGAAAGTTTCCGGTCGAGTCGGTGATTGCGCCGTACCCCGAACCCAGCAGGCTCACGACCGCGCCTTCCACCGGCAGCCCGGACGACGAATTCACCACCTTGCCGAAGAGGGTCGCGGGGAGTCGCTCGGGTGCGTCTTGCCCGGCAAGCCTCTCCACCGGCATGGCAAACGTCGAACCAAACAGAACCGCCAGGAGCGGTACTCGACGTATCGTGTGTGCGTTCACCAACCTCGCTCCAGCTGTATCGCGCTCGTCAAACGTTGGGCGTCCGCATTCAAGATCCTCTACAAAATTCAAGATCCCCTATAAAGATGGGGAGTTTTCGTCTGGCGATCAAACCCCGCTACACAGAAAACGTTTCACGGCTACGCGGTGAGACGCGAGGAGCGGCCGATCACTGAACCCGGGAAGTGCGGCGCCGGTATTGATGCCGACGCGGCGTCCGGCTATTGAAGGGTACGGCGGTCTATTAGCTTGGAATCCCGAACCAGAGCATCGCCCGGTCACTGGCCGCGGTTATCACGTATACCAGCAACTCGGAAGAAGGGTAAAACGTCAATGTCCATTGCCAGAAAAATCTCCGCGATCGCCGGGCTGGCGGCCGCGACCGTGCTCCTCGCCGCGTGCAGCGGTCTCTCCGTCGTTTCGGATTTCGATCCGAGTGGCAACTTCTCGGCTTTCCAGACGTTCGAGTGGCTTCCGGATGCCGAATCGGAGGGATCGGGGGTCGCCGCGGACCCGCTGATCGACGGGAGGATTCGGGCAGCGATCGACGCCGATCTCCAGGCAAAAGGTTTCCGGAAGGTCGATGACGGAGGCGACATTTCCGTAGGGTATCAGCTGAGCACTCGCGACGAAGTCAGCTACACCACGATGAACAGCGGCTGGGGCGGCTATGGGTACGGGCATGGCTACTGGGGCGGCGGTATGGGCTTCGGAACGTCGACCACCCGACAGAACACGTCGACCATAGGTCAGCTGCTGATCGGGATCTTCGATGAGTCGGACCAGGAGATGGTCTGGCGCGGCACAGGTGAGAAGACGATTAGCAGCCGTCAGCAGAGCCCCGAGGAAAGCCAGAAGACGATCAGCGACATCGTGACCAGGATCATGGAGACGTTCCCGCCCGAGAACTGACGCTGACACGGGCCGGGTCCCCTCGTGTCGGTGCCGAGGTGCGCTCGTCGGGACGACACGCCGGAGGTCGGATGAACTACGAGAAGCTCGGAGCGTTCTACCTGGGTGCCGAGACAGGCGCGGAGCCGCTCGAGGCCCCACTGCTCTACGACTCCCGCGACCTGACCACGCACGCGGTCTGCATCGGCATGACGGGGAGCGGCAAGACGGGTCTTTGCCTCGATCTTCTCGAGGAGGCAGCCATGGACCGAGTGCCTTCGTTGATCATCGATCCCAAGGGAGACATGACCAATCTGCTGCTCACGTTTCCCGACCTGCAGGGGTCGGACTTCGAGCCCTGGATAAACCCCGACGACGCCCGTCGGAAGGATCAGGCGCCCGCCGAATTCGCTCGGGCACAGGCGGAGTTGTGGAAGGGTGGGTTGGCGAAATGGGGACAGACCGGCGAGCGGATCCGAACCCTGCGAGAAACCTGCGACATCGTGGTGTACACGCCGGGGAGCGATGCCGGGATCCCCGTCTCCGTGATGAGTTCGTTTGCCGCGCCGAACGCGGATTGGGACGAGGACGCCGAGTACCTCCGCGAACGCATCGCCGGGACCGTCTCGGGCATTCTCGGGCTGATCGGCGCGGACGCCGACCCGGTGCGATCGCGCGAACACATCCTGCTCTCGAACATCTTCGAGCACTTCTGGCGCGCCGGTGAGGACCTCGACCTCGCGAAGCTCATCCTCTCGATTCAGAATCCGCCGGTCCGTCGCCTGGGGGTCTTCGACGTCGACACGTTCTTCCCGGAGAAGGAGCGCCTGGCGCTCGCGATGCAGCTCAATAACCTCATCGCCGCGCCGGGTTTTCAGAGTTGGATGCACGGCCAACCTCTCGATATCCCGGGCTTCCTGAGCGCACCGGACGGTCGGCCACGGCAGTCGATCTTCTACATCGCGCACCTCGCCGAAGCGGAGCGGATGTTCTTCGTGACGCTGCTCTTGAATCAGCTCATCACCTGGATGCGTCAACAGTCGGGAACCACGAGCTTGCGGGCGCTCCTCTACATGGACGAGGTGTTCGGCTTCCTGCCGCCCGTGGCCGAGCCGCCCAGCAAGAAGCCGTTTCTCACGCTGTTCAAGCAGGCGCGAGCCTATGGGCTGGGTGTCGTCCTTTCCACTCAGAACCCGGTCGATCTCGACTACAAGGCGCTCACCAACGCGGGCACATGGTTTATCGGACGTCTACAGACAGAGCGGGACAAGGCACGACTGCTCGACGGTCTCGAAGTGGCGGCAGAGGGGAAGGGGGCCTCCAGAAGCGAGATCGCCTCCCTGATCGCGTCTCTCGACAAGCGAGAGTTTCTCCTCCACAACGTGCACGAGGGGGCGCCGGTCACATTCCGGACGCGCTGGGCCATGAGCTATCTCCGGGGGCCCCTGACCCGGGACCAGGTCTCAGACTTGATGGGCGCGCGCGAGCCGGATCCGGAGGCTGTCGACGGCGACGGAGTCGCGCCGGCGGGCGCAGTGGCGAAGGCTCCCTCGGCCACCACGGTCGATGCGTCGCTGTCGGCGCGACCTCCGTCGGTGGGAGGGGACGTCGCGCAGGTGTTCCTTCCGCTCACGCTCGGGTCCACCGGGGCGGCGCTGGCCATCGAGGAGCAGGTGGGCCCGGACGCGGAGGTCACGGCCCAGGCTCTCGTCTACCGGCCGTCGATCGTGGCGACCGGGAGCGTGAGTTTTTTCCACAGGCGATCCGGGGGGCAGGATCGTCGGAGTTTCTCGCTAGCGGCGCGCCCGGATGAGGCGGGATCGATTCGGTGGGACGCCGCGGAGGCGCTGGCCGCCACATCGCTGGCCGCGGGATCGGTCGAAGAGGGCGCGACGTTCGCCCCGCTACCGGAGTCGATGAACCAGAAACGGGAGATCGACGCATCCCGCCGCGACCTGGAAGATTTTCTGTACCGCTCGCAGAGGATCACCCTTCTGGAGGCCCCCGCGCTCGATGCGTTCTCGCGTCCCGGGGAGACGGCGGCGGATTTCCGCTTGCGGATTACCCAGGAGGCGCGGGAGCGGCGCGATCGTGAGATCGACCGGATCGAGGAACGCTTCGAGGTGAAGCTCGACCGGATCGCCGAGCGTCTTCGAAAGGCGCGGGCGCAGCTTGGACGCTACGAGGCCGACGCCGCGGCACGAAAGCGCGAGACCATCGTCGCGATCGGTGAGTCGGTCCTGGGCGCGTTCCTCGGCAAACGCTCCTCCAGGTCGGCGTCGTCCGGTCTGCGCCGGATGCGGATGTCGTCTTCTGCGAAGCAGCGCGCGGAGGATGCCGAGGAGAACCTCGAGAGTCTGCGGGACGATGCGGGCGAACTCGAGGCCGAATTGGCCGAGAAAGTCGCGGAGATCACGTCGCGGTGGGAAGGTTCGGCGATCGAGCTGGAGGAGATCGCCGTGACACCCCGGCGCGCCGACGTGGACGTAGCGTCGGTCGCGATCGGCTGGCTGCCGTACCGGCGGGTTTCGTACCGGGTGGGCGAGGATCGTGCGGAGCGGGAGGTGCCGGCCTACTGAGCCGCTCGGCGGACCGTGGCGCTACGTCCCGTTCTGGCCGGGCCTGAAGTGCGGGATGAACATCGGTACGCGGCGCCGGTAGTCCTCAGAGCAACGAGAATGTCGTCGCCTTTCCGACCCGCCTCCACACATCGACGAACGGATGGACGATGAGCCAGTAGAGGATGGCGGGCGGAAGGCTGACGACGGCAAGGAGCGCACCGTAGTACCGAATCCGATCCATCGTTGCGGGCCGTCCTCTACCGTCGCGTCATTTCGATGGCCAGCGGCGACGCCCCTCCGTGAACCGTCACCACGAGGCGGTCGCCGCTCGGGCTCTCGTAGGTGAACCATGCCGGGGCGTTCTCCGGTGGTTGGGCCGATGTCGGTCGAAACGTAGCCTTTCGACCCTCCAGTTCGGTCAGCCGGTACTCCAGCCGCGTCTCTTCCCAGGGCTCCCAGCCCCGCGAAACGTGCTTGAACCGGTAATAGATCTCACCGTCGTCATCCTGCTCGAGCAGAAGCAGCTCGTACATCACGGCCAGGCCGTCCTGGATGAGGCGAAAGCTGCCGCTCATCGAACGCCCCGCGGGCGAGAACCACGCTTCTTCCACTCGGCCGCCAAAGGCCTGGCCGCCCCAGTGGCCGGCGATCCACGCCAGGTCGTCGAGGGAAGGGCCCGCGGGTTCCGCAGGGCGGACGGCCGTCGTGGCCGAAGATGTGACGACCATGACGGCGAGGACTGCCAGCATGCTGCGGCGCATCGGGTGCTCCAGGTCAAGGGACCTCTGCACAAGGTGTTGATCGACGAACGTCTGCCGACAAGTTGAGAATGTGGGCGGAGACCGGCATCTTCGCACCCATGAAAACGATTCTGTCGCTCATCACGGTAGTGCTCGCCGGCGCCGCTGGACTGGCGTTCGTCTTCACGGATGTGCTGGTCGCGCCCCTGGGTCTCGGACGGATCGGCGTGGGAGGCGTGTTCTATGTGCTGATCGGGTTCCTGCTGGGCCGGCTTCAGGCGGGTAGCCGGCCGATCCGCTGGGCGCTGGCGTCGGGTTGGGGTCTCGCGTTGCTCGGCGCGGTGGGCCTGTGGATTTCGCTCACCGAACGCAGCTCCGCGGACTTCCCGCTGGCGTTCCTGTTTCTCCTCGGACCGGCGTCGGCCGCGCTTCTTGGAGGCTGGATCGGTGGCCGCGCGACGGTCCGCGCGCAGTAACGGTTTGCTAGCGGTCCGCTTCTACCTGTTCGCAGCTACCTGTTCGAACGTCAGGTTGAGGATCGGGTAGCTCGCCCAATCGCCGTAGTCGAAGTGCCACCACTCGAACTCGTAGACGGTGAAGCCCTCCGCTTCCATCGCACGTCGAAGGACCTCGCGGTACCATCTCTGGAGAGAGGTCCCGCCTACGTAATTCGGGTAGGAGCGTTCCGAGAACTCGTCGTATCCCCCGACCATCTGTATGGGCGCGCCCGTCGCCAGATCGTATAGCGTCAGGTCGACCGCCGCCCCGCGGTTGTGGCGCGAGCCGTTCGCCGGGTCTGCTACGAAGATCTTCTGGTTTTCGGGGGTGGCGTCGTAGAACATCCGGGTCACGTACCAGGGCCGGTATGCGTCGTGGATCAGCAGGCCGAGGCCGTAGCCTGCCAGGCCCCGATTCGCCCGCGCGACCGCCTCCGCAGCCGGCCGCTGCATGAACGCGTGCGGCGACCGGTAGAACACGCTCTGCATGAAGTTGTTCGTCGTGGCGTACCGAATGTCATACCGGATCGTCGAATCCGCGGACGACAACTCGACCAGATCGGGCTCGCGGAAGTCGCCCCTCTCAGCCGGCGGGCTCGCCACCAGCGCCTCTTCGCGGAGATCGGCGACCGGACGGACCGGATCTATCGTGAACGTGACGCCGGCATCGGTTCCCACATCGCGACGTGCGAACAGAATCCCGGCGGCCACTACCCCCGTGACTCGCCCGCTTTCGTCGCGCTCGAATTCCAACGACTCGCCGTGATACAGGCCGCCTTCGCGCGGGAAGGCGAACCGATCGGGGGCGACTTCCTCGAGCTGGTCCATTTCGATCCACTCGATGAGGGCGTACAGGGCCCCATCCCGCTCGTAGATGAAGAGGACGTTGTGGTCCCATCCGTACTCGCCGATGAGGTCAAGGAACCGTTCCGGCGCGGGCAGCGGCCTCGGTCCCGGCGGCGTGCCCGTACGCTCGAGTCGGGTGCCGTCGCGGGCCACGAGCGCGTCGCCATCGACGCGGAAGAACCCGCCGAAACCGAGCCGCCCATCGATGACGAGCGTGTCTCCGCGGGCCCTCATCCGATAGCGCGTTCCGGCCATCTCCGCGATCACGTCGCCCGCGCCGGTGGCGGCCGGGCGGTAGGTGAGCATCAGCGAGAGCCCTCCATCGGCGGCCTCGTAGGTGCCGGGAAGCGCCGCGGCGACCGCCGGGTCGATTGCGTCCGTCGTGCGCACGTCAGGCAGCGGCTCACCGGCCTTCGCGGCCAGCATGAGCCGCAACGCGTAGTCCGCGATCCGATCGGTGACGGTGTTCGCCACGTCCATGCTGGTGACGGCGATCGCGCCGAGCTTCTCATCGGGCAGCATCGAGAGCTGCGTCGCGAATCCGTAGATCGCTCCGCCGTGCCCGGCGAACCTGTGTCCGTCGAGGGTGCCCAGCCTGAACCCGATTCCGAACCCGGAGTCTTCTCCGAACTGCGGGGTGAGCATCTCCGCGAGGGTCGTGTCGGCCACGACCCGCCCCTCCGCGCCGTCGCCGCCCGCGAATACGGCGGACATGAAGCGCGCGAGGTCGGTGACAGGCGCGTACATGCTCCCGGCGGGCGCCATTCCGAGCTCGAACGTCGGCGCCGGGAACTCGCGCCCGTCGTATCCCCACATGACGGCGTCGGCGAGCCCTTCCCGCACTGCCGCGTCGGGAACGAACGCGCTGTTTCGCATACCGAGCGGCGCCAGCACCGCATCACGCACGTATTCGGCGAACGGCCGCCCGCGGGTGCGCTCGAGGACGTAGCCCACCGTCGCGATCCCCGCGTTGGAGTACTTCACGCGCGAGCCCGGCGTGTAGATGATCGGTGTGCCGTTCAGGCTGGCGACCGTCTCCGCCAGGCTCGGCTCGGTGTCGTCGAAGTAGTGGCCCACCGGCGGCTCGCGGACGATCCCGGCCCGATGGGACATCAGCTGCCGTAGGGTCGGCGGCGAGTCGGCGGTGACGTCGGGTGAAACGGGATTGCCCAGCCGAAACTCCGAGATGTACTCCGTGATCGGGGCGTCCAGGTCCAGCGCGCCGCGCTCGACGAGCTGCATGACCGCGAGGTCGGTAAAGAGCTTGGACACCGAGCCCACCCGGTAGATCGTGGCCGCGCTGGCCGGGATAGACCCTTCCGCACGGGCAACCCCGAACCCCGCCGCCCAGACGGTCTGCTGGTCGTCCACGAGGGCGACGGAAATCGCGGGGAGTTCCTTGTCGGCGAGCTCGTGATCGATGAACTCGGCGAGCCGAGCGGCGACCTCGACGTACTCCGACGCCGCGGGGATCTCCTCGGGCTCCACGGGCACGGATTCCGGCGCACACGCCGCGACCACCAGGCCGATCGCGACCAGGGTCCAACGGAACATCGGGTTACGCATGCGTCGCCACGCCCTCGTATACCTCGCCGAAGATCCGGGGCACGCCGGCAACCTTGAACCGCTCGAACTCGATGATCTTGAATCCCGCATCCTGGATCTCCGAATCAATCTTCCGATTGAGGTTGCAGCCGCATGCCACGATGTTTTGAAGCGGATTCGCAGCATCCTGTAACGTCGCCGCCAGCGTTCTATCGCTCCGTCCGTGTTCGAGAAAGAGGAACGCTCCGTCGGGATGCATCACGCGTCGCAACTCGAGCAGCGCCGCGCGAAGGCGGTCGATGGAGCACAGGGTCCACGTGCTCACGATGGTGTCGAACGACCCATCGTCGAACGGCAGGCGATCGGCCGCGTCCTGTTGGACCCGCTCGACGGGGAAGGGTGCCCGCGAGATTCTCCCGGCCACGCGACGCTCCAGCATGGTCTGGCGATCGATCCCGACGAGGCGTGCCACGTCCGGTGGATAGCAATTCAGATTCAAGCCGGTGCCGAACCCGATCTCGAGCACCGAGCCGCGCGCGCGAGACAGCGCCCGCTCGCGCAACGTGCGATGCTGCGCGCCGCTGAGCCCCCCGTCCATCAGGCGTGGGAAGATGTGGTCGCCGTAAATGCCCATGACTCTCCTGAGACCTGCCCGGATGGCGTCCGGTGGCTGCCGCCGTCGATCGTGACCCTCACCCCACGCCGCTCGTCTGCGGGAGGGGAAGATACAGTATGGTGACTCGTACAGTACACGACGCCACGAAACCGCTTCACACGCCGCGGCGTACGGATCGTGGCCCTCAACGTCGAACCGACAGGCCGATGCAGATCGTTCCGCGCCGACACAAGCACATCCGAGGCGTCCTCGCCTCGCTCCTCGTGACCTTTGCGGCCGCGAGCGCTCCGCTGCGCGCCGTTCAGGCGGAGCGAGAGGGAGAGTCTTCCGCCGATACTGTCGACGTGCGACCCGTCCCTGACGACACGTACGCGGACGCGGGAGTGCGCGACCTCATCATTCGGGCGAAACGAGAGCGAACCGCCCGCGCGGCCGGCCTCACGAGCTTCGAAGTGACGTTCCGCGAACGCATCTACGCGGGACTCGGCGGAAAGATCATCCGGCGTGAGCGGGCGATGTTCCACCAGGAGCGGGCCGCGAAAGTGTATTGGGATGCCGATGGCGATCGGATCGTGCGGTGGCTGGGCGTACGAAGGGGGGTTCCGATTGCCGGGGTCGCCATCGAGTTCGAGAGGAACCCTCGTTCCGACGACGCGTTCGATCTCGACTTCGACTTCCTCGACCCTGCGGAGGATCGAGTCTTTCTGGGGAGTGACTGGGCGCTCCACCCTCTCGCCGACAGCGCCGCCTACCACTACACGTATCGGTCGGGCGACACCCTTCGCATCCGGTTTCCCGGAGCTGACCAGACGGTCACCCTCGTCGAGGTCCTCGTCGAACCCAGGGAAGGGCGCTTCGACCGCATTGTCGGGTCGCTGTGGTTCGACCGCGATCAGGCGCTTCTGGCACGCGCCGCATACCGTCCCGCGATCGACTACGACTTTGCCAGGGAAGAGCCGGACGATGCGGATGAGGTGCCGGGGTTCGTAAAGCCGATCCGCGCCACGATCGATTTCATCACCGTCGACTACGGTCTACAGGAGCTCAAATGGTGGCTCCCGAACCGCATGGCCTTCGACGCCACGGCTCAACTGGGCGGCATCGCGACGATGCCCATCCGGTTCGAGTGGACGTTCGAGGACTATTCCATCGATCTGCCGCAGACCATCGACCCCGGAGAGGACGCGCTGCCCGAGGGTTGGACTCGCTGGGTGGAGAACGACACGTTGATCGAGACCGGCGGCGAGGGAGATCCCGACGCTGCGGTTGCGGAGGAGCCGGTCCCGCGGAGAGATGACGAGGGACGCGTCGTCGATGAGGCCGGCCGGCCGATCCGTGGTCGGGTCGTGCTGCGGCAACCCGGTGACTCCACGGAGGTGGGCGAGGCGGACGTGCCGGCCGAACCGGCGGACAGCCTCCAGGGTCCGGTCACGCGCACGATCGTCATCGTCCCGACTGTCGAGGCTCTCCTCAGTGCCGACGAACTTCCAAAACCCCTGTTCTCCGGGTCGGTGGACGCCTTCGAGGACGATGAGATCGACCAGATCAAGTCCAGGCTCGACCAACTGAGCGCTCCGGGCGCGCCGCTCCCGGGGGCCGAGTTTCTCTGGGGGCTCTCCCCAGGTCTCATCCGCTACAACCGGGTCGAGGGGCTTTCGGCTGGCGCGACCTTCGGGTGGTGGACTGGCGCGTCGAGCCGTTTCGAGATCACGCCGCGGATCGGCGTCCCCGAGTGGGAACCCGGGCTCGAGTTGAAGTGGTATCGGGAATCCGTAGACGGATCGCTGGGGATCGGCGCCTACCGCCGATTGACGCATCTCGGAGATTGGGGCCGTCCGCTCGGGTTTGGGAACTCCATCAACAGCCTCGTCTTCGGCTACGACGACGGCCTCTACTTCCGGCAAACTGGTGGCGAGGTGTTCGCGAGCAGCGCCGCTCCGCGCACGCGACTCGAGGGCCGTCTCTTCGGCGAGCTACAGCAGAACGCTCCGAAGACCACAGACCTTTCCCTGCCGGCGGCCTGGAGCGATCGCGTCTTCTCCGAGAACGTCGAGTCCGATCGCGGAACGGTGTTCGGTGGCTCGGGCCGCATCCGGGTGTTCTCCGGCGTCGACCCGGGCGATCCCGTGGTGAGCGCGACCGTGTGGGGCGAGGCTGCTACCGGCGACTTCGACTACGGTCGCCTCGCTGCGTCCGGCGCGATCAGCACGCCCCTGTTCGGGCCGCTAACGGGGGCTGTCGAGGCGGGAACCGGGACCACGTTCGGAGCCCCGTCCGCGCAGCGGCTCTACTATATGGGCGGTCCGTACACCCTGCGCGCTTTCGAGCCGGGCTCTGCCGGGGGCGAGGCGTTCTGGTTGGGACGGGTCGAGCTGGGGTATGGCTTCCGGGTGGGCCCGACACCCTACGATGTGGGTGGCAGCGCGTTTCGCGTGACGGCGTTCGGCGATGCCGCGTGGGCCGGGCCTCGGGATGCGTTTGGAACGGAAGGCTGGCAGGCCAGCGTGGGCGCGGGATTCTCGTTGATGGACGGGCTGTTCCGGTTCGATATCGCGCGCGCCGTGCGGGGGAGCGATCTGTGGCGGCTGCACATCTACGCCGATGGACTGATGTAGGGTTTGCGTGAATCGCGGCACTCACGCAGAGTAGGCAACCGCTGAACGGACGATCAGGGAGGCACCGCGACCATATGGCGAAGCAAGACCGCCGCAAGAAGAAGAGAGGCTCGGACGACGAGCCGTCTGAAGAGAAGGGCGAGAAGGGGGCCCGGCCCGTCCCCGACCGCTGGACCAGAGCCTGGCTCGTTGATTGGGCGAAGACGCTGGCGTTCGCCTTCGTCATCTTCATCGTCTTCCGGACGTTTCTTCTGGCGACCTTCGTCATCACCTCCGGGTCGATGGAGAACACGCTGCTGGTCGGCGATTTTCTCCTCGTGAACAAGACATCGCTGGGATCTCCGATACCGGGCACGGCGTTACGCATACCGGGGTACGCTGAACCGAAACAGAACGACATCATCGTCTTCCGATCCGATCATGCGCCGGGTCTCGACATCATCAAGCGGACCATCGGCATCCCCGGAGACACGCTGTGGATGACCGGTGCCGTCCTGTTTCGGAACGGAGAACGGGTGGACGAGCCGTACCTGAACCATGATTCGCGGGTCCCCGACGGCTCCGACGCGACGATGGTCTGGCAACTGGAGTACCTGGCGCCGGGAGTGGATCCTTCCTCGTACCAGCCGACTCGAGACAACTGGGGCCCCATCGTGATCCCCGACGAACGCTACTTCATGCTCGGCGACAACCGGGAACACAGCCTGGATTCGCGGTATTGGGGACTGGTCGAGCGGAAGAAAATGAAGGGGAAGCCACTATTCGTGTACTATTCGTACGACCGCGAAGCGATCAAGATACTGCGCGTGATCACGACGATGCGTCCCGGTCGCATCGGTCCGTCACCGAAGTAGGGGCCGGTGGGCGGGACCGTCCGGCTGACCGGACGGTCTGCGGCTACCGGCCGTCGCGTCGGACTGGTTAGATCTTTTTGAGCAGGCGACGGAGTATTTCAAGCGCCACCAACACGGCGATCTTCTTCATGTTTTGTCTCCGCGAGTATGCTTCTTTCGTATCAATCTGTGCCCGTTTCGTCCCGAAATACAGGGGCGAAGCGCGTTCCATGGCCTTACGGGTCGCGCGCACCCCGGGTTTCGGCCCGTCCTACCCCGGATTTCGTCGCACGATCCGAGCCGCCGCGGGCTATTGCGCGCTTGTCCTGATGGCGTTGTCGACCGGCAGTTGCAAGGAACCGATCGGGCTCGTGACCGATCCCGATCCCGACTTCGATGTCGATTTGCGATACTGGGGGCAGCCACCGACCGAAGAGCAGCAGGGGCGGATCGCGAACGCCGTCGCCAGGTGGGAGCGAATCATCACTCGCGGCCTGCCTCCCGCCGTCGTCACGGGCGACGCGGGCTGCGGACCCGGCTCGCCCGCGATCGACGAGGAGGTGGACGACGTCGTCGTGTTCGTGCGGATCATCGACATCGAGGCGCTCGCGGAAAGCGGTCCGTGCCGAGTGCGGGTGGGGACGGGGACCCGACTGCCCATCACCGCCACCGTGTGGATCGACGGACCCGACCGGATCGATCAGCTGGATCCCGAGTTTCTCGAGAATCTCGTCACCCACGAACTCGGTCATGCCCTGGGGTTCGGGACCCTCTGGGACGACAAATCACTCTTGCGGGAGGCCTCGCTGACCGGCGGCCGGGACCCCTATTTCGCCGGGGTCAGCGCACTCGCGGAGTTCAACTCGATCGGCGGTCTGGCCGTTGCGGGAAACAAGGTTCCCGTCGAGCGGCTGGGTGGGGCCGGTACCGCGGACAGTCACTGGCGTGAGTCCGTATTCGGTGAACGTGAACTGATGTCCTTCACGGTGCTGCTCGGAGAGAACCCGCTCTCGCGTGTCACCGCAGCGTCGATGGCCGATCTTGGTTACGATGTCGACCTCGCGGCAGCCGACGAATACGTGCTGCCGGGACGTCAGCGGGCGGCCGTGGCGCCTCGCGAGGAGACGCTGGAGTATCCGCGGCTCACCGAGAGCACGCCCCGCTGGTCGATCACGGTGAACGACCCTGCCGGTGCGATCGTCCGGGGGCCGGAAGGTCGGTAGCGACCGGAAAGGTGTGGCCCGTCGCGCGAGGTCGCCAGGCGAGACGGTTGTTGGAGGGGTGGCAGAACGGCTAATGCACCAGTCTTGAAAACTGGCGCCCTTACGGGCTTGCGGGTTCGAGTCCCGCCCCCTCCGTTCTCTTCGTTTCACTCACGGCGCTGCCTCCATCGCCGGCATGCACATCACGAGGACGTTGTAGCGCCGCTGCCCCGGGCCGGGAACCACGGCGTCGTCCACGGTGCCTTCCGATTCGGTGCCCAGAATGCCGCCGGAGTAGAAGCTGAACAAACAGTCCACTTCGTTCATCCTGAAGCGGAGCGACGCTTCGTTGGGGGCGTCACGTGGGTCGGGAGTGCGGGTCCAACCGGCTGCCCTGATGAGTTCGAAGAACCGCGTGGCCTCACGCCCCAGAGTGCGAGTCGTCAGGCCGGCGGCGGTGACGCGGCACCCCGGTACCATCCTCTGTGTGCGCCAGTCGTCGATGGTGTCGCCCTCCGCGAGGGCGGTCATCCCCACTTCATTCTCGAGGAACCTCTCGGCGTCGCGGCATAACTCGACTTGAGCGCTCGACGACCGGGGCCCGAGGGCGAGCGCGTACAGCCCGATTACGGCGACTCTCGGCAGATAGGGTGTCCCGAACATGGCCACAATGGACGCCGCCAGGGCCCGTCCAGGATGTCGAACGGGACGCCTCCCTTTCGGTCGACGCCCCGCTCTGGACGAAGGGCTGACGCGTCCCTCGCCCGGGTTGGAAGAATGAACGCGTTAGCGGACTACTAAATCGCTCGTCTTGCTTCGGTTGAGTTCCGCCTGCTGCCGCTGGAAGCCGGTCAGCGCCAATGCCGCGCGCTCGAGCGCGCTGTTCAGGTCGCCCGGGATGATTGCCGGAGCGGTACCCGGAGGCGAACCCGCGGGCCCACCGAACGTGTACAGCGGAA
>JBGMQU010000064.1:5514-18249 GCA_048060725.1 Gemmatimonadota bacterium | reverse complement strand
CGTCTTCTCGCGACTGGCAGGAGCTGGATCGGCGACACCACCTGCACCCGTTCGTGGATCCGCAGGCCCTCGAGGAAAAGGGCACGCGGGTCATCGTCGGCGCGGACGGGTGCCATCTCGTCGATGCCGACGGCACGCGCATCCTCGACGGAATGGCCGGGCTGTGGTGCGTGAATCTCGGCTACGGACGCCATGAACTCGCTGACGTGGCGCGCCGTCAGATGGAGGAGCTTCCCTACTACAACACCTTCTTTCGGTCTGCGACGGTTCCGGCGATCGAACTCGCCGAGGTACTGACCGATCTGACGCCCGGGACCCTCGGGCACGCCTTCTTCTCGAACTCCGGGTCGGAGGCGAACGACAGCATGGTCCGGCTGGTTCGCAGGTACTGGGACCTCAAGGGTCGTCCGACGAAGAAGACGTTCATCAGCCGCACCTACGCGTACCACGGCAGCACGATGGCGGCCGCCAGCCTCGGCGGGTTCGAGAAAATGCACGCCATGGGCGACCTCCCCCTTCCCGGATTCGTGCACGTCATGCCGCCGTACTGGTGGGAGATGGGGACCGCGGACGAGACACCGGAGGAGACCGCCGGGCGCGCGGCCCGCGCGATCGAGGAGAAGATCCTCGAGCTCGGGGCCGAGAACGTGGCCGCATTCGTCGGCGAGCCGGTGATCGGCGCCGGGGGAGTGGTGCCGCCGCCAGCGAACTACTGGCCCGAGGTCCAGAGAATCTGCCGCGACCACGACATCCTCCTCGTCTGCGACGAGGTGATCACCGGGTTCGGTCGCACGGGGGAGTGGTTCGGGGCGCAGACCTACGGGATCGAGCCGGACCTGATGCCTATGGCGAAGGGGATGAGCTCCGGATACCTGCCGATCTCGGCGGTGCTGATGACCGACGCCGTGTTCGACGTGCTTTCCGGAGGCGGCGTGATCGCGCACGGATACACCTACTCGGGGCACCCCGTCTCCGCCGCTGTGGCGCTCGAGAACATTCGGCTCTTGAAGGAGGAGGGGCTGGTCGAGCGGGTTCGCGAAGACATTGGACCGTATTTCCAGGCGGGCCTGCGGCAGCTGGCGGATCACCCGCTCGTGGGCGAGGTCCGCGGCGTGGGGCTCATGGGCGCCCTCGAACTCTCGCCCGACCCGGCAACGCGCGCGTTGTTCGATCCGGTGGGCGACGTCGGCTCTACCTGCCACGAACACTGCTACGATGCTGGCGTGATCGTCCGGGCCATGCGCGACGTGATCTGCGCGAGTCCTCCGCTGTGTATTACGCGCGCGGAGATCGATGAGCTGGTGGAAAAGGTGAGGTTGGGTCTCGACCGGACCGCCGCCGGGCTCGAAGTCGCATGAGGCGACTCGCACTCGCGTGAGGCGACTCGAACTCGTCTGCCGCGTTGCAACCTTCGAAACCTCCGGGAGCATCCCACACGTATAGAGTCCCACCCGCTCTCCCGAAACCGCCTGGAGGTACGAAGTGACTGACTGGATGCGAAGCCGTCCGAAACGCGATTTGATTCTGGCTCTCACCGTGGCGGGCGTCTTCGCTCTCGGCACGGGGGCCTTCATGTTCGGTTCTTTCGGGCCGGGTGGTCATCATCGCGCGAGCTACGTGTACGAGACCGCGTCCGCGGGCGGAGTCCTGTACGATCAGTCCTTCGACGTTTCTCCGGGCGCCCTGCTCGTCGTGAAGGTGTCCGATTTCGACGTGGTGATCTCGTCGCACTCCGGACGACAGGCCGAGGTGATGCTCCGCGTCGATGAGGACGAGGAGTATTCTGGGGACGCGCTCGAGCGCATGGGCTTTCGCGTCGAGCGGACCAGCGAAGGCATCGAGATCACGACCGAGTCACGAGGCCGGGGCAATTGGGACTTGGACGATCTGGATGGAACGCTCCACGTGACGGTTCCGACCCGATTCGACGTCCAGGTTCAGACCGGCGACGGTGACGTCGCGGTCGAGTCGATCGAGGGCAGCGTGATGCTCCGCACCGGTGACGGCGACATCGCGCTCGGCGGAGCCACGGGTTCGGAAGTGATGATTCAGACGGGGGACGGCGACGTCGCGGTCGGCGGCACAGCGAGCCGTCACATCGTGATCCAGACGGGTGACGGCGACGTCGCGCTTGGCCGCCTGGATGCCGAAGACGTCCAGGTGCGCACGGGCGACGGCGACATTCTCATCGAAGACCTGTCGGGTTCCTTGCGGGCGTCCACCGGCGACGGCGACGTCATGCTCCACATCGACGAATTTGCCGGCGTCCAGATCACGACCGGCGACGGCGACGTGACCCTGTATGCGCCCGCCTCGCTGGCGGCCGATATCTCGATCATTGGGGAGGATCTCTTCCTCTCCGACGTGTTCGCGCTTCCCGCACAGCTCGAGGGCCGGAAGTTCGAAGGCAGCCTCAACGGCGGCGGCCCCGAGTTGTCCGTCCGCGTCGGTGACGGCTCGATCCGGATTATCGAGAGGTAGGTGGAGGTAGGTCGGGGCGGGGGAACAGGTTCTGACGGGGCGGTCTTCGGGCCGCCCCGTTTTCTCGTCTTGGGGAAGCCGTCGTTGGGGAAGCGGTCGCTACAGGAACGGTTCAGAGAAAGCGGAGCAGCCGCTTGAGGGCGAACAGGCCGATCGCCACCACGCCGATCAGCAAGAGATCCGTGCTGCGGTCCCCCGTGTCCCGGCTCGATGCGTCGCCGGAGGATGCACCGCCAGGCGACGCGTCAGCAGACGACGTATCTGCGTCGGCCGGCTCCCCGTGGAACCCGCAGAATTCGGAGCCCTCGTTCGCGTCGCGTTTGCAGCGCTGGCCCGCTTTCGTCGTACCCTGGCATTGCGGCATGTCTGGCTTCTCCGTTCGCGATGTCTCGGCACCGGATGTCTCGGTACCGTACGTGGTGCGGGACACGCCAGATTCAGTTGCGGTCGCCAGAACCGCTGCGATAGGCGGCTTCGAGCATGCGGGCCGTCGACCGTCCGAGCACCTCGGCGAGGTCGGGCGGGACTTCGTCGACGATCTGCGAAAGATCGCGGCCCGCATCCATCGCGAGACGCACGTAGTCGATTGTGGCGCGCAGCCCCTCGACGTAGGCGGCGAGTTCCTCGATGGTGCCCGGTCGCCCGTGGCCGGGAACGATGACGGTACCCTCCGGAAGACGCTCCAGCAGGCGGCTGAGCGCGACCTCTACTCCGCCCATCGAGCCACCGGTGTCCACATCCGGTGCAATCCAGCCGTCCGGGGTCCACAGGTCTCCGGTGGCGACGACGCGCGACTCCGGCCACAGGATGATGGCGTCGGAATCCGTGTGTCCGCGGACGTGCGTGATCTCGACGCGCTCCCCGTTGAAGTGCAGCGCCACTTCGTCCCCGAACGTTACTGTCGGCCAGAACGGCTCCGGCAGCGCGGGGAAGGTCTCGGCGACGAGAAACTCGAGCGCCTGTTCCGATTGCAGCCTCGTCCGCAGTCTCTCCGGTCCGATGACCACGGCCGTGCCGGAGAAGCGGTCGTTTCCGCCGAGATGGTTCTGGTGCCAGTGCGTATTTGCCACATAGCGCACGTCCTCGACGCCAAGTGCGTCGAGCGCGGCCATCAGGTCGCTCGAGATGGAGTCGGCCATCGTATCCACGAGAAACGTTCCGTCTTCTCCACGGAAGACAATCGTGTTTCCCGATCCCTCGTCGGGCGAGAGGACGGTGAACCCATCCCGAAGCGACGAGACGCTGATTCGCTCCTGAGCGTCGACGACGCCGGGGAGTGCCGCGGCCACGACCAGGAAGGCCAGCGTTCGGGATGGGTTGCTCACGGCGCGCTCCTGCGGTTTCATCAAGGGGTGGTCGAGTCGGTCGCCGGCCGGCCGACCCGAAAAACAGGGTCGAGCAATATACGCGGGACGCGCGATGACGTGCACGGAATCGGATGCGGGGCGCAGGACGCCAGGGGCGGCGATTTCGCTGAGCCTGTTCGCGGCGGCGAGCCTGTTCGCGACAGCGTGCGCTTCCGGCGGAGCCGACCCGAGCCCGCGACCGACCTTCATGTACGAGGCCGAGTACAAGGTCTCGTGCAGCATCAGCGACGAGTGCCGCGTACAGTACATCGACGAGGCCGGCGTGCTTCGGGCACGCGACGTCGTCGGCGAGTGGAGTCTGTCTCTGGGGGCCGATCCCGGGCGCCGCATGTGGATACGGGCCTCAGGGGGCGGTTGCCCTCCCCGACCTCTCCGTGTCGAGATCTGGCTGGATGGCGTGACGGTGGCGCACAACCTGGAGCGCGCGAAACACAGGTCGCGGTGTGACTGGTTGCTGTCGGAAACGGAGTTCGTCGTCCCGTGAGCGTGAGGGCCTCAGGATGACTCGGGAGATGCGATGCGCCGTCTGGCGAACGTGATTCTAAAGCTGGTCGGGTGGCGGATGGTGGGTAAGACGCCGCGGCCTCAGTGCCTTCTCATCGGTGCGCCGCATACGTCGAACTGGGACTTCTGTCTCGCCTTGCTCGCGTTCTGGTCGCTCGAGATCGACTGCCATTGGCTGGGGAAACACACGATTTTTCGACGCCCCTTCGGTGGCATCATGCGGCGCCTGGGTGGCATCCCCCTGAACCGCTCGACGAGCCATGACTTCGTACCCGAAGTGGTCGGCTGGTTCGAAAAGGACCCGGGCCTCACCCTCTGCATCGCGCCCGAAGGAACTCGCAGCCGCCGGGACTGCTGGCGGAGCGGGTTCTACTGGATCGCGTACGGCGCCAGGGTGCCGATCGCCCTCGGCTTCTTCGATTACGAGAGGCGAGTCGGAGGGATCGGGGAGGCGATCGTCCCGACGGGGGATATCGAAGCCGATATGGAGAAAATTCGCGCCTTCTACTCGAAGATTCGCGGGAGGCACCCGGAGAACATGAGTCCGATTCGGGTACAGTCACGAGGTGACGGGGTGCACCCGCGAAGCGACGGGGCTCCGGCCGGCTGACAGCCTCCTGGTGTGGTGTCTCCGACTATCGGCGATACCGGACGAAGATCCCGGAGTCTTCGCCGTTCGAGAGGGCCTCGTAGTCATAGGTCCACGTGAGACGACTGCCGTCGCGGGCCGTCGCGTTGTGGTCGACGATCTCGAACGGCGCGTCGAGGGTGAATCCGATCCTGAGATTCCTGAACATCGTCTCCACGAGGTTCGGGACGCCATCCAGCATGGCCCCCTCCTCCCGCGCTTCTTCCACCGGATTCATCGGCCGAGTCCGAAGGACGAACGTGTCGCCCTCATCGATGATCTCGATGCTGCCGAACGGCTCGGTATCGGCACCCGGACCCGCGTCCGGCCCGACATCGAGTTCGTCGAGCGCTGAGACATGATCGAAGGCCAGGCGGATCGAGACCTCCGTCCGCAGTCCGTCGCGCGAGCTCGAGGCGTCGAGCAACGTCACACCGGGCGGAAGATCGGGCTCGATCTCCTCCCGCATGTTCTCCTCCGCTAGCGCTCCGGACTCGACTTGCTCTAGAAGCTCTTCGCGCGCCGCGGCGATCTCCTCGTCGGTCGGAGATCCCTCGTCCCCCGCGAATCCGCGCTGAATGGACGCGATCACGTAGGCCATATCGTCGAGATCGATCGCGACGTCGAGCATCGCCTCGCCGGACAGGTCGTCGTCGAGCGTGATCACGTAGTCCATCTGGAAACACCCGGTCAGCCCGGATAGCGTGATCAGTGCCGCCGCCAGAATCGATCGCCCGGCCCCGGATCGGATCGTCATGCGTTTCCCCCTCGCTCTGTTGGCCCGTCGGTTCTCCCGACGGTCAACATACGCACGAAGGCCGACGGGATGCCCTGAGGGCCACCCATCGGCATTCGTGCGTGCGAGGAGGCTGTGCTGCCTACAGCTCTGTGGTGAGCAGCCTGTCGACGAGCCCTCGGTAGCCCTTGATCGCGACGCGGAGATCCTCCGTGTCGGTGGGCTCGCTACCCCGATCCCAGGTGCGTACCAGGTCGTTGCGCTCGCGGGCGAACCGCTCCGTCAGCCGCTTGAGCACCAGATCGACGAGGTTGTCGGCTTGCTCGCATGCCCGGTGCGGGTCATCGATGAAGCTCGCCTGAATGTCCGCCCATCTGGCCCGGAACTCCGTGACGTCCTCCTCGGTGATGCCGTCACTGGAATCCTGTCGTGCCGGACCGTCCGTCGGGACGCCGTTACCCTCGTTCATCGGATCGACATTCTCGAGGAAGTCGAACCCGACGTCGAGACCTTCGACGGCCATGTCGCTCACATCTACGTCATCCACATCCACATCCACTCCCTGCACGTCGACGTCGCTCACATCGCCATCGATCTCGGGGAGCCCGAACCCGTCATCCATCGACAAATCGCGCATGACTCTCACTCGTCCTGCAAGGTTTTGGCGCTTTGCTAGACCCCGTTTCGAGAGGCCAGCTCGAGTGCAACGAGCCACCGGGCTTGCGGGTGGGTTGAAACGGGCCCAAAGCCACGTCTCCGCGGGTCCCCCCGCTCGCCCGACAGCGCGTCACGGCGGCGAGCAAGAGCAAAGGGGGTGCCAGTGGCGGAGCGCAAACTCGGGGTCAGACTCCGTCGGCGGTCTCCGCGATAAGATGATCGACGACCGCCTTCAGGTCACCGGTTTCTTCGAAAACGGCGAGTTGACGCTGCGAGCTGTTTCCCTCGTCGAGAATCCGAAGCGCGTACTCTACCTCCGTGCGGGAGCCGAGTTCGTCCACGACGTCGTCGAGGAACCATCCGATGAACTCGCGGATGAGGTCGGGGGCGGGTTTCTCCACCTGTTTCCCGAAGTCGATCATGTTTCCGGTGATGCCGTAGCGGGCCGCCCGCCACTTGTTCTCCGAGATCAGTGTCGACGGGTAGTGGCGGAAGGTGAGGTTATCGCGGCGGAGCTTCCAGAGTTTCGCGACCAGCGCCTGGAAGATCGCGGCGACACACACGACCTCATCCACGCGCGTGCACATATCGCAGATACGGAACTCGAGCGTGGGGTACGTGTGGTTGGGGCGCACGTCCCACCAGATCTTGCTCGAGTCCGGGATCGTGTTTGCACGTACGAGCGTGTCGATCAGGTACTCGTATTCGCCGTACGAATTGAACGTGAGCGGAAGCCCGGTCCGCGGGAAGTTCGTCCAGTTGATCGTTCGGTAGGAATGCAGTCCCGTCCGCCGCCCCTCCCAGAACGGCGAACTGGCCGACAGGGCGAGCACGTGAGGGAGGAAATAGCGCGACACGTTCATGGCGTCGATGAGAAACTCGCGGTCTTCGATGCCGACGTGCACGTGCATCCCGAAGATGAGATTTCGGGCGGCGACCTCCTGTAGATCTTCGCGGAGCCCGATGTATCGTTGCAGCGGAGTGATCTCCTGCTCTGTCCAGCTCGAAAACGGGTGCGTGCCGGCCGCGACGATGCGGAGTCCGCTCTCGGCGACCTTCGACGAGACCAGCTTTCGCATCTTCAGGACTTCGGCACGGGCATCCTGGACGTTTTCGCACACGGTGCTCGCCATCTCGACCACCGACTGGTGAAGCTCCGGTTTCATCTGCTCTCGCAGCACCAGGTGTTCCGAATCGAGGATCTCGGTGATGTACGATGTGAGTTCCCGCGACTCGGGGTCGACGACCTGGTATTCCTCTTCGATTCCGAGCGTCAGCGAGGGGGCTTTCATGCAGGGCTTACTCCGGCCGAGGACGTTGACTGGTATCACACTAACCAGAATGTGGGGGAGAGGCTTTCGTGGTCCACGACCGGAAGCATAGTTTGCCCGCCACCACGCAACCATACGGAGGGCGAATGTTCCAGGTGCTCCTGGCGGTCGGTCTGTTCTGGGTGATCGCGAGCGTCCAGTTCGGTGGACTCATTGACGCCGAGAACGGATCGGGGATTCAGCAGTTGCTCGGGGTCGTCCTGACGCTCGGGCTGTTCCTGGGCGTGTTCTACGGGTTGCGGGCGGTCGTCGGAGGCCTGCCGCAGTTCCTCTCTTTCGGCCTCCCGATCGCGATTCCGCTCACGCTGGTCGGCTGGCTCGCCCGCGTTGGCTTCAAGCTCGTCGGCGTGAAGATCGTGCGCGCGAAGTTCAGCGACGCGACCCACTGAGAAACGTTCCGTTTGCGCCGGAACTGCCTGGGGTGGCGTAAAACCCGCGCCAAACGGGGCTGTTCCCAAGATGGGGTGTTTCGGCGTTTCGAGGGGTTTTAGACGGTGTATGCGGAGCCTTGTTTCCTCTAACACCTTTCATTACAACGAGTTAGGCGAGTTTCAGCCCCCTACGGAGGGTGGTGAAACGCCGGAACTCCCCGTGGTTATTGAACAAACAGCGTTTCAGGGGCTTGCAATCCGGTGTCGACCTTCTTTCTTTTCGAGTGTTCGCACCGGTTATGGGTGTTACTACCATCAGGGGAGGGACCAGGATGACCAAGGACGATTTTGCGGCGAAGCTCGCGGGGAAGTGCGACTTGAGCAAAGCCAAGGCTCGCGAAGTGATTGACTGCATCTTCACGACCGATTCTGGCAACGGCATCATCGCGGTCGAGCTGGACGCTGGTCGCGATTTCACGGTCACGGGGTTCGGCACGTTTGGGACGCGCCGCAGGAAGGCTCGCATGGGCCGTAACCCGCAGACTGGCCAGTCGATTCACATCCCCGCCATGACCGTTCCGACGTTCAAGGCAGGGAAAGGCCTCAAGGAACGGGTGCGCGTCTAAACGCACTCCCCTTCACGAGTTACCCGGAAGCCACGTCTCGAGGTCTTCCGGTGCGGCGGAGCGGAGCCTGGTGTCACCGCAGACGCCCCCTGCGACGGGGAGCGGGCCGCAGCACGCACACGCAGGTGGCGCCCGGGGTCGATCGACCCCGGCCGCCCGTCCCTCTTCGTTTTCTTCGGCTGATCAGAGTCGCAGCAATTCCGGGAGTTCATGCAGGGCCGCCAGATTATGGCCCGCAGCGAAATCATCGATATAGGGCATCGCGGCCCTCATCCCCCTCGCTTCCGGCGCGTAGCGGGAGCTCTCGAGGAGCGGGTTGAGCCAGATGACCCGACGGGCGCGGCGCTGAATCTGTCGCATCGCCCGCTCGAGGGGTTCCACCTCGCCCTGATCCAGTCCATCGGAGAGGATCACGATCAGGGTCCGTTGGCCGAGCATCGCCTGGCCGTGCCGCTCCAGAAAGGCCACCAGACACTCGCCGATCCGGGTTCCGCTCGACCATCCTCTCGCTCTCAGTTCGTCGAGCGCCCCGTCGACATGGGTTCGCGAAAGCCACGGAGTCAGGTGGGTGAGACGCGTGCTGAAGGCGAACGTCTCGATGTCGCGGGCTCGACCGGTCGCGAGGAGGAAGCGCACCAGGAAGCGACTGTAGCGCTCCATCGATCCGCTGACGTCGCACAGGACGACGATCCGCGGTGGTTCGCGGCGGCGACGGCGGCGGGCCAGCCTGATCCACTCCCCGTCGGTGCGTACCGCGTGTGCGGCGCTTCGGCGCAGGTCGACGATTCCCCGTCGTCCTCCGGGCTCGAGTCGCCTGCTGCGTCTCGACGAGAGCTTCACCACCAGCCGTTCGATCCACCGGTCGAACTCGCGAAGTTCGTGATCTCCGACGGTGGCGAACGACCGTCTGGAGAGGTGCTCGGCTGCGCTGTACGCGCCCCCCACGGCAGATGAATCGGAGCGTTCGCCTGAATCGGGGCGCGACATCCCGGACTCGTCCAGTGCCCGGGGGTGGCCCTGTGCGCCCGGGGTCGGCGCCACGCTTGTGAGAAACGGCGTCGTGCGAGGGGGACGGGGCGCATCGTTCCAGAGCAGCCAGAAGCATCGGTCGAACGTCGCGACGTCGCGCTCGGCGGAGCAAAAAGCCGCGCGTAGCCCGTAAAGCAGGGTGATCGGGTCGGATGCGTCGAGCACGCGTGCACAGGCGGCGGCCAACACCGATTCGGAAAGGGAGCACGCGAGACCCTCCTCGCGAAGCGTGGCGGACAGATCCGTGATCCACGCATCCGGGTCGGCCCGGAATCGGGCTCCAGGTGCCGGAGCTCCTGATGCACCGCTCATCCGTCCGGACCCGATTCCCTCGCCGGAGCGAGCAGCCGATCGATCGTTTTGCGATCGAGGGTGGCGAAATCGGCGGAATCCTTGATGAGCGCGCCGAGGACACCCTCCACCGTCGCGGTGTCGATGTTCTCCGCCCCCAGCACCCCGAGCGCGGCTCCGAAGTCGAGCGTCTCTGCGACTCCGGGAGGTTTCGACAGCCGTTCCCGTCGCAGGCGCTGAACGAAATCCACCGCGTCACCGGCCAGGCCGTTCCTGATATCGGGGAATCGGGCGCGCAGGATCGCGAGTTCCTTCTCGCGGTCCGGATAGTCGATCCACAGGTAGAGACAGCGACGTCTCAGGGCGTCGGACAGCTGGCGGGTGCCGTTGGACGTCAGCACCACCACCGGACGAGTGCTCGCCTTCACGGTCCCGAGTTCGGGGATCGACACCTGAAAGTCGGAGAGCAGTTCGAGGAGGAACGCTTCGAACTCCTCGTCGGAGCGGTCCACCTCGTCGATCAGGAGGACCGCACGGCTCTCGCTACGGATCGCCTGAAGGAGGGGACGGGCGAGCAGGAATTCGGGACTGTAGATCGTACGCTCGATCGACTTCATGTCGGCGCCTTCGCCGGCGAGCCGGATGCGGAGCAGTTGCTTCTGGTAGTTCCACTCGTACAGTGACGTGTGTACGTCGAGGCCCTCGTAGCACTGAAGGCGAATGAGATCGAGCCCGAGCCAGGAGGCGAGGGCCTTGGCGATCTCGGTCTTGCCCACGCCGGCCGAGCCCTCGACGAGCAGGGGCTTCTCGAGTTCGAGCGCCAGATGGACGGTGGTGGCCAGCCCGCGGTCGGCGATGTAGCCCTGCGCTTCGAGGCCCTCCATGACGGTTTTTATCGCGCCGTTCACTGCGTCGACACCCTCCCGTGGCGCGCCGGGTCAGGCGCGTTCGCTTGACGATGTTCCCTCGGGCACTTCAGCTTCTTCGGTTCGTGGCCCAGCCGGGTAGCCGGAAGACCCCGACAGTATACCGCGCGCACAGCGCGACAGCCCCTCCCGGAGGCCGATGGCGATTCGAATCGAGAAGGAATTCCACGTTCCGGAGACCATCGAAGAGGTCTGGAGTTTTCTGACGGATCCGGAACGGATCGTCTCGTGTCTTCCCGGCGCCACGCTACTCGATGCGATCGACGATCGGACGTTTCGAGGTGAGATCGGGATGAAGCTCGGGCCGGTCGGTACGCTGTTCAAAGGCGTCATTCGGTTCGACGAACTCGATCCGGAGGCGTATCACGTCGTGATGACGGGAGAAGGGAAGGACGACAGGGGAGCCGGGAGCGTGCGGATGACCATGACGAGCAACCTCACCCCGGCACAAACCGGTGGCACGAACGTATGGGTCTCCCAGACGGTGAGCCTTTCCGGTCGCCTCGCTTCTTTCGGGCGCGGTGGAGTCATCCAGGCCGTCGCCGATATCGTGTTCGGGCGCTTCACCGGGTGCGTCAAGGCGAAGCTCGCCGAGGGGCACGGCGGCTGACCTTTGGCGACGCTCCCTCTGATCGATCTGCATTCCCATGTGCTCCCCGGTGTGGACGATGGCGCGCAGGATCTCCCGCAAGCGCTCGATGCACTCGGGGACCTCGAGGCCCAGGGCGTCACGAGAGTGGTAGCGACTCCGCACTTCCGCGCCTCGCTGCTCGAACAACCGGCCCGCGCGGCGGCACGCCTCGGTCAGTTCGACGAGGCCTACCGGGATCTGTCGGAGGCGCTTCGGACGAGTGACCTTTCGATCACCCTGGGGCGAGCGTGCGAGTTCAAGCTCGATGCTCCGGTCGCGGACCTCTCCGACCCGAGGCTTCGTCTCGACGGGACCCGGTTCGCGCTGGTCGAGTTCGGATCGTTCCAGTTGCCGCCGTTCGCCGGGAATCAACTGCGGGCCATCCGGGACGCCGGATGGACACCCGTCCTGGCGCACCCCGAGCGTTACTTCGGCGTCGAGCGCGCGTTCGAGCGGGCCGCGCGGTGGGTGTCGGAGGGTACGCTTTTGCAGGTGAACGCACGGTCGCTGTCCGGTGGGTACGGACCGATGGCTCGACAGGTCGCCGCCGAACTCCTCGCCCGCGGGTGGGTAACCTGTGTCGCCGGTGACCACCACGCGCGCGGTCGCCCCGAGTGGCCGGCTGCTCTGGAACTGTTGCGAACGGCGGGGAGTCCAGACGGAACGACGTCGGGACCGGGGGGGGTCGACCCGGCGACGGAGAGCTGGATACGGGGGTTGGTGTTCGGCAACCCGGAACGCCTTCTCGCGGACGAAGTTCCCCTCGCTCTGGACGGCCGCGCAGTTCACCTCGACTCGGTAGCGGCGTCCCGCCGGCGGGGCAGGTAGGGGCCCGTCACGCACGTGCTGGCCCGGGGTCGAACGACCGCCCGTGACGGATCTCTCCATTCGCTCATGGTGTATGCTGAGTAAAGAAGTTGAGTCCGGTTCTCGACGGTGCTAGTTTAGCGTGTCCGCCGCCGCAAGAACCGTTGCGGGGCGGATTTTCTCATAGATCAGAACCTCTCGCGTCTTGCGCCGAAGGCCGGGGCGCGTTAAACGGATTCGATCGCATCTTCGACGCCCGCCGTCGGGCGGGGAAGCGGTCGGACGTTAGATATGGACATCGGGCGCCCGGAGCCCGATGCTGGACGAAAACCCGGTCCGAGGTATGGTAA
>JBGMQU010000064.1:0-5414 GCA_048060725.1 Gemmatimonadota bacterium | reverse complement strand
GTGAGCTTCTTCGATCCGCGGACCCAGGACGAGTTGCCGGTGCCGCCGTTCACCGTTGCCGACCGCAAGCAGGATCGGGAAGCGGCTGCAAAGATCATGGACGGGCTCAGCGAGCAGGTCGAATACCTGCAATCGATCCTCTTCTGCTCCGAGTATCTGTCGTCGGAACAGGTGGAAGATGCCCTCAGGAACTGTGACCGCGCGCTCGAGATGAATCAGGACAGCGAACGCGCCCGGTATCTGCGCGGTCGCATCCACATGGTCACGGAGTCATGGGGCGCCGCCGAGGAAGATCTGGCTGCGGTCGTAGAGACCAACCCGTCCGACACGGAGGCCTTGCAGTCGCTCGCCTACGTGTACGCACAACTCGGCGACAAGGACAACTCGCTCAAGTACTACCGTGAATACCTCAACTTCAATCCGAAGGATGCCGCGGTTCGGCTACGGATCGCATTCGATCTCGCGACCGCCGGAGGGTTCCCCGAGGCGATGCAGATCCTCGACGACGGTGTGGCGCTCGATCCCGAGAACATCGATTTGCTGGAGTACCTCGGCAACGTCGCGTTGAGTGCTGGCCAGTCCAACGGCGAAGTCACCGATGAAGCCGCGATCCGGAAGTCGGTCGAAGCGTTCGAAAAGGTGCTTGCGGCAAAGGGCAGCGATGTCGAGCCGAAGATGCTGACGAACGTCGTGAACGCGTATGCGCTGGTTGGCGACTACGAGGCCGCGTTGTCGTTTTCCGATCGCGCGATCGAGATGATCAACAACCCGGCGCCCGTCGCCGAGGGTGATGAGGAAGAGGGCCCGAGCACGTCGAAGGAGAAGATGCTCGCCTCGGTCTACACCGCCCGTGCCGGCGTCTACAGCGCGCAGGAGGACTACGGAGCCGCAGCCGGCGCGCTCGAGAAAGCCCTGGAGAACGACCCGGATCTACCGAACGGTTATCAGCGCGTCGCGCTCTACAAGCTCCGGTCGGGAGATACCGACGGGGCCATCGCGGATTTCCATACCGCAGTAAACAACGGGGCGGACAGCGACGAGATCGCGAACGCGCTGTTCAGCCAGGGCTACAACGACCATTTCGAGAAGGACCAGTTCGGCCCGGCCATCAGCCTGTTCGAGGTGGCGGCGGAATTCGCGAAGGCGCCCGACACGTCGCAGCAGATCCACTTCTTTGCCGCATACGGCTATTACAAGCGGGGAACGGCCCTCGACGACGGCAACGCGGACGCCGAGTCGTGCGGGCCTGCCCGTTCGGCCCTGCAGGCCTTCCGGGGCGCTGTTCCGCACCTTGGCCAATCGGGGAGTTATCAGGCGAATAACCAGGCGCAGATTCGCGACGCGGTCGACGTTCAGATCTACCGGCAGGAGCAGATCATCGAGAAGGCTTGCGAGTTCTAGGACGCGGCTGAAGAGCCTCGTAACGCGCACGACGGAGCGGGTTCGGCCAGGTGGGTCGAACCCGTTCCTTCAGACGACGCGGTGGGGAATTGTGGGGTAAAGTGGGGTTGCGGAGCATCAAAATGGGTCGTATGGTGTGCCTCGGTGGGTGGAGTGGGTCGTCTTGGGAGGGCACCCTGATTTCGATTCCAAAGGCCAATTGTGGCGGGATTTCTCGGAAGGTTCCTGCATTCAGTGGACCCGAAGGGCCGCATCAGCCTTCCGGCGCAGTTTCGCCGGGGTCGTGAGACGGAATCGTTCGTCCTCATCCGGACGCAACCCGAAGCGCTCACGCTGTATCCGGAGGAAGCTTGGAAGTCAGTCCAGGCAGATCTGCTCGACTACATGAAGCGACAACCGGAGCATCGGCTCAACGTGCTTCGGATCACCGCCGACGCGGTCGAGGTCGTACCGGACAAGCAGGGACGGATCCTGATCCCCGAGAGGATGCGAAAGGCCGCGGGAGTGTCAGACGAGGCCTGGGTCGTCGGAGCGATCAACAAGATCCAGATATGGGATCCTGCGCGGTTCGAGAGGGCGACAACGGAAGATCAGGACGACGCCTTCGACCAGCACATGACGCAGGTGCTTGTATAGCGTTCACGATAGATCGACCTGATCACCGCACGGTCGGCGGATGATGATGAGTCGAGAGAGGTGACCGAGAAGAAGTTCCAGCACGAGCCGGTCATGCCGGATGAAGTGCTGCGGTTCCTGCGCCCGGAGCGTGGGGGGGTTTTCTTGGACGCCACGATCGGCGGTGCGGGGCACGCGGTCCGTCTTCTGGAGGCGGAGTCGGCGGTGCGGGTGATCGGGATCGATCAGGACCCGGAAGCGATCGAGGCGTCTGCGCGCCGGCTCGAGCAGTACGGAGACAGAGTCGAGCTCGCACTCGCGAACTTTCGGGATGTCGGGAAGCTGGAAAGCGGTATCGACATAGATGGTCTGGCGGGAGCCCTCCTGGATCTGGGCGTTTCGTCCCACCAGATCGATACATCGGCTCGCGGGTTCTCTTTTCGTCCGGGCACATCGTTGCGGATGCGGATGGGCGGGACAACCGGCGAAGACAGAGAGCCCGCGGCCGACCTTCTTAACGCAGCAACAGAGCAGGAACTCGGTCGGGTCTTCCGTGAGTTTGGGGACGAGCGAAGGTGGAGAGCGCTCGCACGTGTGGTGGTGAGGCGGAGGAAGACCCGGCCGTTTTCTACAAGCGATGATCTCGTGGGGGCACTCACCGCCGTTCTCGGCAGGAGCGCCTCCGAGCGCGAAAAGGCCCGGGTGTTCCAGGCGGTCCGGATCGCGGTGAACGACGAGCTCGATGCGTTGCGTGAGGGGCTGGAGACGATTCGTGAGCGGCTTGCGGTGGGTGGCCGGCTCGTCGTGATCTCCTACCACTCTCTCGAAGACAGAATCACAAAACATTTGTTTCGGGAATGGGCGAGGGCCTGCGTGTGTCCGCCCGGGTTGCCGGTTTGCGGGTGCCGCGGTACACCGCTCGGTCGCGTGCTTACGCGTCGGCCGGTGCGACCCTCGGAGGAGGAGGTCGCCCGAAACCCAAGGGCGCGAAGCGCACGGTTACGGGCATGGGAAACCTCTGGCAGCCAGTAGTCGAGCAGCAACCGATGGGCCGGAAGGTCCGGACGAAGACGCTGAGGCGGTGGGGGCTGCCATTAGTGGTCGGGGGGCTGCTGATCGCATCGCTGACGTCGGCTGTGCGGCGAAGTGAGGACGGCCGTCGGCTCTCGCAGGAGCTCGATCGGCTCGAGGTGGACGAGCTGATCATGCGCGACCGCGTGGCGACGCAGACGGCCAGGGCAGATTCGCTCGCCGCGCTTCCGAGGATGGAGGACGCGGCACGGGAGATCGGGCTGCGGCGGGCAGAGGACGGTGAAGTGTTTCACCTGTCCGATCCGTCCGCCGGGCGAGCGGACGAGGGGGAGGCCCCGGGGGTGGGGACGCGTTGACGGGAGCCGATAGCTGATACAGCCGGTCGGCGGGGGGTGGGGACGTGACGAGGTTCGGCCTACAGAGAACAGGTACGCGGATTCGTGAGGCGCTCGACGGGCGCTGCGAACCGGTTTCGTCGCGAACGCACGGCCGGCGTCATCGCGCCCTGATATGGGTGTTCACCGCCGTGGCCGCCCTGTACGCTGGCCGACTCGCAGATCTTCAGTTGCTGCGGGGAGAGGAGCTGCGCGAGCGGGCGCTGGATCAGAGCCTCGAAGAGAAAGAGATCCCGGCGTCGCGAGGGGAGATTCTCGATCGCGAGGGGAGGGCCCTGGTCACCGACGACACCCGCTACCACGTCTTCCTGGTTCCCGCGGAACTCGAGGTCGACCGTACGGAAGCCCTTGTCGCGATCGAGGCCGTCGTCGACATGACCGCTGCACGCCGCAGGCAGTTGCTCGCCTCGACTCGCGGGTGGCAGTCGATCGCCGGGGGCGTGACCGATGAGGAGAAGACGCGGCTCGAGACGAGTCTTCCTTCCGGCCTGGGGTTCGAGGCGCACCCGGCCCGACGGTATCCGCGCGGAAGCGTCGCCAGACGATTGATCGGCCTCCTCGGCGACGGCGGAGTGGGACAGAGCGGTCTGGAGCTGCACCTCGACTCCGTGCTTCGCGGCCAGCCGGGACGACGGACGATCCGTGTCGACGCTCAACACGGCGAGTATCGGTCGCCTCGCGACGTTGTGGCGGAGGCGCGCCCGGGCCTGAGCGTCGTGTTGACGATCGACGCCGAGCTACAGCGAATCGCCGAGAACGAGCTGTCGCGAGCGTTGACGGAGACGCGCGCGAGCGGCGGCGACATCATCATCTATGAACCACACACCGGGTATCTCCTGGCCGTTGCCAGCGAAAAGAACGGTGCATCGTCGACGGCCGTCCCGGCATTTTCCGACCCCTATGAGCCCGGATCGACGGCGAAGCCCTTTCTGCTCGCGGCACTTCTCAACGAGGGCCTCGTCGACCTCGACGAGATGATCGACGTGGAAGGCGGCGAATTGCGCTCGGGTCGCCGCGTCATCCGCGATGTGCACGGGTTCGAAGAGCTTTCGGTACGCGACGTGATTGCCCAGAGCAGCAACGTCGGGGCGGCCAAGCTCGCCGGGCGTCTCCGGCCATCGGTCCAGCACAGCTATCTACGCGACTTCGGGTTCGGGATGCCCACGCGCCTCGAGTATCCGTCCGAATCGGGAGGGCGTTTGACGCGTCCTTCCGAGTGGACCGTCATGAGCCAGGCGTCTCACGCGATGGGCTACGAGATGTCGATCACGTCGTTGCAACTGGTGGCGGCATACGGTGCCCTCGCGAACGGGGGCCGGCTCATGCGCCCGACGCTGGTCAAGGAACTCCGCGACGCGTCGGGCCGAACTGTCTGGGCCGCGTCCCCGACGGTGGTTCGCCAGGTCGTCGACCCCGAAATCGCGCGCACCGTGAGCCAGGTGCTCGCGGACGCCGTGAGCGAGGGCACCGGACGGCTCGGCGGTCTGGCCAGCCTTTCCGTGGCGGGGAAGACGGGCACAGCCCGGCTCGCCGTGAACGGCGGGTACGCGAGTGGCCGATATCGGGCGTCGTTCGTCGGGTATGCCCCGTCGGACCGGCCCCGGGTCGTCATCCTCACCCGGCTCGAGGATCCTAAGGGTGCGTACTACGGGGGGGCCATCGCCGCCCCGACCAGTCAGGCGACCCTCCAGGCTGCGCTGGCCACGCAGGCCGGCGCCGTCGACAGCCGCCTGGTTACCTCCGACATCTCACCGCGGCGTTGGTCGGGTGCCGCGACCGGGGCCGATCGGGGTCCGTTCATCTTCGCGGTCGGCGGTGCCCGCGAAGTGTGGCCCGAGGAGGCGTCCGGGGCTCGCTCGCTCGAGGCGCGCTCACCGGTGGCGATGCCGAATCTAAAGGGACTCCCGGTGCGGTCTGCGGTCGCGCGGCTGCACGAGTTGGGGCTCCGGGTCGAACTTTACTGCAGCGTGG
>JBGMQU010000063.1:16152-18803 GCA_048060725.1 Gemmatimonadota bacterium | reverse complement strand
AACCTCATAATACGCGCCGGTTTCATGGGGCTATCAACACGCGCAGGCGCCGCGACCTGGGGCTCGGAGTTGATGGTACGATGATCGAACCCCCCGAGCGCCGCCCGCCCGGGTTGCTGCGACACCTGACCTGAGTGACGCCCCGACCGACCTGACCGCCGCCCCGCCCGCCCTGACCGCCGCCCCGCCCGACCTGACCGCCGCCCCGACCGCCCCGAGTGCCCCGACCGCCCCGAGTGCTACGGCCAACTCGAGTGCTACGGCCAACTCGAGTGCTACGACCGCCAGGGGTACTTCCGAAACTCCGGCGATCGCTTCTCGAGGAACGCGTTTCGGCCTTCCTGGCCTTCTTCGGTCATGTAGAACAGCATGGTGGCGCTGCCGGCGAGTTCCTGTAGTCCGGCCTGTCCATCGCAGTCGGCGTTCATCGCGGCTTTGATGCAGCGGATCGCGAGCGGGCTCTTCCCCAGGATCTCGCGCGCCCAGTCGACGCCTTCGGCTTCGAGCCTTTCGAGCGGGACGACTTTGTTCACGAGACCCATGTCCTCGGCTTCCCGCGCGCTGTACTGGCGGCAGAGGTACCAGATCTCGCGGGCCTTTTTCTGCCCGACCGAACGGGCGAGGTAGGACGAACCGAAGCCGCCGTCGAAGCTGCCGACTTTGGGGCCGGTCTGACCGAACACGGCGTTGTCTGCGGCGATCGTCAGGTCGCACACGACGTGCAGGACGTGTCCGCCGCCGATCGCGTACCCGGCGACGAGCGCGATCACGGGTTTCGGCATCGACCGGATGAGGCGTTGCAGTTCGAGGACGTTCAGACGCGCCTTCCCGTCTCTCCCCACGTAGCCGGCTTCGCCGCGCACGCGCTGGTCTCCACCGCTACAGAACGCCCATTTTCCGTCTTCCGATGGGCCGTTTCCGGTCAGGAGGACGACGCCGATGTCTTCGTCTTCGCGCGCGTCGAGCACCGCTTCGTACATCTCGAAGAGGGTCTCGGGCCGAAAGGCGTTGCGCACTTCGGGGCGGTTGAACGCGACGCGCGCGATCCCTTCGCCCTTGTGATAGGTGATGTCCTCGTAATCCTTGACCTGCTGCCAGTCCACGTCGCTTCGGGACTGCCAATCCGAGTCGCTCACCGAGTCGCTCCTGACATGGGTTTGGTTCTCACGGGGATCAGTGCGCGGGGCCTGCCTGGCCGGCCGCGAGTCGTTCGCTCGCGGCTTCCGCCGCCGCTTCGAGTGCCGCCCGACGCCGCGCGTGATTCTCCTCGCGGTCGGTCCGGACCTCGACGATACGGATGCCGCCCGACGCCCATCCGGCCTCGAGCTCCGCGACGAGATCTTCGATCGATTCGATGAGACGGTGCGCGATTCCGGCCGCCCCGGCAACCGCCCCGATGTCGACGTCGTGCGGCATGACGATGTGGGGGATGAAAGGAGGGTCGAAGTCGCGGATCGGGAGCATGTGGAAGATCCCGCCGCCCCGGTTCTGGATCACGACGATCTGTATGGCGGCCTCCTGCACCGCGGCCTCGGGACGGGACGCGAACAGGGCGCCCACGTCGTGGAGCAGCGTCAGATCGCCGATCAGCGCGAGCGTCGGGGCGCCGGTCCCTGCGCACGCGCCCAGGGCGCCGCTGACGTTCCCGTCGATGCCGCTCGCGCCCCGGAACCCAAGTGCCCGGATCGACCGGTCGTCGGGCCGCGCGAATGCGTCCACGTCGCGGATCGGCATCGAATTGCCGACGAAGAGCGCACCGCCCTCGGGGATGGCCCTGACCGCCGCCGCGGCCACGGCGCCCTCGAACCACTCGCCACCCGCGGCCAGGAGCGGCTCGAGAACCTGACCCGCCGCGTCGGAGGCCTCACGCCACAGCGCGCGCCATGCGGAGTCGGGGGGCCGCGGCTCGATCAGCTCGACCGGCGGGCCTGAGGCGGCCGGCTCGACCGCGGCGCCCGGCTCGATCAGCTCAGCCGCGGCGTTCAACGCAGCCGCGACGTCGGCCACGACGTACTCCGCCGCCAGGCCTGCGTGGTCCTTCCAACGCTGGCCTCCGTCGAGCACCAGTTGATCGACGCGATCGACGTGATCGACGCCGTCCAGTTCCTCAAGAAACCGGTTCACGGTGGCGGACGTGGGCGCGGGACCGACGCGGACGACAAGATCGGGACGCAGGGCCAACCGTGCGGCCTCGGTGCCAAGCACGGCGTCGGCCCACGCCACGGCGACGTCCACGGCCCCGGGGCCGAACCGGGCGCCGGACAACGGGTCTGCGAGCACGGGCGCGCCGATCCGCGCGGCGCAGGCCCGCACGGCGTGTCCCGCGGCTTCGTTCAGCATGGGTCCGCACACGAGCAGCGGGCGTTCGGCCTCGCGGAGACGGCGGGCGATGTGCTCGCCGGCCGCACCGCCCGCGGCCACGGCTCCGACTGCACCGGCCCCGACTGCACCGGCCCCGACCGCGCCCACGAGCGCGGTGAACGGGCGTCCCCCGGCCCTCCCGGCGACGCTCGTCTCCTCGAGATCATCGGGCACGTCGCCCGGCACCTCGGTCGGCTCGAGCGGCTTCTCGAACTGGACGTTCACGTGTACCGGACCGGGCGAACGGCCGGTCACTCCGGTCGCCGCGGCCCAGATCCGGGCGGCACTCA
>JBGMQU010000063.1:0-16052 GCA_048060725.1 Gemmatimonadota bacterium | reverse complement strand
CCGGGCGAACGGCCGGTCACTCCGGTCGCCGCGGCCCAGATCCGGGCGGCACTCACCCGGAGCAGACGCAGATCCTCGGCGCGCGGCCGCGGGAGGGGGAGGTCGATCGTGGCGCGCGGGTAGGGTCCGTATAGGCGCACTTGATCGATCGTCTGGTTCGCGTCGAGACCCCTCAGCAGCGCGGGCCGGTCGGCGGTGAGGACGACCAGCGGCACGTCGCTCTGCGCGGCCTCGATCACGGCGGGCAGCAGGTTTGCAGCGGCGGTGCCCGAGGTCGTGACGATCGCGGCGGGCCAGCCGGTCGCCGCCGCGATGCCGAGCGCGAAGAACCCGGCCGACCGTTCGTCGACGTGCGGGTGGACGACGAACCGGCTGTCACGTCCGAACGCTTCGACGAGCGGGGCGGAACGCGAGCCCGATCCGACGCAGACGTGGACGAGGCCGTGGCGCCCGAGTTCGTCCACGAGCACTCGCGCCCACAGCGTGGTCCGATTGGGCGCGACCCCGCCACCAGCCGCCTCGCCACCAGCTGCCCCGCCACGCGCGGTCATGGCACGCGGCCCACGGCCAGGGCCTGTAGCATGGTCTGGAACTTCACGCGGGTTTCATCCCACTCCGCCCCGGGGTCCGACCCTTCCACGATTCCCGACCCGGCGTACAGTCGGAGCAGCGGTCCGCGCGCGACGGCCGATCGCAGCGCGGGGGCGAATTCCCCTTCCCCCCGCTCGTCGAACCAGCCGACGGGGCCGGCGTACCAGCCGCGCGGCACGTTCTCCTCTTCGGCGAGGATCGCGTGCGCGGCGGGGCGCGGGTATCCGCACACGGCCGCGGTCGGGTGCAGTGCGCGCACGAGTGCCAGGATGTGAGTCCCCTTCTCGACGGTGGCCTCGAGTTCTGTGCGCAGGTGCTGGATGCGAGGGAGGCGCAGCAACTCGGGCTCCGGGGGGGAGCCGAGCTGGACTCCGGCGGAGGCGAGGTGCTCGGAGATGTCTTCCACGACGATCTGGTGCTCGACCAGGTTTTTGCGGCTACCCATCAACTGGCGGCCGAGCCATTCGTCCGCCTCGGGGTCGGCCCCTCTCGGGATGGATCCGGCCACGGCCATCGTCTGGAATCTTCCGCCCTCGAGTCGCCCGATGAGTTCGGGCGCGGCGCCGAGCAGGAACCGATCGTGGGCGAACTGGACCAGATAGGTGTGCGCCAGCGGGTTGCTGCTGCGGAGGGCCTGCAGCACGCTCGCCGAATCGGGCACTTCGGCCAGCGCGACGTCGAGAGGTCGCGCGAGCACGACCTTCCTGACGCTGCCCGTCTCGATGTCCCGGAGGATGCGCTCGATGCCGCCGCGCCACTCGTCGGTGTCGACCGGTTCATCGATCGATGTGGCGCTCGGTACGTCACCCGGAGTGGCGCCGGCCCGCTCGAGCGACAGCAACCGTTCGCGCGTTCGGTCGGCGCGCAGGCGAAGCTCGTCGATCGCCTGGTCTCGCGGCGTGTCCTCGGGCATGCGGCGAGTGACCGTGAGACGTCCCCCGCCGGGTCCGACCTCGACTTCGAACGCCGGGAGCGTGAAGCGGGCCCGGGGAAAGGCTTCCCAGAACCCGGGGTCGTCGCCCGTGGCGAGCGTCTCGGCGGGCCCCGTGGCGGGCGTCTCGGCGCGCCCCGTGGCGGGCGTCTCGGCGGGAGTCTCGGTGAGATCGAATGCGAAGCCGCCGTGGAAGCGCGGACGGCGAGCGTCACCGTCGAGATCGAACACCCACGGGCTCGAGTAGATGCGGCGGGCCTCGGCGATCGTCCACGTGATGAGATCGGCCTCGGGGGCGGCGACCCGCGCCCGGTCGCCGGCGTTGATCTCGGCCGCTGAGCCGGCGTGCGCAATCCACCGCGCGCCGCTCTGCCAGAACCCGCGCACGCCGGCGGGCGGTGTCGACAGCACGGTCTCGGGCTGGAGGCTTCCCAGCCGAACGGTCACGCTGGCGAAGTATCCAGGACCCGCGTCATCGAGCGAGTCGTCGGCGTGGCTCGGCGAGGCTTCGCTGGGCGGGGCCTCGCTCGGTGGTGCGTCTCTCAACGGGCCTCCGCTCGGGGTTGGGGCTCACCAGACTAGAATACTCGGAATGCCACTCTGAAGAGACGGCCGGGCTGCGGCAAGCCACACTGGTCGTACACCGCGGCGTCGGTCGCGTTGTGCAGGCCCGCGGTCCCCTGAACCACGCGGAAGGGGCCGCCGATGCTCCACTCGCGGCTCAGCACGAGATCCAGTCGGGCGGTCCCGCCGAGCGCAACGTCGGACCCGAGTTCGGGGTCGACGCAGTACTGGCGTCCGATGACGTCCAGGTCGGCGCGACCGCGGATGCCCGCGAGGATCGGGGCTTCCAGGTTCAGCGATCCCGCGAACGCGGGTTGATACTCGGGTTTCCGCTGGTCGGTCGGCGCCAGCGCATCTTTCAGAACCACGTCCTGCAGGGTGAGGTCGCCGCCGAAGGCCCACCCGTCCACGCGCAGGGCCGCGAGCAGCTCGATGCCGGCCGCGCGCACTTCGTTTCGGTTCTGTCGTTGGAAGCGGCCGTCTCCCAGCCCCGTCCGGACGATGGCGTTCGAGAACCGCTGGTGGAACAGGACGGCCTGCGCCTCGAACTCGCCCGACAGCGCGTCGGTGACGCCCGTGATGCCCGTCTCGATCGCGCGCAGCTCCTCGGGCTGCAGATCGGGGTTGGGGACGAACCGGCCGAGGGCCCCGGAGTACAGCTCACGAAGCGAGGGGAAGCGCACGCGCCGGCTCACGCCGAAGTGCAGCCGGCCGGCCGCGCCCAGAATCGCCGATCCGCCGACGCGCGCTCCCCAGGCGCCGATCGGGTCTCGCGGCTCTACTCCGCCCGTCAGCGGGGTGCTCGCGTGATCGAAGCTGCCTCCGGCGCTCAACCTGACGCCCGACCAGAAGCTGCCGGCCGTGGACGAGAGCGGCTGCTCGACCTCGGCCCCGATGCTGTAGAGCCGCTGTTTGAACTCCGAGACCGCCCCCGTGTCGATCTCGGTGTCGATGCGCTCCTCATGCTTTGTCTCGGCCCACGTGAACGCGGTGCGCAACATCCCCGTGCCGATCGTGTGGTCGGCCAGCGCCCGTGCGGTGACGGTTCGATCGTCCCAGAACTCCGATTCTTCCACCGTCTCGTACGCGAGCGTCTCGAACGCGTCGATCTGCATGCTGCCGACATCGAGACCGAGGCTGACCTCGACATCCCCCTCCCCACCGAAGGGCGTTTCGAACCACTCGGTGCCGCCGGACAGCGCGGTCACCATTCGGCGCGTCTCCGGGATGCGCCACAGACGCGGATCGGCGATGTGCAGTTCCGGCGGAACTCCGCGCTCGGCGCTGAACGCGAACGACGACAACGACGCCCAGGCGCCCGACTCCGCCTCGTATCTGCCGGTGAGGAATCCGCTCGCGTGCCGCAGATCGCTGTTCAGCCGCTGGCCCTCCACCGGCTCGACGGGCTGCGTGACGCCCCGGGCCGTCGGGACGCCGTCGCGCGAGCGGTATCCCCCGCCGGCCTGCCACATCAGACTCCCCGAACCGAGCTTCGAGACCGAGCCGACCTTCCCCCCCACGACCGCCGCTCCGGTCGCGTCGACTCCGCCCTGGATGCTGTTCCCCGGCGGTTCCGACCCGGATGCGCCCGCGGACAGATCGATCTCGACGACACCGCCGAGCACGTTGGGGCCGTGCAGGACGGACGAGATGCCGCGATACAGCTGGATCTCGCGGGCCGCGTCGGTGGGGACGACCGACAGGTCCGTCCGTGCATCCCACCCGAGCGTGAGCGGCACGCCGTCCACCAGGATCGCGACCTGACGCGATGAGGTACCGCGCAGCGTGAGCTGCGCCTCGCCGCGCGAATTCTCCCTGACCTGCACGAACGGCATGGCGCGCAACGCGTCGGCGAGCAACGGAATCGGCTCCAGGCGGGGGATCTCGAGGCTGAGGCGGACGGCGCTGGCGCCCGAGGTCGTGGAGACCGGGCGCGTGGTCCGCACGCGCAGATCCTCCATCTGGTACAGGAGCGTGTCGCGGCGCAGAGAATCGGGAACCTGAGCGGCCGTCTCGCCCGCGGCGACCCAGTGCGCGGTCGCGACGAACACCACGGCCAGTGCGCGTGAAACCGTGTGCGCGTTCAGAGCGTCGGCGCTCCCCGGCGACTGCGGTACAGCGACGCGCCGACACCCACCATCGCCGCGAGGACGGACAGCCACCCCACCACGTCTCCGAAGCGGACGTATACGGTGAGGCCGTCCGTCGTCATGACGTCGCCGATGAAGGCCGCGGGCTCGAAGAGCGGGGTCGCCTTCGACACGCGCCCGAGCGGATCGACGAGTTCGGATACCCCGGTATTGGCCGAACGCGCGACACCCATCCGCGCTTCCATCGCGCGCATCACGAGGTGCGCGGGGTGCTGCCACAGGGCGCTGCTCCGGCTCCACCACTCGTCGCGTCCGAACCAGGCGTCGTTCGTCACGTTCACGAGGAAATCGGCGCCGTTTCTCCGATAGTGCCGGGAGAGCGGCGAGAAGATCGACTCGTAGCAGATCATCACTCCGTAGGACGCCTCGCCATACCTGCCGGAAAGTTCGAACGGCGCCGCCCACGCCCCGACTCCGAACCCGCCAAAGTAGGTCAGATCGGCGAACAGCGACGGGCTGAGGAAGGGGACGCGCTCGACCACGGGCACGAGAAAGCGCTTGTCGTATCGGCCGACACGACCGACGCCGGGACGCGTGAGGAACGCCGAGTTGAAGTACTCGTACGCGACGCCATCGAGGTCGTTGACCCCGATCGCGCCGTACACGAGGTCGGCGTCGAGCGTCTCCGCGAGGTTGTCGGCCCAGCGCTCGAGGCCCGGCGCGCCCCCATACCCTACCGACGGAGCGGGGTCCAGATACACCGGGAGCGCCGACTCGGGGAGCAGCACGAGATCGAGATCTTCGGCCGCGGCGCGCCAGGGCTCGACGAGGGTCTCCGTCGACTCGATCGCGAGCCTCGCGGCACCGGCCTGATCCCCGACCCGCACGTGCTGGGGCACGTTGGGCTGAATCACTCCGACGCGCGCGACCGGGCGCAGCTCGAGCGTGTTCCAGCGGTAGACCGAATACGCGATCGGGGCGAGCAGGACGACCGCGAGGGTGAGTGCCGCCGTCAGCCGGCCACGTCTGCTTTTTTCGCTCAGTCCGCCCGTCCGCGACAGCCAGGCTACGGCAATCAGCGTGTTGACCGCGACCAGCCAGAACGTGAGCCCTCTCGACCCGACGAGGTCGGCCGCCCCGGCGATCTGTGGATAGTAGGCCAGCGAATCGCCGAACTGCATCCACGGAAACGCGACGTCGGCCAGGTGCGCCCGGAACCACTCGTTCCCCGTCCAGAAGACCGGGAAGACGAGCCAGGCGCCCCACCCGAGCCGGCGACGCACCTGATGGATCGCGCCCGACATCCCCGCGAGAAACCACGACAGGATCAAAACCGGGCCGAGAAACGCGGGAATCGCCCACTTCGTGTAGTAGATCAGCGCGACGAGCAGCCAGTAGAAGAGGATCGTGTAGAACACGAGCCCCAGGAAGAATCCGCCGATTCGGGCCTGCCGCGCCCCCTCCGGCGTCGCCGGAAGACGCTCGTGCCACACGATGAACGGCACGAGCGCGACGAACGACGGGAACAGCAGGCGAAACGGCGGGTGCGCCACCCCGAGCAGGACGCCGGCCAGGAACACGGGCCAGGCTCCGCGAGGCACGATTCGCTCGCGCCACACGGCCGGAGAGAAACGCATCACGTGCCCGCAACCATCAGTTCCAGTGGATCGCGATCCCGCCCGCGATGCTGAAGCTGCGCATCGCGGCCGCGAGCGACCCGCGCCCTTCGCCGAACACGCTGAACGTCGAACCGAGACTCGCCTCCAGCCCGGCCACCGCCGACGCGCCCACGGTGAGCAGGTCGAGCGAGTCGTCGACGAACGTGTCGTCGATCGATGCGCCGGAGCCCGAAAGCACGTAGAGCTCGGCGCCGATCCCGAGGTACGGACGCAGCACCGCCGTCGGGGCGAAGACCCAGTGAAAATCTCCGCCCATGATCGCCGCCTTCCGTTTGATCACACCCAGATCGATCGTCGGGCGGAACCCGTTCTGTTCTTCGACCAGATCGGCGATCCGCGTCTCGAACTCGACGACTTCGCTCTCCTTGAGCTGTGAAGACCAGTAGCCCCCGCGGAACTGTACGCGGACGTTCGGCCCCAGATACCCGAGATCCACACGCCCGCCAAACCCCACGGTGCTCTCCGTACCGTTGGGATAGACCACGAACGCTTCGGCCACGACGCCACGAAACCCGAGGTTCGCGTAGTCGTACGCCGCGAGACCTTGCCGCTGGACACCTTCCTGCGCGGCGAGATCGATCGCCGTCGTCGACATCCACGCCGTCGCGACGAGCGCCGCGATCGCCACTCCGGCGGCCGCACGACCCACCGTCCGCCGCGTCTCCCCCGCTGTCCGCCACATCTTCATCGTCTGCCGCATTTCCCCCACCATCCTCATCCGTCCTCCCTGTTCCCCTCGTTCACCGCGGCGTCGAGCGCCTGCCCGACCGCGGCCACCGTTTCCTCGATGTCGGCATCCGTGTGTGCCGTGGACATGAAACCGGCCTCGAAGGCCGAGGGGGCGAAGAACACCCCGCCGTCCAGACACGCCCGATAGTAACGCGCGAACCACTCCGTGTCGGTCTCGCGAGCGCCGGCGAAGTCCTCCACCGGACCTTCGGTGAAGAAAATGCCCCACATCGAGCCGATCGCCTGACCGCTCGCGGGGATGCCGCGCGCCGCCGCCTCCCCGAGGATTCCCGCTACCAGAGACCCCGTTCGGGCCTCGAGAGTTGCGAAGGGATCCAGCCGTTCGAGCACGTCGAGCTGCGCCAGACCGGCCGCCATGGCCAGCGGATTTCCCGAGAGCGTCCCCGCCTGGTAGACCGGGCCGACCGGCGCCATGCGCTCCATCAACTCCCGCGACCCGCCGTATGCGGCCACCGGCAACCCTCCACCCACCACTTTTCCCAGCGTCGTCAGATCGGGCGCCACCCCGTAGCGCTCCTGTGCGCCCCCGCGGGCCACCCTGAACCCGGTCATCACTTCATCGAAGATCAACAGGGCGCCGTTCGCCGAACAGCGATCCCTCAGGCCCTGGAGGAACCCGTCACGCGGCGCGATGAGCCCCGCGTTGCCGATCACCGGTTCGACGATCACCGCGGCGATTCGGTCACGATGGCGGGCGAACGCCTCTTCGACGGCGCCGTCGTCGTTGTACGGGATCGCCACCGTGTCGCTCGTCACGCCCGCCGGAACCCCGGGGGAATTCGGCAGCGCCAGCGTCGCGACGCCCGAACCCGCGGCCACGAGAAACGCGTCCGCGTGGCCGTGGTAGCAGCCCTCGAATTTCACGATCAGATCGCGGCCCGTGGCGGCGCGCGCCAGACGGATCGCCGACATCGTCGCCTCGGTGCCGCTGTTGACGAACCTGAGCATCTCGATGCCCGGCACCCACTGGACGATCCGCTCGGCCAGCTCGACCTCGCGTCGGCTGCACGCCCCGAAGCTCGTCCCCTCCCGGGCCGCCCGCTCGATCGCCTCGACGACCTCGGGGTGCGCGTGCCCGAGGATCAGCGGGCCCCACGACAGCACGTAGTCGATGTAGGAGCGGCCGTCCGCGTCGAAAATCCGCGATCCCTCGCCATGCGAGACGAACAACGGGTCCAGGCCGACCGACCCGAACGCCCGAACCGGAGAGCTGACGCCCCCCGGCATCACGGCCCGCGCCCGGGCGACCAGATCGGCGGAGCGGGCGGAATCGGCGGATCGGGTCACCTACTTCCCCCAGGCGGTTTCGAGACCGAGCACCGGGAGCGCACGGCCGGGCGCTCCTGCGGACAGGGCGGGCGCGGCCGCTACCGCGGGCGCTACTGCGGACAGGGCGGGCGCGGCCGCTACCGCGGGCGCTACTGGCCGGACGATGCGCTCGATGCGGGCCCCGAGATCGAAGTCGCCGGCCCGCTCGATCGACACCTCGACGAGCGTGCCCGCGGCGAGTTCGCCGACCGCGAGTTCGTCCGAGCCCAGAATCACGGTGAGGCCGTCGACGTCGTCTGCCTGCGCCGCCACCCTGCCGAGGACCACCGACGCCGGCGTGCCGGGCGCGAGGTCGTCGGGCGCGTCGGCGTCGGGCGTGCCGGACGCTAGGTCGTCCCCGTAGAGGTCCGCCACCACCGGGTCGTCCGCGGTCGCCGGCCCGTCGACGATCGCCGTCCGCGTCTCGCCGATCTCGGCCGCCATGCGCTCGCGGCTGACCGCCCGCTGCACCTCGAGCACCTCCTCCAGACGATCTCGGGCCACGTCCCCGGAAACGAACGACTCCTCCATGTCGGCCGCGCGCGTGCCGTCCTGCGGGCTGAACGCGAACGCCCCGAGCCGGTCGAACGGGGCCTCGTCGAGAAAGTCGACCAGCTCGCGGAACTCGGCGTCGGTCTCGCCGGGGAACCCGACGAGGACGGTCGTCCGTAGCGTGAGGTCGTCGATCGACTCGCGAAGCCACGACACTTTTTCGCGAAGCGTCCGCGCCCGTTCGGGACGGCGCATCCGCTCGAGAACGCCATCGGACGCGTGCTGGATCGGCATGTCGATGTAGGAGAGCAAACGCGGCTCGGTGGCCATCAACTCCACGAGGGGCTCGCGGAGACCCGCGGAGTAGATATAGAGCAGGCGGAACCACGGAATCGCCGTCTCGCGAAGCAGCGCCTCGACCAGGGTCGCGATGTCGGTGCCGTCATGCAGGTCGCGTCCGTAATGGGCGAGGTCCTGCGCGACGAGGTTCACCTCGACGACCCCCTGCGCTTCGAGCCGCTGCGCCTCGGCGACGAGCCGCTCGAGATCGAAGGAGCGGTGCCGGCCGCGCCAGATGGGGATCGCGCAGAACGCGCACCCGTGGTTGCAGCCCTCGCTGACCTTCATGTACCGCACGTGCGGCGAGCCCAGCGGCGTACGCTCGCCGGGGTGCGGCGCGCCGGCGACGCGGTCGGCGGAGAGCAGCCCGCGCTCGACGAGCTCGGGCACCAGCCGGTCGAGGTCCTTCAGGCCGAGAAACAGATCGATCTCGGGAAGCGCGGGGGCGAGTTCGTCCCGATACCGCTCGACCATGCAGCCGACCGCGACGACCGACTGGCAGCGGCCGTCCCGCTTGAGCCGGCCGGCCTCGAGGAGCGTCTCGATCGACTCCTCCTTCGCCGCGTCGATAAACCCGCAGGTGTTCACGAGGATGACGTCGGCCTCCTCGAGATCCGTCACGCGTTCCGCGCCGTGTCCGAGCATGGCGGCGAGCATGCGTTCCGAGTCGACCGTGTTCTTGTCACACCCCAGGCTCACGAGCCCGAGCTTCGTGGGCTCCGCGCTCACCGATCTCGGCCCCGGCTCACGGACCTCCGCCTCGATCGAAGACCTCGACCCCCTCGGGCGGCGTGAAGCGGAAGAGCGAGTCGGGGAGCGCGACGTTCGGCTCGAGTTCCGCCAGCGTGACCGTGCGGATCGTCTCGTTCTGCTCCTCGATGCGGAACCGACGGACGAGCCTGTCGCGGTCGGCCACCCAGACGCGGACCAGCCGATACTCCGACGGTCCGCGCGGCGTCAGCGTGATCACGTGGCTGCGTACCCCCGACACGATCGCGGTTCCCTCGTAGACGGCGTCGTAGGAGGAGCGCGCCTCGGAGAGGATGTTCGCCAGTACGTCCGCCCCGCCGGCGGCCTGCCCGCCAGCGCCGCCGAGCGGCGACTTGATCGCCTGTCCCGGTGTCGCGGACGGTTGATAGAGCCAGAGGAACTCGCCGTCTGACACGAACACGTCGTCGGGCGGGTCGATGAAGTCCATTCGGAAGCGGCCGCGCCCCACCTGATACCAGGTGCCGTGTCCCTGCGCGGTCCGGTCGACCAGCGGGAGATCGACGCGCTGGACGAACGCCGCGCGCAACGACCTCAGGCCCGAATACGCCTCGTCGGCGTCGGCCAGCAGGAGCGCGGCGTCGGGCGCCTGTCCGGTGGCCGGAGCCTCGACCGGGGCGTCGGTGGATACCGCGGCGCCAGTGGACTGCGCGGGCTCGCCGCCGCCAGTGGACTCGGCAGGCTCGGTGGCTCCGGGAGGCGTGCCGCGCGACGAGTCGGCCGGGTCTCCCGACCCGCCCTGGGCCCGCGACACCGTCGCCTCGCCTCCGGACTCGGTCGCTCCGGTCTCGAGCGCCCCGGTCTCCGGATCCGTGGCGTTTTCCGACGCGCTCGGCGTCGACCCCGCCGGACGCCCGAACTGCCGCTGGGCCTCCGCGCGCATCGCTTCGCGTTTCGCATCGTCTGAATTGCCGCAACCCGCTATCATACCAAGAGATAGCAGGCTCAGTAGCATGGCGAAGTGGGTGGTGCGCGACCCCCCGCGACGGTTCGGCAATCTCTCAGTATTCGTCGAGTGCATCTTCCAGATCGGTAAGCGACATCATGACTTCGCGGGGCCTCGACCCCTCGGCCGGTCCCACTACCCCGACGTGGTGCAGTTGATCGATGATCCGCGCCGCCCGCCCGTACCCGATCTTCAGCCGCCGCTGCAACAGGCTCGTCGAGCCGGCCGAATTCGTGATGACGATCTCCGCCGCCTGACGGAACAGGGCGTCCCGGTCCTCGAGAACGGCGTCGGCGACGTCGCTCTTCGACTCCGTCTCGAGTTCGCGCACGACCGCGAGAATGTCGGGTTCTGCCGCAGCGGCCTCTGCTTCCTCCGCCTCCGCCCGGGCCGCAGCCTGCTCGCGGTACCAGTCGAGGATGCGCTCGGTGTCTTCCGACGAGACGAACGCCCCCTGGATTCGCACGGGGTCGGACTTCCCGGGCGGGAGAAACAGCATGTCGCCCATCCCGAGCAGCGCGTCGGCCCCGTTCTGATCGAGGATGGTCCGGCTGTCGATCTTGGATGCGACCCGAAACGCGATGCGGCTGGGGACGTTCGCTTTGATCAGGCCGGTGAGGACGTTGACCGACGGGCGCTGGGTGGCGATCACCAGGTGGATGCCGACGGCCCGCGCCTTCTGCGCGATCATCGCCAGCGGGGTCTCGACCTCCGACTGCACCGTCATCATCAGATCGGCGAGCTCGTCGATCAGCAGGACGACGTACGGCAGCGGGCCGTCCTCGTAGGGGCTCCCCTCGTCACCGGGGCCGCGCGGCGGCTTGACGACATCTCGGCCCGTGGTGATCCGGCTGTTGAACTCCAACAGGTTGCGGCACGCGTTCGCCGAGAGCAGCCCGAAGCGGCGCTTCATCTCGAACTGGCACCACTTGAGGACCGACGCGGCCTCGTCGTTGTCGGTGATGACGGGGTGACGCAGGTGCGGGAGGTCCTTGTAGACCGACAGTTCGACCATCTTCGGGTCGACCATCAGAAGCCGGACTTCCTTCGGCGTATACCGGTAGATCAGGCTCGTGATGATCGTGTTCATGCAGACCGACTTCCCCGACCCCGTCTGCCCGGCGATGAGCAGGTGGGGCATCCGGGTCAGGTCCGCGGAGTAGGGGCGCCCGGACAGGTCGCGGCCCAGGGCCAGCGGCAGCCCCGTCCGGAGCCGGGTGTAGGCGGGCGCCTCGAGCACTTCGCGGAGCACGACCACCTCCGCCCGCGGGTTCGGGACCTCCACGCCGACGGCGCCTTTTCCCGGGATGGGGGCCACGATGCGGACCGACGGCGCCCGCAGAGCCAGGGCGAGATCGTCCGCGCGCGAGCTGATCTGCTGGACCTTCACGCCGGGCGCGGGCACGACTTCGAACTGCGTCACCGCCGGGCCGGTCGTCCAGCCACCGATCTCGCCGGCGATCCGGAAGGTGGCCAGCTTCTCGATGAGCACCGCCCCGAGTTGGGCCAACTCGCGCGCGCCCAGTCCGCCCCCGCCGGGCTCCGGCTCATCGAGCAGATCGATCGGCGGGATCGCGGTCTGGTCGAGGTCGCCGTGCTCCTCGAGCACGGGCTCATCGGAAGAGGCCTTCTTCTTCTTTTTCCCGTTGCGTTTCGGCTTCGCCTCGACGGCCTCGTCGTCCGCACCCTCCGGGCCCTCCGCGGTTGCGTCCTCCGGTTCGTCGTCGGGCTCGGCCAGCGCCTGCCACGACACCACGTCGGGGGTCGCCGCTTCCGGCGTCTTGTAGAGATCCGCCAGGGCGCGTCCGACGTTCCTGGCGCCGTCGGCCCCCACGGTGAGGCCGCGTCGCGCGGCCCGACTACCGCCCACGAGGGCCTGCGCGAACGACCAGCCGAGGGTGAGGACGAGCGTCACGACGAGGAGCGCGATCGCGATGAGAAACGCGCCGACCCGGCCGAACGCCCCTGAGAGAGCGCCGCCGAGCACGGCCCCCAGCCACCCGACGCCGGAGACGGGGTCGGCGCCGCCAGACTGCATGAGCCAGACGAATGTGGGAAGGACGAGCACGAGACCCGCGGGGAGCACCGACCAGCGAAAGATCAGACCGCGGTCGCCGAGGCCGAGAAAGTGGACGCCCCAGACGAACGCCGGAAGCGCGAGGAGCGCCGCGAGGGGTCCGAAGACCGCCGTGAGCCCGCGGTGGAGAAGCGCCCCGACCGGCCCGATCCAGTTGCTCTCCCCGCCCGTAAACACGGGGGAGACCAGCGCGAGGCCCACCAGAAGCCCCAGCACGATCAGTCCGACGCCTAGCGCCTCGTGGCGCTGTCGTTCACCGAGCATCACGTCCCGCCCTCCTCCCCACCTGGTCCACCCGCGCGACCACCCTGCCGACAAAATGGGCCACGCACCCCGCGTCGTCCATGCTCGCGGCGTCGATATCGATGTTCGCGGCATCGGTGTCGAGGGTCACGCGTCGGTCAGGTACCGTTCCACGAACGATGTGTCGATCTCCCCTGCGACGAAGTCGGGGTGCACGAGCACCTTCCGAAGGAACGGGATCGTCGTGTGGACGCCCTCCAGAATAAACTCCTCCAGGGCGTGGTAGGCGCGCACGCGCGCCTCATCGCGCGTCTTGCCGTGCACGATGAGCTTGGCCAGCAGCGAGTCGTAGTAGGGCGGGACGACATACCCGGCGTACACGTGGGTATCCACCCGAACCCCGGGGCCACCCGGCGCGTGGAACGTCGTGATCTGGCCCGGTGACGGCCGGAATCCGTGGTCGGGATCTTCGGCATTGATCCGGCACTCGATCGCATGGCCCACGATGGGCGGCGGCTCGCTCCACTCGAGCTTTTCGCCGGCGGCGACCCTGATCTGGGCCTTGATGAGCCCGGTGTTCGTGACCATCTCGGTCACGGGGTGCTCGACCTGAATCCGGGTATTCATCTCCATGAAATAGAACTGGCCGTCGGCGTCGAGCAGGAACTCCACCGTGCCCGCCCCCTGATAACCGATCGATTGCGCGCCCCTGGTCGCCGCCTCGCCCATCGCGGCCCTCAGTTCCGGTGTGACCGCCGGGCTCGGCGCCTCCTCGATCAGTTTCTGGTGACGCCGCTGCACCGAGCAGTCGCGTTCGCCCAGGTGGACGATCTTGCCGTGCCTGTCTCCGAGCAGCTGGATCTCCACGTGGCGCGGGTTCTGGATCAGCTTCTCGAGATACAGATCGCCGTTGCTGAAATTGACTTTCGCTTCGTTGCGCGCGATCGGGAAGTTCGCGATGAACTCGTCTTCGTCGAACGCCGCCCGCATCCCCTTCCCCCCGCCGCCGGCGGACGCCTTGATCATCACGGGGAAGCCGATCTCCCGGGCCTGCTCGAGCCCTTCTTCCACGTCGGCCACGATGCCGCCCGACCCGGGCACGACCGGGACCCCCGCCTCGATCATCGTCCGGCGGGCTTCCGCCTTGTTCCCCATCCGCCGGATCTGCTCGGCCGTGGGCCCGATGAACACGAGCCCGCTGCGTTCGCAGATCTCCGCGAACTCGGGGTTCTCGGCGAGGAATCCGTATCCGGGGTGCACGGCGTCGGCGCCCGTAATCTCGGCCGCGGCCAGGATTCGGGGGATGTTGAGGTAGCTCTCCGCACTCGGGGGCGGCCCGATGCAGATGTCTTCGTCGGAAAAGCGCACGTGAAGCGAGTCGCGGTCGGCTTCCGAGTATACGGCTACCGTCCGTACGTCGAGCGCACGGCAGGCACGGAGAATCCGGAGCGCGATTTCGCCCCGATTCGCGATGAGAATCTTTCGGAACATGGCGGCGGCTCGCCGACTAGGAGGGTTCGATTAGGCGGGTTCGATCCGGAACAGCACCTGACCGAACTCGACGGGCTCACCGTTCTCGACGGAGATCTCCCGGACCGTCCCCGTCACCTCGGACTTGAGTTCGTTCATGAGCTTCATCGCCTCGAGGATGCAGAGCGTCTGGCCCGGCTCGACGACGTCCCCCACGGAAACGAACGAGTCGGACTCGGGCGAGGGCGAGCGATAGAACGTTCCCACCATCGGCGATGAGACGTCGAGGAAGCCGTCGGGCACCCCGCTCGCTTCACCGTCGCCGCCGGGGGCGGTCAGACCGGCTCCCGGAGGAATCGATGCGGTCGGCGCCGGCCCGGCGATCGTCGTGACGGTGGCCACACCACCCACGGGGGTCTTCCTGATCCGTACCCGCGTCGTGAGCCGCTCGACTTCGAGCGAGTCGATGTCGGACTCCTCGACGAGCCGGATCAAACGTTTCAGCCACTCGATGTTCATCATCAGGAAACCCTGGTGACGTACTTGTCTTCGGTCCGATCCACTCGGATCGTCTCGCCGATTTCGACGAACAGCGGAACCTGCACGACCGCTCCGGTCGCGAGGGTCGCCGGTTTCGTGCCGCCCGAGGCGGTATCGCCGCGAACGCCCGGATCCGTGTCGACGACCTCGAGCTCCACGAACTGCGGCAACTCGACGGAGAGCACGTTGCCGTCTCGCTGCAGCCCCTCGCACTCCATGTTCTCCTGGAGATACTTGAGCTGGTCTTCGCCGATCGAGTCGGCCGCGATGGGGACGAGCTCGAAGGTCTCCATGTTCATGAAGTAGTACAGCGTGCCGTCCGTGTAGCTGTACTGGATCGGTCGACGCTCGAGACGAACTTCCTTGATCTTCTCGCCCGCGCGGAATGTCTTGTCTGTCACGCCGCCCGCCATGACGTCCTTGAGCTTCGTGCGTACGAACGCCGGGCCCTTTCCGGGCTTCACGTGCTGGAAGTACGTGATCTGATAGAGGGTGTCACCGATTTCGATGACCATCCCGTTCCGAAAACTCGATGTATCTGCCATGTCACCCTGTGTGCTGTTAGACCCGGACGAGATCGCGGCGAATCGACGTCAGGACGCGAGATCCGTCACGCGTGACGGCCACGTCGTCCTCGATGCGGACCCCACCCCGGCCTGGAAGATACACGCCCGGTTCGACTGTTACCACGTTCCCGGGCTCGAGCACGTCTTCCGACCTTGTCGAGAGCCGCGGCTCTTCGTGCACTTCCAACCCGATCCCGTGCCCCGTGCTGTGCCCGAAGTACCGATCGAGATCGTGGGCGGCCAGACAATCGCGCGCCGCCCGATCGACCTCCACGCCGGATGCGCCCGGTGCGATGGCCTCGATGGCGGCTGCCTGGGCCTCGAGGACCCGGCCATGGATCTCCGTCTGCCAATCGGCCGGATCGCCGACGATGAATGTCCGCGTGATGTCGCTGCAGTAGCCGTCGACGATCGCGCCGAAATCGATGAGCACGAGGTCGCCCGTTCGGACCCGCCGACTCGACGGCGCGGCGTGGGGCAGCGACGTGCGCTCGCCTCCCGCCACGATTACCTCGAAGGGCAGGCCCTCCGACCCCGCGCGCCTCAGCTCGTGCTCGAGCGCCGTCGCTACGTCCAGTTCGGTCGGTTCGCTGTGCCATTCGACGGCCGTCAGAAGGCCCTCGAGTGCGGTCTCCGCGACCCGGGCGGCCGCACCGATGGCGTCGATCTCCGACTCGTCCTTCACGGCGCGGAGGTCG
>JBGMQU010000062.1:0-18983 GCA_048060725.1 Gemmatimonadota bacterium | reverse complement strand
AGCCTGAACACCGACCACCAGCACACTCCGGAGTGTCCATGACAGGATCCGCCGCGTCGTCCGGCGAGACGGTCCGTTGGGCGAAGGTGATCGATCACACCCGGTGCATCGGGTGTCATGCGTGCACGACCGCGTGCAAGTCGGAAAACGAAGTCCCGCTCGGGGTGACGCGAACGTACGTAAAATACGCCGACGTGGGTCGGTATCCTAACTCGCGACGGGCATTCCAGGTCACGCGCTGCAACCAGTGCGAAGACGCGCCCTGCACGGTCGCCTGTCCGACCCGCGCCATGTTTCGCCGGCCGGACGGGATCGTGGACTTCGACAAGTCGGCCTGCATCGGATGCAAGGCCTGCATGGCGGCCTGCCCCTACGACGCGATCTTCATAAACCCCGACGACCACTCCGCCGAGAAGTGTAATTTCTGCGCCCACCGGATCGACGGCGGTCTCGAGCCGGCCTGCGTGGTGGTTTGTCCGACGCAGGCGATTCTGGTCGGTGACCTGAACGACCCGCTCTCCGAGGTCTCACGCATAGTGGGCCGCGAGCCCGTGACGGTCCGCAGGCCGGAAAAGGGAACCCGCCCGAAACTGTTCTACCACGGGGCGCACCAGGCGACGCTGGACCCCCTCGCGGCCGAACGCCCGGACGGAGGCATCTTCATGTGGGCCGAGCAGCCGTCCGGATCGCATGAGGTCGGCTCGGGTCACCGCGGGCACGGCCGGAGCCGCGCCAACTCGTCGGCTGCCGCCGTGCTCGCCTACGACGTGTCACACCGCGCGCCCTGGGACTGGCGGGTCAGCATGTATACGCTCACGAAGGGGATCTCCGCCGGAGTGTATCTCGCCGCTCTCCTCCTCATGCTGATCGCCGGAGCGGGGTGGAACGACGGCCTCTGGCTGCGCGTCGTACCGGTTGCCGGGCTGGTGGCGCTCGGCATTACAGGCGGTCTTCTGATCTGGGATCTGGAACACCCCGCGAGGTTCTTCATGATCTTCACGCGACCCCAATGGAAGAGCTGGCTCGTACGGGGGGCGTTCGTCATCGGCGCCTACAGCCTGGTGCTGGTCGCTCATCTCGGGGCCGGGCTCGGTGGAGGAGGAGCCGGAGCCACCGCGACCCGATGGATGGCCTGGGTCGGCGCCCCGATCGCCGCGATGACCGCCATCTACACCGCGTACCTGTTCGCGCAATCGAAGGCGCGCGATCTGTGGCAGAATCCTTTGCTGCCGCCGCACTTCCTCGTCCAGTCCGTGTTCGCGGGCGGGGCGACGCTGTTGCTTGTCGAGGCGGCCGGGCTCGGTGAACTGACGGGCGTCGCGACGCTCGTGGGTCTCGCGGGTGCCGCCCATCTTCTTCTGCTGCTGGGGGAGTTCACGCTGACGCATTCCACGGCCCATGCGCGGATGGCCGCGCACGAGATGTTGGCAGGACGGTATTCCGCGTGGTTCTGGCTCGGGGCGGCGGGCGTCGCTGCCGCATCGGGGCTGGCTGCGTTCGCTCCGCCGGATCTCACGTGGGCGGGAGCGGCGGCCGGTGCCGTGGGGCTCGCCGGATTGTTCGCCCACGAGCATGCGCACATTCAGGCAGCCCAGTCGGTGCCGCTCGCATGAATGACCGACCGACACGACTCGACCGCCTCGAGGCTCGGGTCAGCGCAGCGCGGCAGGAGACCGAGGCGCGGGGCGAAACGTTCTACCCCGGCCCGAGCCGGGTGCACCTCGCGGCCTTCCCACCGAAGGAACGCTGGGACGACTGGGTCGAACTCGACTCGAAGTCGTGGCCCGAGCGACGCGAAAAGCGGTACATGCTCGTCCCCACCACGTGCTTCAACTGCGAATCGGCCTGTGGTCTGCTCGCCTACGTCGATCGAGACACGCTCGAGATCCGGAAGTTCGAGGGGAACCCGGAACACCCCGGATCGCGTGGGCGAAACTGCGCGAAGGGCCCCGCGACGCTGAACCAGATCGTCGACCCGGACAGGATCCTCCAGCCGCTCAAGCGGGTCGGCGAGCGCGGGGAGGGGAAGTGGGCGCCGGTGTCGTGGGAGGAAGCGCTGGATGATATTGCCGGCCGAATTCGCGCCGCGCTCCAGGAAGGGCGGCACGAAGAGGTCATGTATCACGTCGGCCGCCCGGGCGAGGACGGGTTTACCGAACGGATCATGGCCGCGTGGGGTGTGGACGGCCACAACTCGCACACCAACATCTGTTCGTCCGGCGCGCGGGCCGGATACCAGTTCTGGTGCGGCATGGATCGGCCGAGCCCCGACCACGCGCGGGCCGATGTCATCCTCCTCGTCAGTTCACACCTCGAGGCGGGGCACTACTTCAATCCGCACGCGCAGCGGATCATCGAGGGGGTCAAGAGTGGGGCGAAGCTGATCGTTCTCGACACCCGGCTCTCGAACACGGCGACACATGCGGACCACTGGCTCCCCACTCAGCCGGGATCCGAAGCCGCGGTCCTGCTCGCGATCGCGAACCACCTGATTCGGACCCGTCGGTACGATCGGGAGTACGTGCGCCGGTGGTTCAACTGGGAGGAGTTCATGCGGGCCCAGAGACCCGATGAGCCGCCCACGTTCGAGGCCTTCGAGGAGGCGCTCGAGGCGATGTACGCCGAGTACACCTTCGAGTTCGCGGCGGACGAGTCGGGGCTCGACGCGGCGGAACTCGAGCAGGTGGCGGAGATCGTGGCCCGGGCGGGATCGAGGTTGTCGACCCACACGTGGCGGAGCGCCGCCTCGGGGAACGAAGGCGGATGGCAGGTCGCCCGCACGCTGTTCTTCCTGAACGCTCTCACGGGATCGATCGCCACGCCGGGCGGTACCTATCCGAGCGCCTGGAACAAGTTCGTTCCGAAACCGATCCGGCTTCCGAGACACCCCAAGCACTGGAACGCCATCACATGGCCGGACGAATACCCGCTCACCATGTACGAGCTTTCCTTCCTTCTCCCGCATTTTCTCAAGGAAGGTCGCGGCAAACTCGACGTATATTTCACCCGCGTCTACAACCCGGTATGGACGAATCCCGACGGATTCGCGTGGATCGAGGCATTGACCGACCGCGAAAAGATCGGACTCCACGTGGCGTTGACGCCGACGTGGAACGAATCGGCGTACTTCGCTGATTATGTCCTTCCCATGGGGCACAGTTCCGAGCGGCACGACCTCCACTCCTATGAGACGCACGACGGCCAGTGGATCGGGTTCCGCCAGCCGGTCCTCCGCACGGCGCGAGAGCGTCTGGGCGAAAAAGTGGCGGATACCCGACACACGAACCCGGGCGAGGTGTGGGAGGAGAACGAGTTCTGGCTCGAGCTGTCCTGGCGGATCGATCCGGACGGGAGTCTGGGGATCAGGGAGTTCGTCGAGTCCCGCGAGCACCCTGGCGAGCGCCTCACCACCGACGAGTACTACGGCTGGATTTTCGAGAACTCGGTACCGGGACTTCCCGAGGCCGCCCAGGCGGAAGGCCTCAGCCCCCTCGGGTACATGCGAAAGTACGGTGCGTTCGAAGTGACCCGCGATGTGGGTCCGCTGTACCGGGCGGAAGTCCCGTCGGATGAACTCGTCGGCAGCGTCGAGAACGAACTGGGCCGGGTGTTCACGCCGACGCCGGCGCCGCCGTCGACGAATCTCGCCCCCACCGCCGCACCGGACGGGGACGCCGACGGACGTCGGCCGGTCGGGGTGCGTGTGGATGGCAAAACGCTGCGCGGCTTCCCCACGCCGAGCGGCAAGCTCGAGTTCTACTCGCAGACGCTCGTCGACTGGGGCTGGCCGGAGTATTCGATGCCGACGTACATCCGGAGCCACGTCCACCCGAAGTCGATGGACGACGATCAATCCTGCCTGATCTCCACCTTCCGGATCCCGGTGCAGATCCACACGCGGTCAGCCAACTCGAAGTGGCTCGACGAGATCGCACACACGAATCCGCTGTGGATCCACACCAGCCACGCCGCCCGGATCGGAGTGAAGACCGGCGAGCTGGTTCGAGTGGAGACGGAGATCGGGCATTTCGTCGTGAAGGCCTGGGTAACCGAGGGCATCAGACCCGGGGTCGTCGCCTGCAGCCACCACATGGGTCGCTGGAAACTCGCGAAGAACGACGCGATCGGACGCTCGAGCGCCAGGGGCACAGTGGAGGAGATGGGCCAGCGCCAGCTCATGGCATCGGTCGATCTCAAACGGAAGGGCGACGACTGGAAGATCGTGCGTCGGAAAGGGGCGTCGCCCTACGACTCGACCGACCCGGACACGTCGCGCATCTGGTGGACCGATGTCGGCGTCCATCAGAATCTCACGTTTCCCGTCCACCCGGACCCCGTCTCGGGAATGCACTGCTGGCACCAGGCGGTGCGCGTGGTGAAAGCCGGGGCCAAGGACAGGTACGGCGACATCGTGGTGGATACCGAAGCGTCGCACGAGGTCTATCGGCGCTGGGTGGACAAGACGAGGGGCGCGACGGAGCATTCGCCCGACGGAAACCGGCGGCCGCACTGGCTGATCCGCCCCGTTCGACCGGTTCGAGAGGCCTACCGTCTCGAGTCGAACGACACGGCCGGGGAGCCCGACGACACTGCCGGGGAGTCCGACGACACTGCCGGGGGGGAGGAGTAGTTGGAGCTCTTCCGCGCGCTTGGATCGCTGCTCGAGCCGCCGGGTCGGGAGACCCGGTTGATCGCACGCGTGCTCGATCTCGGCCCGCCCCCCGACGAGGCGGAGTACAGCGACCTCTTCCTATTCCAGCTCTACCCCTACGCCTCGGTCTTTCTGGGCGAGGCCGGCGGTCTGGGAGGGGAAGCCCGTGATCGCGTGGCCGGCTTCTGGCGCGCGCTCGGTCGAACGCCCCCGCCGGAGCCCGATCATCTCGCGACCCTGCTGGCGGTCTACGCCCGACTCGTGGAGGCGGAGGAGGAAGCGGCCGACAAGGAGCTCGCCGCGCGCTGGCGGCAGGCACGTCACGCCTGTCTCTGGGAGCATATCCTGAGCTGGACACTTCCTTTCCTCCTGAAGCTTCGAGAAATCGCACCGCCGTTCTACCAGGGCTGGGTCGAGATGCTCGAGTCGGCGCTCGCACAGGAGTCGGCCGCCCTGGGCCCCCCGGCGCGCACGCCGCTCGCGCTGCGGGAGTCGACGCCGCTCGCCGATCCGCGTCACAATTCGGCGACCGAGTTCGTCACGGGTATCCTGAGTCCGGTTCGGAGCGGCGTCGTGCTCACGCGCGGAGACCTGGCGCGCGCGGCGCGTGACCTGGGTCTCGGCCTGCGGATCGGCGAGCGCGGCTACATCCTCCGGGCAATGCTCGGCCAGGGGCCCTCGGACACTCTCGCGTGGCTCGCCCGGGAAGCGCGGGATTGGGAGGGGCGCCACGATGAAGGCGGATCGATCGCGCCGGAAGTGGCCGACTTCTGGGCCCAGCGCGCCCGGGGCACCGCCGATCTCCTCGAGGAACTCGCGTCGGATCCCGCGGCCGAAGACGTTCGCGAACCGGTGGGGTCCGTGGCGTGACCGGGGGTACGGGGGAGAGGGTCGATCGGCACATGTCCGACCCAGGAATCGACCCCAACCGGTTCCGCGGTATTTTCTTGCTGATCCTCGTCGCCGGGATCAGCCTGCTGTTCTTCCGCATGATCCAGCCGTTCCTCACCGCCCTGCTTCTCGCGGCGATTTTCAGCGGCCTTTCGCAGCCCGCGTATCGCCGCATTCTGCCCCGATCCGGTGGCCGGACCGGACTGGCATCCGGGTTGACGCTGCTCCTCTTCATCGTCCTGCTGCTGGGCCCGCTGGCGGCCTTCCTCGGCGTCGTGGCGCGACAGGCGGTTCATGTCAGCGAATCCGTGGGTCCGTGGGTCGTCGACGTGCAGACCCAGTTGCGCCAGCCGGGAGGCTTCGACCGGTTGATCGAGAGGCTCCCGTTCAGCGACGTTCTCCGTCCCTACCAGAGCCAGCTGACGGAGCGAATCGGGACCGTCGCCGGTTCGATCGGTGGGTTCGTCGTGGGTCAACTCGCGGCACTCACCCGCGGCACCGTCACCTTCCTTTTTCTGCTGTTCGTGATGCTGTACTCCATGTTCTTCTTTCTGAAGGATGGCGAGCGGCTTCTGCAGAGAATCCTTTACTATCTGCCTCTTTCGACGGACGACGAGCGCCGCATGCTCGACAAGTTCGTGTCCGTCAGCCGGGCGATGGTGAAGGGGACGTTTCTGATCGGGATCGTCCAGGGCGCGCTCGCGGGTCTGGCGTTCTGGATCGCCGGCATCCCATCGGCAGCGTTCTGGAGCACGATCATGGCGGTGCTCTCGATCATCCCCGGCATCGGGGCGGCCCTCGTTTGGCTCCCCGCGGGCATCTATCTGATTTCGGTCGGGAACACCGGCGCGGGCATCGGCGTGCTGATCTGGTGTGCCGTGGTCGTCAGCACGGTCGACAATCTGCTGCGACCCTGGCTCGTGGGGCGCGATACACAGATGCCGGATCTGATGATCCTGCTGGGCACGCTCGGGGGGCTCGTGTTCTTCGGCGTCGCCGGGGTGATCGTCGGACCGATCGTCGCGGCGCTGTTCGTCACGGTCTGGGAACTCTATGGCGAAGCGTTCAAGTCGGTGCTGCCGGCGGCACGCGTGCCGCCCGTCGCTGCAGACGGACCGCCTCTCGGCGACAACGGGTCGGACGACGCCGGGACGCCCCCCCCGGCTCTTGAAGAGCCCCCGGTGGGAGCCGAGGCGTCCTGAACTCTCGCGGCCCCGCTCTCGTAAACGGAGTGGAATGTTCGCGTGTCCCGTTGATACGCCGTTTTCTGGCCATCGCCTTCACCCTGGAGTGACCATGCTCGACCGCCCCGTTTCCTCGGCGGGCCTCGGCCGTCGCGTACCGTCGGCCGTGGTCCTCATCGCTGCGGTACTCTCGCTGGCCTCGCCCCTGGTCGCGCAGGACGTCTGGCCCGACTCCGCGTTCCTGTCGCAATTCAGGTGGCGATCGGTCGGCCCGGCAAACATTTCCGGCCGCGTCACCGACGTGGAGGGTATACCCGGCACGCCCGTCTTCTACGTCGCGACGGCGGCCGGGGGAATCTGGAAGAGCACGAACTCGGGAACGACGTATCGTCCGCTGTTCCAGGATGAGCGGGTCGTCGCGATGGGCGACATCGCCATCGCGATGGCCGACACGAGCATCGTCTGGGCTGGGACTGGAGAGGAAGACTCGCGAAATTCGATCTCACCGGGGGGCGGTGTCTACAAGTCGACCGACGGCGGGCTCACATGGACCCTCATGGGCCTCGAGGAGACTCAGGTGATCGGGCGGATCGTGATTCACCCGGAAAACCCGGACCTCGTGTACGTGGCCGCGCTCGGACACATCTGGGACGCGAACGAGGAACGCGGTGTCTACCGTACGAAGGACGGCGGCGAGACGTGGGAACGCATCCTCCACGTATCCGAGAAGGCCGGATTCGTGGACCTCGTGATGCACCCCACCGACCCGAACATACTGTTCGCGTCGAGCTGGGAGCGGGTCCGTGGGCCCTATTTTCTCCACAGCGGCGGGCCGGGGAGCGCGTTATGGACGTCCACCGATGGCGGTGACTCGTGGACCGAGGTCAGCGGCGGCGGGTTCCCCCAGACGGAGAAGGGCCGCATCGGGATCGCGATCGCGCACTCGAACCCGGACGTCATGTATACGATCGTCGAGGCCGCGGCGCCGGAGGAGGCCGACACGGACGGGGACGGCGAGGACGACCTGCACGGGTCCGGTCTGTACCGCTCAGAGGACGGCGGACAAACCTGGGCGTGGATGAACGACCAGAACACGCGCCCGTTCTACTACTCGCAGGTACGGGTGGACCCGTCGGACTCCGACCATGTCGTGTGGTCATCCACACCGGTGCGGTTCTCGAAGGATGGCGGCGCCACGGTCGGCCAGACGACCCGGGGTGTACATGTCGATCATCACGCGCTGTGGTGGGACATCTCGAACCCCGATCACTACATCGTCGGAAACGATGGAGGGATCGCGATCACCCGGGACCGGGGCGGAAACTGGGATTTTCCGAACACGTTCGCGATCGGTCAGTTCTACGCGGTTTCCTACAACATGGATGTCCCGTACCGCGTATGCGGCGGGTTGCAGGACAACGGGACGTGGTGCGGACCGAGCCGACGACGGCAGGGCTCGATCAGCAATCACATGTGGCACACGGTCAACAGTGGCGATGGGTTCTGGGCGCCGCAGGATCTTCAAGACCCCGACATCCTGTGGGCCGAGTCACAGGGCGGCAGCATGGCCCGAATCAACGTGGAGAACGGTGCGCGTCAGGGTCTGACGAAACCGACGTGGAAAACGGCGACGAAGGAGCAGCGCGACGAACTGGTCACGATCGAAGATGAGGCGGGCGGCTCTCCGACGGCGGCGCAGACGGCCCGGGTGGCCGAACTCCGCGAACAGGTCTCGGCGGACTCGGCGGCCGTACAACTGCGCTGGAACTGGAACACCCCGATGGTCGTCTCCGTGCATGACCCCGATGTGTTATACGCCGCGGCGAATTCGGTGTTGAAGTCGACCGAGAGGGGCGACGACCTGAAAGTGATCTCTCCCGACCTGACGTACGCCGACACCATGAAGATCCGCGTGAGCACGACCACGACTGGCGGCATTACGCCCGACGTCACCGGCGCCGAAACGTTCGCAACGATCGTCGCCTTCGTGGAGTCGCCGCTCCGGCAGGGGCTGCTGTACGCCGGTACGGATGATGGACGTCTGTGGATGACGGCGAACGATGGCGAGACGTGGACCGAACTGACCGACCGCATCGACGGAGTGCCAGACGGAACCTATGTAAGCCGGGTGGAAGCGTCTCACCACGACGCCGACCGCATGTACGTCACGTTCGACGGGCACCGTACGAACGACTTCGAGCCGTACGTGTTCGTGACCGACGACGGGGGTGTCACGTTCCGTTCGATCTCGAACGATCTGCCCCGCGGGAAGCCCGACTTCCTGCATGTCGTGCGCGAGGATCCCGTGAACGAGAACCTGCTGTTCGTGGGATCGGATGTCGGCGTCTATATGTCGGCGAACCGCGGAGCCTCGTGGCAAAAGTTCATGAACGGACTGCCGACGACCCCGGTGCACGATCTCAAGATCCACCCGCGCGATCGTGAGTTGATCGCCGGAACACATGGCCGGTCGATCTGGATCGTGGACATCGGGCCGCTCGCACAGGTCGCGGATGCTCCGCTGGCCGACGAGGTCGTCCTGTTCGACCCGGTGCCTGCCCTCCAGTACGGCGACCGGATGATCGGGGGCGAGGCGGTGGCGCAACGGGTGTTCCAGGGCGAGAGCCGGCGGTATGGCGCGCAGATCTTCTACTACATCCCACGCGACGTTTCCTCGACAGTAATGTCCGCGGCGCGCGAGGCTCGTGAGGCGGCCGCGGAGGCTTCCGAGGCGGCCGCTGATGCTCCCGAGGCGGCCGCGGATGCCCCCGCGGTGAGGAGTCCCGGCCCCGGCTCGGGTCGCGCCCAGTCGGTCGTGACGATCTTCGACGCGGCCGGTGACACGGTCCAGGTCATGACCGGGGCGGTGACGCCGGGTCTCAAGAGCGTGTTCTGGAACTTCCAGCCGCGCCGGGTCCCCGAACCGCTCTCGCCCAGCGAGCGGCGGGACAGCGTCGACAACGTGCGGATCGTACGCGAGGTGGCGGATTCATTGCTTGCCGAGGGCGCGGATTCCACGCAGGTCGAGCGGGCCGTGAAGAACTTCACGAATCGGCAACGGCGAGGGGCGCGCCCCGGCTTCGGCGGCGGGGCGACGAGCGCTCCGCAGAAATTTCAGGAGCGTCCGGGCGAGAACGCGCCACGCGCCCGCCCGGGCGGCGGCCGGGCGGGACAGAGCGGTGGCAGTGGATTTGCCAGCGTGAACCGCGATTTCTTCCGCGCGCTCCGCGCCCGCGGTGTCGGGTTCGGTGGGTTCGGCGGGGCCGGCGGCGGAGCGCTCGCGGACCCGGGAGACTACACCGTCGAACTCCGCCTGGGCGACCAGACGTTCACGACGAGGCTAGAAGTGATTAGGAAGGAAGGGTACGACCCGGAGCCGTAACGGCCTGCGAGGCGCCCACCCGGCGCGCCTCATCTGGTCTCCCACGTCTGGAACGACCCGCACTCTCAGGGGGGAAGCATGTCCCGTCGTATCGCATCGTTCGGCCGTCTCACCGCCCGACGCACCCTTGCGGGAGCCCGGACGGTGCTCGCATCGCTCGTCTGCGCTTCCTCCGTCGTCGCGCAGAGCGGTGTCGACTACGCGAAGGGCACGAGCGGAACCCGTTTCCTCGAGGGTGAGGGTGGATTTTCGATCAAGATGCTCGTCGAGGAGTCGAATCCAGGCGGTACCGAGGTCGAGATCGGCGAGATCACGTTTCCAGCCGGATCGGGAGCGACCGGCGGTGGGCACGTCCATTCCCGCACCGAGATCTTCTACGTGGTGTCGGGCACGTTCGACCATGTGGTCAACGGCGAAGCCTTCAGGCTGACACCGGGCATGGTCGGCATCGTTCGTCCCGGGGATGAGGTGATCCATCGGGTGATTGGTGATGAGCCGGTTCGGGCCGTCGTGGTGTGGGCACCGGGCGGCGAGATCGGCCGCTTCGACTCGAGCTTCCGGGAAAGCCCGATCGACCGGTCGCCGACCGAAGCCGCGTTCGATGCGTCTGCGTTCGACGCATACGTGTCGCGCGCAGTCGAGGACTGGGATGCCCCCGGGCTCGCCGTCGCCGTCGTGAAGAACGGCGAGATCCTGTTCGAAAAAGGGTACGGGGTTCTCGCCGTGGGTGAGGCCGACCGCGTCGACGAGCACACGCGGTTCTCGATCGGCTCGACCACGAAGGCCATGACCGCGGCCGCGATCGGAATGCTCGTCGAGGAGAGAAAGGTCCGGTGGGACGATCCGGTCACGAAACACCTCCCTGGCTTTCAGTTGCACGATCCGTATGTGACGCGCGAAGTGACCGTACGCGACCTCCTGACCCACCGAGCCGGTCTTGGCAACGCCGATTTCCTCTGGTACGGCCAGGACACGTCGACCGACGAGATCATGTCACGCATCCCGTATATTGAAGAAACGTATTCGTTTAGATCATCCTTTCTCTACCAGAATATCATGTATATAGTGGCGGGTGAGGTGATCGAGGCGGTCAGCGGAATGAGCTGGGCAGACTTTGTCAGGACGCGGATCTTCGAGCCGCTCGGCATGACGGAGACCTTTGCGACGCTGGCCGATACCGAGGGACAGCCGAACGTCGCACGGCCTCATGAGTATGTCGACGGGGAACTGGTCGTCATCGAGAATGCCTCCGTCGATCCGGTGGCTCCGGCGGGATCGGTCTGGTCGAGCGTTCACGACATGTCGAAGTGGCTGCGGATGCTGCTGGCCGACGGCAAGCTGCCCGACGGCAGCCGGCTGCTCCGGGCGAGCACGGTCGCGGAGTTGTTCACTCCGCAGGTGGTGCAGCGCAGCCAGTATCCGGCGGATCGGCTGACGTCGCCGAACTTCATGACGTACGGGCTCGCGTGGTTCCAGAAGGACTATCGCGGGCGGAAGATCGACTACCACACCGGCTCGATCGACGGGATGGTCGCGATCGCGGGGCTCATTCGCGAACAGGGGATCGGCGTGTACGTGCTCGGGAACCGGGATCACGTCGAGCTGCGCCACGCCCTCATGTATCGCGTGTTCGACTCGTTCGACGCTCACGGCGAAGCGCGCGACTGGAGCGCCGAGCTCCTGGAGCTGTATGCGCCGATGGAGGAGGCGGGGCGCCGGGCCCGAGAAGCGATGCTCGCGAAACGGGTCGAGGGAACCTCTCCGACCCACGAGCTCGATGCGTACACCGGCGTCTACTCGGATCGGCTCTACGGGACGATCGAAGTGACGGAGGGGAGCGATGGCCTTCGGGCCGAGTACGGCCCCGGTCTGGCCGGCGTCCTCGAGCACTGGAGCTACGACACGTTCCTTCTGCGATTCGACGCGCGCTGGCGCGGCGAGTCGCTCGTCACCTTCAGGCTGGGCACATCCGGTGACGTGGAAGCGCTCGAGATGGGGCGGTCCACATTCCGGAAGACAGGACGTCGATGACGGTCACGGAGTTCATGCGCCGGCACTACCGGCACTTCAATGCGGCCACGCTGGTGGACGCGGCCGATGCCTACGCCGAGCACGTCGAGACCGGCGGGAGGATGATGGTCACGCTGGCCGGTGCGATGAGCACCGCCGAACTCGGACTCTCGCTCGCGGAGATGATCCGGCGCGGGAAGGTGCATGCCATCACGTGCACGGCGGCCAACCTCGAGGAGGACCTGTTCAACCTGGTCGCGCACGACCGGTACGAGCGCATCCCGAACTGGCGTGACCTGACCCCCGAGTCGGACAAGCGACTCGAGGCGCGCGGCCTGAACCGTGTGACCGACACGTGCATTCCGGAGGAGGACGCGTTCCGCCTCGTCGAAGGGCCGATCGTCGAGCTGTGGCGGGCTGCCGAGACACTGGGCGAGCCGCGCTTTCCCCACGAATTCTTCTACGATCTCGTCCGCGACGGATCGCTCGAATCGTCGTACACGATCCCCCCCGAGGACTCGTGGGTCGTGGCCGCGTCGGAAGCGAACCTGCCGATGTTCGTTCCGGGGTGGGAGGATTCGACGCTCGGCAACGTGTTCGTGGCGGCCGTCATGTCGGGGCGGCTGCGCGGGTACGGCGCAGTGCGGCGTGGCGTCGAATACATGCAGTCGCTCGCGGAGTGGTATCTCCGCACCGCCACCGGCGAGTTTCCCCCGGTCGCCGACTCTGTCGGCGCGCCCGTGGGATTCTTCCAGATCGGCGGAGGGATCGCGGGAGACTTCCCGATCTGCGTCGTTCCCATGATTCGCCAGGACCTCGGGACGGATTGCCCGTACTGGTCCTACTTCTGTCAGATTTCCGATTCGACCACGAGCTACGGGTCCTACTCGGGCGCGGCGCCGTCCGAGAAAATAAGTTGGGGGAAACTCGACGTGTCGACGCCGAGCTTCGTAATCGAGTCGGATGCGACGATCGTCGCACCGTTGATCTTCGCACGCGTACTGGAGTGGTAATGAAGACCTTGCTCATTCTGCGTCACGCGAAGTCCTCCTGGGACGACGCGAGCCTGAAGGACCATGATCGGCCCCTGAACCCGAGGGGTGTGCACGACGCTCCGCGAATGGGGCGGCTGATCGTCTCCGAAGACATCGTGCCGCAGCGAATCATCAGCTCGACGGCCGTTCGTGCGTACTCCACCGCGGAACTCGCGGCGGGTGTCATGCACGACGATCCGGAGATCGAGACGACGCGCGACCTTTATCTGGCCTCGCCCCACACGTATCTCGAGGTGCTCGCCGACCTCGGCGGCGAAGCGGACCCGGTCATGGTCGTGGGTCACAACCCGGGCATCACGGCGCTCGTCACCCTTCTCACCGGCGAGTTGAGGGAGATGCCGACCGCGGCGCTCGCCCTCGTGGAGCTGGAGATCGAGGAGTGGGACGATCTTCACCGCGCCGAGCGGGCCAGCCTGGTGGGGTTCTGGCGTCCGAAGGAACTCGACTGAGACGGCAGGATGCGTCTCTCCGGAAGGAGCCGGAGTACGGCGGTGTAGACGAGGTCGTCCAGAGGGGAGTTGTCGCCGTTGCCCGAGTTCGCGGCCACGTGGAGGACGACGACGCCCGGCCGGTCGGGCGCGGTCCACTCGAAGGTCCATTCCGCCCGCTCTCCGTTTGCGCGCGAGCCGGCGTTCGTGTGCTGGACGTACTCGACTCCGGTCGACTCCTCGCCGATCACTGCGACCCGGCCGTCCAGCGCGAGGGCCGAGCCCGCGCGGTCACCGGCCGTCTCGCCGTTCTCCCACCGGAACGCCGCCTGAAACCCCGCCGCACCCATGTCGAAGCTGACGAGACGCACCGTGACCTCGTGTGCCTCGCCCGGAACATACGTGGCAGCGAGGCCCAGGATCTCCAGGGTGGAGCCCGGGGCGTTCAGGTCGGATCCGAGATGACAGGCGACGCAGGTGGGTTCACCGAAACCGCCCGTGTGGGCCGGGGGCGGCCCGGCGATGTGGGGCGCTCCCGCCAACGGCGCCGGTAAATCCGTCCGTTGACCGTTTGCTCCAGCCAGGTCCGCCCCTCGACCATTTGCAGCAGCGAGGCCACCCCATGCGAGGAGGCCCGCGATGCCGAGTGGCGCCGCGGCCCCCAACCGGCGCATCGGGGCCACTACCTCGGGCTCAGCACCGCGCGGCCGACCGTGTTCACGTCAGTGCCGAACCAGATCGAATCGGTGCTTTCGTCGTAATACATGTGACGGATCGTGCCGCCGCCGCTCCCGACCTCCACCGTGCCGACGAACGTTTCCGTCTTCGTGTCGAACCCGACGAATCGGTTTGGCTGGATGCCGGTCTCCACCGCCCAGACGACGTCGTCCTTGTCGATCGCGACGCCGTATGGCCGTGACTGTTCACCGGCCGGCAGGTCCCATTCCCTCTGAAAGCCTTCGTCTTCGACGACGAGACCGATCTTCCCGCGTCGATAGTCGACGTACCAGATCCGGTCCTTCGAGTCGATCACGAGGCGGCGGGGCAGGGAGCCTTCGGGCAGGTCGTATCCGATCAACTCGAACGACGCCGGATCGACCATCCCGTTGAGGTTCGTCCCGAAGTGCGCGATCCACGGTCGGTTCTGCGAGTCGATCTTGATGCCGTAGGGCCGGCTCGACGTGCCGCGGCCGCCCTGGATTTCGGGAGCGTCGACCAGGCGGACTTCCTTCGATTCCTTGTCGAGAAAGCCGATCAGGTTGCCCTGCTGGACCGTGAACCAGATGTCGCCGTTCCGGTCCCAGATCAGGGTGTGCGGATCGCGGGCCCGCTCGTCGGGCATCATGATCTTCTCGATGTCGCCCGTTTCGGGATCGAGAATCCCGATGTGGTTCGCCCGGTTTCCGGCGTAGTAGACCAACCCGTCGGTATCGACGATCAGGTTGTGCGGTCCCGTTCCGGGGGCCAGGTCGTACCGGGTGAACTCCCCTGTCTCCGGGTCGAGCACCGCTGCGTAATCGGCGGTCTGACCCACGAACCACACACGGCCATCCGGCGCGACCATCGGGTCCCGCGGCCGGCTCTCGGGGTACGGGACCGTCCACTCCTCGATCACGGGAAGGCTGGTCTCCTGCGCCTCGCCCGGGACGGCGAACGCAGCGAACAACACCAGCGGTGTGAGGCTGAAGATCCGCCGTGGGTGAGTCATCTGTCCCTCCAGTCAGTTGCTTCCCAGCGTCACGTACCTGGCGAGGCGAACGAGTTCACTGTCGTCCACGTACTTCCCGATCTCTCGCATGAACTGATCGATGCTCTCGTAGGGGCGGTATTCCTCGATCTCGCCGAGCAGGCGGCTCCCGACACCGGGGATCATCATAATCTGTTCGCGGGTGGCCGAGTTCAGGTCGATCGTGATGAAGACGTATTTCGTGTAGGTCTCGACGACGTCCTCGTCCACGTATTTGCCCATCTCACGTCGGAAGCGGGGGATGCCGTCGTACGGACGATACTCGTCGAACTCGCCGGCCATGCGCGTCCCCACTCCCGGGATGAGAAGGAGTTCTTCTTCCGAGGCCGCGTTCAGATCGAGCGGGATCCACATCGAACCGTACAGCGCCTCGCGGGCCGCCTCGTCCATGTCTGACGAGATCGCCCCGTCGAGCGCCACCATGTCCATGAACGGTCTCGCGTCCATGATCGCCGCCACCGCCCCGTCCGTGATGCCGTCGAGACCGGCGATCTCATCTTCGCCCGCGAGATTGGGATTCAGGAGGCCATCGCCCCACTTGACGACGGCAGACTCCGCGGCGTCCGGCGGCGTTGCGGTTGGCGGGTCCGTCTCCGCCCCGGGCGTGTCGGCGGCGTCCTGGTCGGCGCCACCGCACGCGGACACGACGAGCGCCAGCATCGGCGCGATCGTGCGAACGTATGTGAACAGTCTCTTCATGATGTCTCTTCTCCTGTTCCCGCATCGGGAGTCGTCGCCGGGTGGCGGTGAACCGCGATGAGGCCCACCAGACCCAGCGGAATGAAGCTGCCCGGCGCGAGAGTCGGCGTCGCGCCTGTCAGCGAGTTCCATATCAACTCGAACCCGGCCATCGTCGAGCGCATCTCGAGTTCGAACTCGGCATTCCCGCGATAGTGCAGGACGACTCCGACCACTCCGGCCACAATAAATAGACCCATCAGGACGCGAAACTGTTGAACCGCGGGCCGCGAGGGGCGGACCGCCACCCAGGCCACCGACAGAGCCCCGAGGCCCAGGGCGGCCAGGGGGATCAACTGGGTGATCCCCTCTGTGTGTCCGATCAGCAGGAGCTCGGTGCCGGTTCCGAGAAATGCCAGAAGGAGCACGGCGAGCAGCCAGCGGCGGGTCGTCTCCATCGAAACACAATGGCCGAACCCCGACCGTTAAGCGACCCTCGCGCCCGGCTCGTGCGCCGGGTGAGTGGGGTCGTCACTCGTACCCGCCGTCAGCCGGCGGACCGTCGCGAAGGGCGCGTTTCGTGTACGGAATCAGATACGTGGTCGAAACGAGCTTCCCCACCGTCAGGGCGATGAACGCGGCCGTCACGCCGACGAGCCCGATCCCCCAGCCCAGCCATATGAAGAGGCCCGCGATGGCCACGACCTCGGCCGCCGTCGCGAACGTGATCGACCGGGTGCGGCGATTCCGCATGAGCACCGCGCGTTCGAGGGACAGCCACACGCCCGCCAGCGGTAGCAACACGACGATCTTTATCGGAAGCAGGGCGTAGGACGTCAATTCCTCCGACAGCCCGGAGACCGTGCGAAACCACACGTCGGCGAGCGGTGTGAACGCGATCGCGACGAGAATCGCGGTGATCGTCAGGCCCATCTGCCAGGCGAACCGGGACAACTCGGCGAACCCCTCGCGGTTGCGGCCCAGAAGGGCGATCGACGCGTCCTGGAAGCTGAGACCGAGCGCTCGAAACACGAACAGGAGCGAGTAGACGACGGGAAAGACCGCGAGCGACTCGACCGGCGCCACGGAGCGACCCATGAAGAAGGTCACCATCGGCGCGACGGCGAGTCCGAGGATCGACGTGAGCAACAGCGGATAATAGAAGGCGATGATCTCCCGGTAGCCCAGCGTCTCGCCCTCGCCGCCTTCCACGGCCATCACATCCCGGATGCTTTCTCGAGCCATGAGCCGTGCCGCGATCGCTTCGATGACGACGCCGGTCGACAGCGCCGCCCCGCCGACCCACGCCCCGGGAAGGCCGAGCACGGGGCCGAACACCATCGCCGCCGTGACCATCGATGCGAGGCGGATCACCGTTCCGTACGCCACGAGGCGTGTACGTCCCGCCCCGATCATGATGCCCTGGAGAAAACGGCGAACGCCGATGGCGGCCGGCCACGGCAGGAAGAACCACATCGCGCCGTACGCTTGATCCGCCACGTCCTGGGGAAGGGCCAGCAGCTGCAGAAAGACCGCGTCGTGCACCTGGGGGATCACGAAGAACAACAGGGAGCCGGTCGCGAAGGCGTTCAGCACGTTGGCGAAATTGCGGAGCCGCCGATAACCATCCGCGTTTTCGACGAGCGCGGTCGCTGCGCTCATGAGCATCAGCACTGGAGCTTCGACCAGGATCGCGAGCGCGAGAGCGACCCCGTAGGCCGCGAGCCCGATCGTAGGGTCGGTCAGCCGTGCGATCACCGCCGCGAGGAACGGACCTTCCGCGGCCATCATCAGCCAGGTAGCCGCCAGCGGAACCCAGAAACGGAAGATCCCGCGCGGCGACAAATCTTTCCGCACGCGGGGGGATGTTGACGGCACCGATCAGGCCTGTGGCTGGAAGGATGTGGAAGAACGCTGGCGGGTCACGTTACGGCGCCATACGCCCGGATCCAAGACGAGAACGCGTGGCCGTAGTTGTCCGGAGGAGTCTCGACGATGAAGACGGGGCTGTGAAGCCGCCCGTTGCGTTCGTCGCCGAAACGGCTCAATTCCGGGGATGTCTCGAGCCTTTGTAAACGAAGACGCGACGTTCGAACCCGAACCTCGGTACAACCTCCCCGAGCGCGAGTCGCCCTACTACGATGAGGCGGCGGCGCGCGCGCTGCTCGACGGCGCGAACGTGGGGAATACGCGGAGCGCCGAGAAGGCGACCGGATACGTGTGGGGCGAGGCGGCCCTGATCCCGCACATCGATGCGCTCCTGTCGGAGGCGGCGGACATCGGGGACGACCGTACCGTGACGTTGTGTCGCAGGTTTATCCGAAAGGCCGGCACCGACGGGTAGCCGGGGCGCAGAAGCCTCTCAGGGCGTATGTGAGGTGGCGCAGCCGTCGCCCGCGCAGTCGAGCGTGACGAAGAGTTGCGAGCGGATTCGCCAGCGCCCGTCCTCCAGCCTCCACATTGCGCCGTATGTCCCGCCGGACTCCACGGGACCGTCGTCCGTCGTCCAGCGGCCGACCCACCGGCCGCGTTCCGCCGCCAGCGGACCGACGTCGCTCAGCTCGATGCGCTCCGGAGTCCGGATGTACACGACGTCGGGGTAGCGTTCGAACTGCCGGCCGAGGGCCTCGCGCCAGGCGTCCGTCCCGATCGCGCCGGTCCCGCTGCCCGCGGTCATCACGATGTCGTCTGTCCAGAACGAGGTGATGGCATCGAGATCGTGCTCCGCGATCGCCTCATTGGACGCGGCGCGGGCCATGAGGATCTCCGCCTCGGCCGACCGCTTTTCGCTCACCCGATATCGAAGGATCGTCAGGTATTCCTCCGGGTCGCCCGGTCCCGACATGCTCGGCCCACGCACGTATTCTTCTTCATGACCTTCCAGAACCTCGTATCCCCCCGCTTCGGCAAACTGGCGTAGCGCATCGGGGGTCGGCTGCTCGCCATCGTAGGGCCCG
>JBGMQU010000061.1:12730-19065 GCA_048060725.1 Gemmatimonadota bacterium | reverse complement strand
GAATGACGATGGATCAACCCCGAGACCCCCCTGCGCCGATCACCATGAATGACGTGGGCAAACACGTACGACGGTTACGGCGACACAGCCCCGTCTCCATCGTTGAGGCTCCTCCGAGTAGCTACGGCTACGCGTTCGTCGCCTCGCCTTGAATCCGGGGCTGTGTCGCCGTAACGCGGTGTACCCTACTTGTGCAGAGGTTCCCTTGAAGACGACAGACGAATCCTCGCGGCCCCGGCCCCGGACGTGCTGAGACGGACGGGCCTGTCCGTGGTCGCGGCGACGGTGCTGGTCGACATGATCGGCTTCGGAATCGTCCTGCCTCTCCTCCCTTTCTATGCCGAAGAGTTCGGGGCGACCCCGTTCGAGGTCACCCTGATCATCGCGTCGTTCTCCGCGATGCAGTTGATTACGGCGCCGATCTGGGGGCGCTTCTCGGACCGGGTCGGCCGGCGGCGCCTGCTGATCGGCGGACTGTTCGCTTCAGCGGTTTCATATCTCCTGTTCGCGATGGCCGACTCGCTCACGCTCGTCCTGCTTTCGCGCGTGGCGGCGGGGGCGGCGGGCGGCAACATCTCGGTCGCCCAGGCCTACGTCGCGGATTCGACCAAGGGGCACGAGCGCGCTCACGGGATGGGCCTGATCGGGGCGGCCTCCGGTGTGGGGATCATGTTCGGACCCGCGATCGGAGGCTTCTTCAGCCGATGGGGACTCGGCGTGCCGGGGTACGTCGCCGCCGCGTTGTGCGCCACGAACGCGATCGCGGCCATCGCGTTCCTCCCGGAATCGCGTCACTTCACGCACGGAGCCGGGCGCGACCGAAGTGCAGTCGGGGAAGCGGCGACGCTCGGCGGTTGGCTCCGAGCCCTCACGCGCTTCCCGCTCCGGGTGCTGTTGTCGGTGTATTTCCTGACGATCAGTTCGTTCACGGCCATGACCGCGGTGCTGGCCCTGTATCTGGAGCGCACCTTCCAGATGGGTGCCACGCAGATGGGGCTGGTGTTCACCGCCGCGGGCGCCGTCACGGTCGTAGTGCGTGGCGTTCTCGTAGGCCGGATCGTGAAACGGATCGGCGAGGCGGTCACGGTCAGGATCGGGTCGATCATTCTGGCCCTTGGCATCGGCGCGGTGACGTTCATACCAAACGTGTGGTGGCTCGCGGTCGTGATTCCTCTCTGGGCGCTGGGAACCGGCATCCTCTTTCCATCCCTCGCGAGCCTCGTCTCGCAGGCGACCGACAAGAACTCGCAGGGTTCGATCCTCGGTGGGAGCCAGCTCGCCGGCGGTCTGGGCAGGGTGTTGGGGCCGCTCTGGGCCGGCCTCCTGTTCCAGCACGTCGCGTTCGGGAGTCCGTTCATCATGGGCGCCGGCCTTAGCGTGTTCGCTTTCGCGATCGCGCTGCGCATCCCCGATGCGGTGGACCACGAGATCGGCGGGAGTGACGCATGGGCCGGGCGGATCGGGGGCTCCGACACGGTCGACGTACCGGATCCGGCTACCTGACGGTGTGAGCCGCTTCGCCGAGACCGCACAGTTCGTGTCTACCTCGCTCAAGGGCGAGGTTTCGGCGGCGCTGACTCGCCCGGACGACGCCCGCGCGATCATCTCTTATGGGCATGGCGCCGGGGCGGGGATCCACCACCCCTTCATGCGGGCCACGTCGCAACGGCTCGCGGACCGCGGCATCGCGACGCTGCGCTATCAGTTTCCCTACATGGAAGCCGGGCGTCGGCCCCCGGACAGACCCCCGGTCCTCGTGGATGCCGTGCGCGCGGCCGTCGATCGGATGACCGAACTCGCCGGCGAACTCCCGCTGTTTGCGGGCGGCAAGTCGATGGGTGGGCGAATGACCTCGACGGCCGCCTCGGAGAACCCGCTCGCGGGCGTGCTCGGTCTGATCTTCTTCGGCTTTCCGCTTCACCCCCCGAACCGGCCGTCCGCGGATCGCGGAGCACACCTCGCCGATGTGGCTTCCCCCATGCTGTTTCTGCAGGGAACGCGCGACACGCTGGCCGATTTGACGTTGCTCGAGCCGGTCGTCGATCGGCTGGGCGCTCGCGCCACGCTCCATGTCGTCGATGGGGCCGATCACTCGTTTCACGTGCTCAAGCGCAGCGGGCGGACAGACGAAGACGTCCTCGACGAGCTGGCCGATCGCACCTCGGAGTGGATCGACGACATCCTCTCTGAATAGACCTGAATCGCGGTTGGAGCACCGGCGGCAACTGGCGGATGCCATCGCCGTTTCGGTACGTTTCGAACATGCCTTCAACCATTCGCGAATACCGTCGAAGTTACGTGACGCCCCTGTACGTCCTGGGGGTCGCGGTCGCGCTGTCGGCGACATCGCTGATCGGCGGGGCCGCCCGCGCCCGAGCGCAAGGAGCGGAGCGAACGATCGTCCGCGTTCCGATCACCGGCACGATCGAGATGGGCGTCGCGCCGTTCGTCGCACGTTCGCTCATGGAGGCCGCCCGGCAGGGGGCGTCCGCGGTCATTCTCGACATCGACACGCCGGGAGGGCGCATCGATGCCGCATGGAAAATCATCGACGAGGTGCGCGACTCCGACGTCCCGGTGTACGCGTACGTGAACCGGCGGGCCCTGTCCGCCGGGGCCATGATCGCCCTCTCGGCCGATCGGCTCTACATGCGGCCTGGCTCGACCATCGGTGCGGCGACTCCGGTGAGTGGGGACGGGAAGAAGGCGTCGGAGAAGATGGTGAGCGCGATGCGGTCGGAGTTTCGGGCGCTCGCGGAGGGTCGCGGGTTCGATCCGCGGCTGGGCGAAGCGATGGTGGATGAGTCGGTGGAGGTGGAGGGCGTCGTGGAGGCGGGCAAGCTCCTGACGCTGACGACAGACGAGGCCGTCGCGCTCGACATCGCAACGGCGGAGGTCGTGGACCTGGCGGACCTGCTTCGGGTCGTGGGGTTGCCGGAGGCGCTGATGGTCGACTCGAGGCCGAATTGGGCCGAAGGGATCGTTCGCTTTCTCACCAACCCGGCCGTGGCTCCCATGCTGCTCAGCCTCGGGTTTCTGGGGCTGCTGATCGAGATCAGGACGCCGACATTCGGTATCGCGGGTGCGATCGGGCTCAGTGCGCTGGCCGCGTTTTTCGGCGCTCACTATCTGGTGTATCTGGCTGGCATCGAGGAGTTGATTCTGGTCGGCGTCGGCGTCGTTCTGGTGGCGGCGGAGGTGTTCCTCATCCCCGGTACCGGGATCGCCGGGTTCCTCGGGGGAGGGGCGATTCTCGGCGGTGCGACGCTCAGCATGGTCGGGCAGATGCCGACCGCGGCGCACATCGTGAACGCGGCCGGCCTCGTGGCCCTGTCGTTGATTCTCGTCGCCGTCGCCGGGTGGGCGCTGATCCGCTATCTGCCCGGCAGTCGACGGCTCTCCGGCGTGTTCCTGCGCGACTCGACGAGTCGGGAAACCGGGTACCTGTCGGCCCCGGCGCGCGCCGATCTGATCGGGACGACGGGCATCGCCGTGACCGATCTTCGGCCGGCCGGGACCGCCCTGATCGGCGACGAGCGGATCGATGTCGTCACGGAGGGACCCTGGATCGAGGAACGGACGCCGATCGAGATCATACGGGCCGAGAGCTATCGGCATGTGGTCCGGCCGTTGGCGGAGCGAGCGCTCCCGGAGGACGGAGACAGCGGAGAGGCCGGAAAGACGGAAACTGAGGAGACGGAAGTCGGAGCCGAGGCTCCACCCGGGGATGACGCAGGAGACGCGGATCGTTCCGAGTAGTCTCTCGTCTTTCGACCGCTGTCGGTCGTCCTCGCACAACTACCGAACGAAGAGGTACGTATGGAAGGCTTGGCTGCAGGGAGCATCGTGTTGCTGTTTCTCGGTGTGTTGCTCCTCTCCATGCTCATGTGGGCGGTGCCGATTCGATTGTGGATCACGGCGCTCGCATCGGGTGTGCGCGTGGGGCTCGGGAGTCTCGTCGGGATGCGGCTCAGAAAGGTGCATCCGCCGAGCATCATCCACCCCTTGATCGCGGCGGCTAAGGCAGGGCTGCCTCTGACCGCCAACGAGCTCGAGTCACATTACCTGGCTGGCGGCGACGTCGGACGGGTCGTGAACGCGCTCATCTCGGCGGACAAGGCGAACATCGAGTTGCCTTTCCGTCAGGCGGCGGCGATCGATCTCGCGGGGCGAGACGTGTTCGATGCGGTTCAGGTCTCGGTGAACCCGAAGGTCATCCAGACGCCGAAAGTCTCGGCGATGGCCAAGGACGGCATTCAGCTGATCGCCACCGCGCGCGTCACCGTTCGAGCGAACATCAACCGACTGGTCGGCGGAGCGGGAGAAGAGACGATCCTCGCGCGGGTCGGCGAGGGGATCGTGTCGACGATCGGTTCGGCCGAGTCGCACAAGGCGGTGCTCGAGAACCCGGACAACATCTCCAAGACGGTGCTCGCGAAGGGCCTCGACAGCGGTACCGCGTTCGAGATCCTCTCGATCGACATCGCGGACGTCGACGTCGGGAAGAACATTGGCGCGGAACTCCAGACCGATCAGGCCGAGGCGGACAAAAGAATTGCTCAGGCCAAGGCGGAGGAGCGGCGCGCCATGGCGGTCGCCGCCGAGCAGGAGAATCGCTCCACGGTCGAGATGATGCGGGCCGAGTTGGTGAAGGCGGAGGCCGAAGTGCCCCAGGCAATCGCGGATGCGTTCCGGTCTGGAAAGCTCGGGATTATGGATTATATGAGATACCGTAACATACAGAGTGATACTGAGATGCGGCGTGCGATCGCCGCTCCAGACGATGAGGTCGGTGGGATCCCGGGCGACGGCTAGAACATGCCTGACGGCGTCGAGGTATTCGTCTGGTTGGCGGTCATCGGGTTCATCGGGATTCGGAGCGCCATGCAGCGGAGCCGCGCGCAGGCCCGTTCGCAGGCCGAGCCCGAGCGCGAGCCCGATCATCTCCCGCCGCCGGATCATCGTCCGCCGATGGAGCGAGCGAGTCCGGCGCCCCGGGGTCGGCCTCGCTCGACGGCAGACTCCGCCGGCATGGTTGCGAGGATGTCGAGGGCCGATGATGAGCCGGTACGGTCGCCGCCCGCCCGCCGCGGCTCGGGAGTTCTGAGCCGGTTGTCCGAGTTCGCCGCCGACATCGAGCGGCAGATGAAGGAGCAGCAGGAACAGCAGGAGCAGGCCAGGCGATTGGCAGCTGGCCAGGGGGCGGGAGAGACGGTGTTCGTGCCGGGGCGACGGGTGTCCCCCCGACAGGGAAGCGCGTCCGCTGCCGCGGACCCGGAGCAAGAGTCGCATTGGAACGATTGGGAGTCGCAACCGGAGAGCCTCCGCCTCCACCCCGCTGGACGACAGGTGGCGCACCCGTCCGCCCCGCAGGCGAGTGAACGGGAGTCGGGCCCGGCGCGGACGCGACGATCGGGGCTGGCACGGCTGGAAGCCTACGGAACGCTCGAACGGGCGATCATCCTGGCCGAGGTTCTCGGCCCCGCGCCCGGTCTTCATGGCGCCTCGCCCGCCGAGCGACGCCTGGACGAACTGGGCTAGCCTCGTGAGAAAGCCGTCGGCTATTCGTCTCGGTCTCGGCTACTCGTCTCGGTCGTCCTCGTCATCCCGGAAGGGATCGGTGGCTCACGCCCGTCCCTCCATTCGAACGAGAATCGCCGTCCCCACGAGCGAAATGGCGGCGAAAGCGAACCACTGAACGGCGTACGAGAAGTGGTTGCCCAGCGTGAGTTCCGCCCTGGGCGGCTGCTCCAGCACGGCGGCACCCTGAGCGTCCCTGTCGAGTCGGACGACGTGAGGCAGTAGCTCGTATGGCAGTCGCTCGGCGATGACGGCGAGGTCGGCGCCCGCCACCACGAGATGCTCGCGCCCCCTGGATTCCAGCGATAGCGGCTGTCCCGCCTTGCCCGTGGCGGGCGGGATCAGCGTCCCGCGTACCTCCACGCGGGCGGAGTCCGGCCATGCCGCGGGCCAGCCCGCCGCCAGATCGGGTCGCAACCCATCCGCGGCGGGGAGCCAGCCCCGCAAGACGAGGATCGCGGCGTCGCCCACCATCAACGGCGTCAGCACTTCGACGCCGGGCCGCCCCTCGAACGAGCGTCCGCGAAGCACGATCTCGTGCTCTCGATCGTAACGCCCGGCTACTCGGACGGTGCGCCACGTGACGCCGGTCGTGTCGCGCGGCACCGACCCGGACGACGTCCAGTCGAGCGTCGCTTCCGCTCCGCGCGACAGACGGGCGGCGTTTACCGTCGCCCGCTCCGCGCGACGGGAGAGCTGCCAGAGCCCGAGCCGCACGAACAGCAGAGCGAGGGCCCCGGCGACGATGATCAGGA
>JBGMQU010000061.1:0-12630 GCA_048060725.1 Gemmatimonadota bacterium | reverse complement strand
CGCACGCTCACATATCGGGATCTCTACGAAGGCTCCCGGTCGGTCGCGCTCGGGCTGGCGGCGCGGGGCATCGAGCCCGGCGACGTCGTCGCGATCTGTAGTCCGAATCTTCCCGAGTACGCGATCGCGTTTCATGGCGTCGCGATGGCCGGGGCCTGCAACACGACGCTGAACCCTCTGCAGACGGTGGACGAGCTCATCCACCAGACCTCCGACTCGGGCGCCCGTTTTTTCGTCACGGCGGAGCCGTTGCTCGAGAAGGCGATCGCGGTGGCCGCGGCTACCGGAATCGAGGAGATCTTCGTGTTCGGTGAAGGCGAGGGTGCGACCCCGTTCGCCGATCTCGTGGACGCGGGGAAACGGGCGCGGATGGTTACGGCGGCGGGAGGCGGACACGACCCGTTCGAGCCGCTGTCGGAACGCGTCCCCAAGCCCGCCGAGATGCTCGTCACCCTTCCGTACTCGAGCGGGACGACCGGCCGGCCGAAGGGCGTGATGCTCACCCACCGGAACCTCGTGGCGAACATCCAGCAGTACCTGGTCGCTGACCCGGTCGGGGCAGACGAGCTTGTCGTCGCGGTGCTCCCGTTCTTCCACATCTACGGGATGGTGGTGGTGATGAGCGCCTGTCTCCGGGCCGGCGCCACGCTCGTGACCCTCCCGCGCTTCGATCTGGAGGGGTTTCTGGGGACGATCCAGGAGTACCGGATCACGCGTGCCTATGTGGTGCCGCCGATCATCCTCGCGCTGGCGAAGCACCCGATCGTGGACGAATACGATCTGTCCTCGTTGTCGTTCGTGACGTCGGGCGCGGCGCCCATGGGCGAAGAAGTCGCGCTTCGCTGTCAGAGCCGTCTCGGCGTGAAGGTCTCCCAGGGGTACGGCCTCACAGAGGCGTCGCCCGTCACTCATCTGCGCCCGGTCACCGACGAGGGGTCGGAGCGCATCGCCACCGTGGGTCCTACGCTCTCGAACACGGAGGTTTGCATCGTCGATCTCCAGACAGGGCAGAGGCTCGGCGTCGGTGACGAGGGGGAAGTGTGGATTCGCGGGCCGCAGATCATGAAGGGGTACCTGAACAACCCGGAAGCCACTGCCCGAACGGTGGACGACAACGGCTGGCTGCACACCGGCGACATCGGGCGGGTCGACGAAGAGGGCTTCCTCACGATCGTCGATCGCGCAAAGGAACTGATCAAGTACAAGGGATACCAGGTGCCGCCAGCGGAACTCGAGGACGTGCTGCTCTCCCACCCGGCGGTGAGCGACGCCGCGGTGATCCCCAGTCCGGACGAAGAGGGAGGGGAAGTGCCGAAGGCATTTGTCGTGCGCTCCGCCCCGGTCGAGCCCGAGGAGATCATGACGTTCGTCGCCGAGCGCGTGGCGCCGTACAAGAAGGTGCGACTCGTGGAGTTCATCGACGAGATCCCCAAATCGCCATCCGGAAAAATACTGCGGAGGATACTCGTGCAGCGGGAACGTGCGGCCGTAAAGGGGCGGAAATGAGTGGCCAGAGCCTGCAGGACACCTATGCGTCAGACAGCATCTGCTTCGGGTGCGGCCCCGCGAACCCCGACGGGCTGCACGTCGAGAGCTACCCCGAGGGAGACGCCGTCGTCGCCACCTGGACGCCCGGGCCGAACCACCAGGCGTTCCCCGGCGTGCTGAACGGCGGGATCATCGGGACGCTACTCGACTGTCACTGCAACTGGGCAGCCGTCCATGCGATCATGCAGGATCGGGGGCTCGAGGAACCGGTGGTGACCGTGACGGCCAACTACTCGATCCGCCTGCGAAAGCCGACCCCGACCGACCGTCCGGTTCACCTCGTGGCACGGGCGACCGAGATCGACGGCAATCGCGTCACCGTCGAGGGCGAACTTCGATCGGGCGATGACGTGACGGCCACGTGTACGGGGCTGTTCGTGGCCGTCGGCGAGGGACACCCGGCGCACGACAGCTGGACGTCCGAAGTGGAGTGAGCGAGCCAAGAAGGACACGCCGCACTAACGCGATCCCACGCCGGGTACCCCGGTCGGTTCGTCGTCCCACCACCAGAGTGGTCCAAACGTCCGCTGACGCGGGAACACTTCGTCGAGCGTGTCGCCGTCGTACAGGCGCCCGTTCATCATCACTTGCCGGATGGTGTTGGTGTTGCGGATGTCATCGAGCGGGTTGGCCTCGAGGATGACGAGGTCGGCGAGCTTACCCGCCTCGATCGACCCGACATCCTGATCGAGCCCGATCGCTTCCGCTCCGAAGATCGTGGCCACCCGCAACGCGTTGTGCTCGCTGAGCCCGCCGGACTGAATCGCCCACAGCTCCCAATGATACCCGAGGCCCTGCAGCTGACCGTGGCTGCCGACTCCGACCTTGCCGCCCGCCTCGACCAGGTTCTTCACGAACTCCGCGTGGCGCTCGAAGACGTGCTGTTCGTCTCGAAACCACTGGCGACGTCGAAGCGTGCGCGCGTCGACCTGATCGTGCGGGATGAACCGGCGAAGCTTCGCGTCGTCGTGCGGATTCTCGCGGCTGTAGTAGTAGTTCTCCGCCCACGGTCCGCCGTACGAGACGAGCAGGGTTGGCGTATACACCCGGCCTGTCTCCACGAAGAGCTTCACGAAGTCGTCGTAGACGGGGAAAATCGGGATGGAGTGCTCGAGGCCGGGATATCCGTCGATCGTCTCCGTCAGGTTCTGCTTGATGTTGAGCGAACCCTCCGTCGTCGGCATGAGCTCGAGTTCCCGGGCCGCCATGATGATGTACTGGCGAGCCTTGCGGGCCCCGGCCACGTACATCTTTATCGTCTTCGTGTCGAAGTAGTCGGAGTAGCGGGAAAGGACGCTCCGGGCTTCCTTCTCGCTCGTAATCCCGTCCTGCCAGAAGACGCCCGGGCCCGTCGAATAGATCCTCGGGCCCAGCACGGCGCCTGTCCGTACCATGTCGGAGTATGACAGAACCTCGGTGTTGCTGGTCTGCGGATCGCGCGTGGTCGTCACGCCGTAGGCGAGGTTGGCCAGATAGGGCCAGACGTCGGTCCGGTGGATTCCGTCCCGGGCACGCAGATGCGCGTGGGCATCGACGAACCCCGGCACGATGGTGGTTCCCGAGGCATCGATCACCGTCGCGTCGTCTGCTCCGCCCGGCACGTCGACCTGTCCGGCCGGCCCCACGCCCACGATCCGGTTGTCCTGAATGACCACGTCGGCGTTCTCGATCACCTCGTCGCCGACCATGGTGATCACTCGCCCGCCCCGAAGAACGAGGGTACCCTCGGGAATGTCCCGGGTCGCTTCGATGATCACTCGGAATTCGAGCGGCCGATACGCGTCGTCGTCCTCGTCCTCCTCCGCGTCCTCCCCTTCCTGCGCCTCGTCGATTGCCTCCGGCTCTCCCGCGGCGGGCTCGGCCTCGTCCTCCTCGGCTTCATCTTCGCGAGCCGCCTCCTCGGCACGGACCGCGGCGACGCTGTCTTCATGGGTCTGCGCCGCGTCGAGGTCGTAGATGAAGTGCGCGTTCCCCAGGGCCCAGTGGATGGTCCGCCCATCGGCGCCCCAGGCGGAGAACTCCCCACCGATGTCGGTCAGCCTGCGGGTGGGGAAGGACGCCTTCGCAGGGTCGGACACGTTGATCGTCGGCGCGGTCCCGATCCGCGGGACCGTCACCGAGTACAGGTGGCGCTGGACCTCGGCGAGGACCTGATCGCCACGGGGCGCCATCTCGAGGCTCGTCGGCGTGAGGCCCTCCTTCGCGCCCTGCAGCGTCGCGCCGCGCACCTTCACGTACTCTTTTTCGTCCGTCCCGTCCCAGCGGATCGAGACGAGCGCATCGGGACGGCGAAACAGGTAAATGCGGTCGGACCCCTCGACGAAGTGCGGCCCGCTGCGGCGGTCGCTCGGCGCGATCACGGTGGCGGCGCTTCCCTCATCGCCGGCCGGTTCGGATGGGATCCAGACGATCTCGTTCGCCGGAGCGCCGCTGGCGCCCTGCGACTGGTAGGACTGGACGAATCCGCGCAGGGTGACGATGCGTCCGTTGGGCGCCCAGGCGGGCGTGAAGTACGTGCCCGCGTCGGCGGTGAGTCGCACGCCGTTTCCGCCGCCCGAGTCGACCCGGTAGAGGTGCCCCTCCGAGCCGTCCCAGGTCGCGTAGGCGATCGAGGCGCCGTCGGGCGACCACGTCGGATAGTGCTCGGACACGTCGGCATCGGTCAGCCGTCGCGGGTCGGTCCCGTCGGCGTCCGACACCCAGAGGCGATCGAGCGCGGTGAACGCGAGCATCGTCCCATCGGGAGAGGGGACGGCGTCTCGGATCTGTCGCACGGTGAAGGTCGGCGTGTCCTCGATCGGATAGTCGAAGTCCAGACGCGGTGCGAGATCGAGGTCGAACCGGACACGGAACGGGATCTCGGTCGCGTCGCCGCCCTCGATCGGGAGCTTCCAGATCTTCCCGCCGTACGAGGCCACGAGGGACCGGGAATCCGGCGTGAACGACATGCCCGGCAGGAGGTCGAGGGTCGCGCGCGACTCCTGGTCGTCGTGCTGCACCGGGTAGGCCAGCCAGCGTTCCGTGCCGGTGTTCAGGTCGCGGACCATCAGGCCGGTTTGCGCTTCGTGCCGGGTGCCGAAGACGAGCCAGCGTCCGTCGGGCGACAGCGTCGGTCGAATCGCCGATCCGTAACGAGCGGAACGGGTGTACCGTTCGCCCGTCTCGCGGTCGTAGGCCTCGAGCTGGTACTGCGGAAACTGCGCGTTGTACGTCCAGTCGCCCGTCCGCCGGGCGTACCAGATGTAGCGGCCGTCCGCCGACATGGCCGGACCGATGGTCTTCAGCCTCTCGGGCTCATCGATCAGCCGTTCGCCGCTGCCGCCGTCCACGTGGAAGAGCTTGATGCGAGGCAGCGCGCCGCCCCGAAAATTGCCCATCGACGCGACGATGTAGTCGCCGTCAAGCGTCCACTCCGGCGATTCCGCCCGGTTGGCTCCCCCCTTCGAGATCTGCGTCGTATCGGATCCATCGAGCGACATGACCCAGATGTTCTGTCCTCCGTCCCTGTCCGACGTGAAAGCGATCCGCGTGCCGTCCGGCGAAAAACGCGGCTGAGCGTCAAACGCCATCCCCGACGTGAGTTGCGTCGCGTCGCCCCCGTCGATGGGTATCGTGAACAGGTTGCCCAGATAGTCGAGCACGATGGTGGCCCCGTCGGGACTCACGTCGAGCGAGATCCAGGATCCCGACGTCATGTCCATCGCGATCGACCGGTCCGGCTCGAGCGGGAGCCCCTTGTCGTTGTCTTTGCCGTTGTCTTTCTCCTGGGCCCCAAGCGGCAGAGCCGCGACGAGGAGTCCGAGGACGGGCGAAACGAAGCGAAGGAATCTGGAGTGCGGGGCGAAAGCGGAACGAGCCATGGTGGTTCCCGGGAACGTGTCACTGATCGAGATGACAGGATCATGATGTGACCACTCCGTGCGGGCCGTGTCAATCACTCCGAGCGGACGGTGTCAGCCAGGTACGTGCCTCCGCGAGCGCACGCCCGGCTGGCTCCGCCGACCTTCTCCCGGTATTTCGGGGGGGTGCGAGAACGACCGGGGTGCAACGACGACTCCGGTAGGAGGCTGGCCACGCGATCGAGGGGTGGGGAATTGAGAACAATCAAGGCGATGGGATTTGCCGGGAGTCTCCGGGCGGAGTCGTACAACCGGGCATTGCTTCGCGCGGCGGTCGACGCAGCCCCGGAGGAGATGGACCTGGAGGTGTTCGATCTGTCTGATGTGCCGCTCTATAACGGGGACGTCGAGGCGGCAGGCGATCCGGATGCGGTAGTCCGGCTGAAGAACGCCGTTCGGGCGGCCGATCTCGTCGTCATCGCCACCCCGGAGTACAACCAGGGCATGCCCGCCGTGACCAAGAACGCCCTCGATTGGGCTTCGCGTCCTCCTCGCCCGCAGGCGTGGGATGGCAAACCGGTCGTCATCATGGGCGCGTCGCCGGGTCGACTCGGCACCGTCGGATCCCAGCGGTCGCTCCGCGAGTCGCTCGGCTCCGTCAACGCTCGCGTCATGCCCCAGTCTCGCATGCTGTTGAGCGGCGCCTCCTCGGTGTTCGAGGACGGGGAACTGGCCGATGACGCGACCCGCGAACGTCTCGAGCGACTGATGCGGCAGGCGGCCGAGTGGGCCGAGCAATTCATGGGGGCGACGGAGTGAGAGACACCGTTGTCTTCGAGCCGCTGGCCCCCGACGTGCAGATCCCTGCGCGCTCGACTCGCGCGTCGGCCGGCTACGATGTCCGGGCCTATCTCCGTCGGGGCCCCGTCAAAATGTATCGGTGCGCCGAGAACGGGATGGTGTCGGAGGCCCCCGAGGAGACGGGCGACGGCCCCCGGATCGTCTTGCAGCCCGGCGATCGTGCCCTCGTGCCGACGGGCTTCAAGGCGCGGCTGCCGAGTGGGTTCGAAGCGCAGATCCGCATGCGATCGTCGCTCGCGTGGAAGCGCGGCCTGATCGTGCCCAACGCGCCCGGGACGGTGGATGCCGATTATCCGGACGAGTGGTTCGTCCTGGTCCTGAACGCGTCTCCCGATCCCGTGACGATCGACCACGGCGAGCGAATCGCGCAGATCGTGCTGAACCGGTACGAGGTCGCCGAGTGGAAAGTCGGCGCGGTGGCGATCTCGACCGACCGGGTCGGCGGTCTCGGGAGCACCGGGGCGACGTGAGCGACCCCCTGCTGCCCGACGTTCGCCGCTACGGTGACCGCGAGATCGCGAAAATCCTCAAACGCGCCAGCCAGATGCAGCGGGAATCTCCGGCCCGGCCCGACCCGTCGGGGCTCACGCTCGACGAACTCGAAGAGATCGCGGTCGAGGCCGGGATCGACGTGGAGAACCTGCGTCTCGCCGCGGCGGAAGTGGCGAGCGTGTCGGACGACTCCTGGCAGACGGGGCTTTTCGGTGCGCCGTTGACGCAGCGGCTGGAGCGTTCGATCCCCGGCGAGCTTCCCCCCGAAGCGTTCGGGAGTCTGGTACCCCTGCTTCAGGTGGAGTCCGGGATCACCGGACAGGTGAGCACCGTCGGGAACGCGCTTACCTGGGCATCGACGAGCAACAATAGCCGCAGCCTCAGCGTCCTCGTGATCGCCGACAACGGCCACACGAAGATCCAGCTTGAAGAAAAGTCGTCGCAGGTGGCGGTCGGTCTCCACGTCGGGATGGGAAGCGGAAGCCTCGGGCTCGCGATACCGGGAGGACTGGCGCTGGGCGCTGCGGCCGGTGTCGCGGCCGGGCTTGGAGCCGGCATCGGGGTGAGCGGGGCCTTCTATCTGCTCGCGAGAACCCTCTACAAATTCACGACGAATCGTCGCCGGCGGAAGATAGAAGTCATGTTCGACAGGTTGGCGACACGCATCGCGGACCTCATCGCGCAGCACACGGTTGCTGCGGCGGAGCCGGCGCCGGCTGCGCTGCCGCCTCCCGGGCCTCAGTAGATGATTCGGTCGATTCCCATCGATGCGGGTGCGGACAGGGTGGGGCCGGACATCCAGGTCGGCCACCATGCGTTGGACATGATGTACATCGCATCGCGCGGGACGCCCGTCGAGAACGTCTGCATCAGTATCCCGTCGACGTAGAAAGCGACCCGGTCGGCGGCCCATTCGATCCGGTAGTCGTGGTAGGCCGCGGCGGGATCGAAGTCCAGCGTCATCTGGACGTTGTTCGACTGCTTTCCCTGGACCCACGTCGTGAACATCACCGTCCCGGACCCGTCGTTGAAGATCTCGATGTCGATCTCGTCGTTCCGTTTCCGTACGCCTTCGTAGAAAAAGAGCGCCGATATCGACCCCGGGGCGGCCGGCGTCCGCATCCGGGCCTCGATGTTTCGGTACTGATGACGCTGCGCGGAGATGATCTCCGCGCCGTCGTACCCTCCCGAGGGTAGCGTGAGGAGGAGCCCGATCGGCCCCTGACTGACGTTCGCCGCGTCGAGCCAGCCCTTCCCGAGACCGTGGCTTTGCGCGCTCCACTGCGAGGTGTCCCACGCCCCAAGGTCGTCCGTCACGGGGGGCGCCGGGTCGGACCCGCCGCCGTCCCCTCCACGGCCGCCTCCTTTGCCTTTGCCGTTTCCGCCACGGGCCGCGAGGACGTCGGAGTCTTCGGGGGCCGTGACGGCGGCGTCGGAACAGGCCGCGGTGAAGAACAGAATTCCTGCGAGAAGAGCAGCGCTATGGGGCCGACGCATGAGGACTCCGGGGCTCGGGACCGCGGCATGGGGGCTACGACCCGACCTCCACCCGACCTCCCATCGACACACGCACCCACGCTGAAGTGGCAGGAAAGATACGAGGTGCGTCGCCGGGACTCCACCGCCGGCGAGTCGTCGCCGTGACCAACTGCTCCCCGGCGCCGTCATTTGTCTGTAGGATTCGGTATCCCATGAATGGAGAGGGAACCCGTGCGAAGATCGATCGTCCTCGGACTCCTCGCGTCCGTCGCTAGCGGCGCGTGTTCGACCATGCGCGTCGGAAGCGACTACGATCACGAGGCCTCCCTGAGCAACGCGACCACATACGACTGGGTCTCGCTCGACGAAACCGACGAGGAGACCGCATCGGCGGTCAACCGGATCAACCCGTTCCTCGACCGGCGTCTGAGGCGGGCCGTGGACGCGGAGCTCGAAGCGCGCGGGCTCGAGCGCGTTCAGGAAGGAGCCGTCGATCTCCTCGTCGCGATCGACGTGCTCGACGTCGACCGGATCGGTCAGGTGCCCCGTGGCGGCGGCAACGTGCCGGTGGTCGTCGGCTTCGGTTTCGGGTACAACCCGGGGTCCTGGTACAGTCCGTGGGGCTGGGGATCTCCGTACGGTTTGGGCTATGGCGGCCTGGGCTACGGGGGCTGGGGCTACGGCGGCCTGGGTTACGGGGGCTGGGGCTATGGTGGCCTGGGCCATGGGGGCTGGGGCTACCCGAGCGTCGGGGTCAGCCTCGGCTTCGGGACGCCATACTTCGGGTATGGCGCTCCCTACGGGTCCTACGGCTACCGGAGTTATGGGGGACTCGGGTCGAGGGATCTCGCGCTTCCACCCGGGAGCTTCATCATCGACGTCCTCGACGGCGAATCTGGCGAAGTGGTATGGAGAGGGTGGGCCGAAGGCGCGTTGTCGTTTTCGCCCGACGTCAGGGACCTCCCCGAATTCATCTCCTCGACGGTGCACCGGATCATGGAGGAGCTACCCATCGAAGGGCCCTGAGAACGAAGGGCCCTGAAGGACGCGCGTCGCGACCTGATCGATCCCGACGCGCGTTTTTGATTTCTCCCGGCCCCTATCCGGCTATGGGACGGCTTGGATCTTCAGATATCCGCTCTGGTCGGCGCCCGCGAAGGGACAGCCCGCGGGGAACCCACCTCCGGACGCCGTGCCGTCCTTGAAGTACCGGATGCAGATTCCGAATATCGGCAACGTGGCCACGGACGGAAGCGCCAGATCGTCCGGGTTGCCGCTGTTGAGCGGCTTCTCGAACTCGATGAAGTTTATCGTGCCATTGTTCCCGCCGGCCGCCAGTCCTTCTTGCTGTGCGTCGACCACGCCCCAGAAACTTCCGTCCCATCCCTGATCCGACAGGGTGGAGAAGTACGCCCAGACCTCGTCCTCCTGATTCGCCGTCGCTACGCCGTCGTTCGTGGCGTCGAAGCGAACCTCGAAGATGTCGGTCGGGCTGCCGGTCGCATCGGGGACGTCCAGGGCCATGTAGAGGTTGGTCGCGTCATTCATCACGTACAGCGTGCCGCCGGCCAGCGAGCCGGTCGCGCCAGTGAGCGGGATGACCGTTGCGACCTGGGCCCACTCCCCACCCGCACCGAAGCCATCCCAGTCCCCTCCGTCGATGAAGTACGCGCTCCCGAACGACGACTGAATCACCGCCGAAGCGGCCGTCGCCGTGGCCGTGAACACGACCGGCGGATCGTCGGTGACCGATGTCGCTTCGAGCGTCTGAGGACCGGCCGCGCCGAGGTTCCAGTTCACGGTCGCTATGCCGCCCGCGTCGGTGTTCACCACGAACGTTGCGCCCTGGTTCGGGCCAACCGTCCCCCCACCGCCCGTGACGGTGAAGGTGACCGGCTGAGCCGGGAACGGAGCGTTCTGCGGGTGCAAGGTCTCGAGCAGGGTCGAGACCTGGATGGTCGTGAACTCGCTCGCCAGCTGACCGTCACCGGAGTCGATACCGAGCAGCGCCGATTTTGCCCAGGACACGTCGGTGAAGGAACTCGTGAGACCGCCGAGGCCCCGGTGCGCCGCATAGAGTGGCGGCGGATCGAACGGCAGCCCGAATATCCTCTGAATCCCCTTGCGCAGTCCGCTCGCCAAGTACTGAACCGGCGTCTGGTCTGCATAGGCGAAGCTGGAGCAAACGACGTTCATCTCCTGCACATCCTGAAGCTCGACCAACGGACCCGGTTGGGCCGGGTCGAACTTGTGCAGGGTGTACTCGTCCGCGTCGGGTGCCCCGTTTGTTTGAGGCAGCAGGCACTGCTCGAGGGTCACGTCGACGTTGAACGTGCCTGAGGTGTTGACCTGAGCCAGGGGGGGAATCAATACATACTCGTAGCAGGCCTCGGCCTGGACCAGGTTGGTCGGGAGGCAGTTAGGACTCAAGCGCCCGATCACGACGAGCACGTCGTCGTCAACCGCCGTCGCAGGGAAATCGGCCGCCGCATAGTTGGCGGCGGTGATGGCCACGCCGCCAGCGGGCGTGATCATCTCGACGACGCCGTCGCGGACACCCGTCAGAATATCCGGATCGATCACGGGCCCACCGGCGGGGGTCAGTCCGCTGAACTCGAACAGGGCGGCCACGAGAAGGCTTACGCCCTCTTCGGCCGTCTGCCCGGGTGGGTCTGAGAGTCGGCCCTGGGCCAGCTTCTTGAGCGTGAACTCGACGAGGGCGAACACCTTGTCGCGAACGTCGTCGTCGCGGTCGTCGTCGTCGCGGTCGCGGTCGTCGCGGTCGCGGTCGTCGTTGTCACGGTCGTCATCGTCGCGGTCGCGGTCGTCGTCGCGGTCGCGGTCGTCGTCGCGGTCGCGGTCGTCGTCGCGAACGTCCTTGCCACGCCTCAACTGGCGCTGGATGTTGCGGAACCGACGGAGCGCAGCCTTCTCGTTTCCACCCGAGAACAGGTCCTTGATCAGCCCGCGAATTTCCCTCGCTTCGAGGCGGGTCACGGAGTAGCTGACCGGCGGTGGCGCGACGTCGAGTGGGCCGCTCGAGTTGTCGCCACATGCCGTGACGAAGACCGCGGCGATCAGAGCCGCGAGCGAGATCTTGCGCATGATCCGTCTCCCCTGGGTGTGCTGCGGAGCTGTTTGCGACAGACAACGTGTCCATCACGATATACAATATGTCGCGAATGCAGGGAGTTGGGCGAACGCTGCGGCAGCCCCTCGACGAGGGCACGCACCGGGCCCTGACGATCAGGAACGCACAACCTCAATCCTGCGAAAGACATGCGGGAACGGCGGCGGCTCACGGCGCTTCGGACCGCTCTCCTGCCTTGAAACGCCGAAATCCCCGACGGAAGAGGATTACGCGTCGATCCACGGGGAACGGAGGACTGCGACCCCACGCTCAGTTTCTCGAATAAAGGGTTCCGAAATCGGGATGGCTCTTCAGGTCGTCCCACCACCACGAGAGCGACTCGCCCCGCTGGAAGGCGTGCTCGGGGTTCGCGGTGATGTACTGCCGCAGGAGGGCCATCGCCGCGTCATCGTCGCCCAGCAACGAGCGGAGGAAGGCCTCGATCGAAAGGAGGTCTTGCGTCGGATCGGCTTCGAAACCGACGCTGCCGGCGGCGTCCAGGACGGCGGTCGCGCTGTCCGTGAGGCCGGCCTTCGCGAGCGCGCCGGCCACCAGCATGTTGCTCAGCACCGTCTCGTACTCGAGCCGACCCTCAGGGGCCACGCTGAGCAGATGGTCCCGGGTCTCCCAGGCGGCGTTCGGCTCGAGGCCCCCGACCGGGCTCGAGCCGAGCCAGAGCTGGCACTCCGCGAAGCGGAAGTCCTGAGCGAAGCGGCCGAAGCCCTCATCGCACCAGCGCTTCGCCTGCTGAAACTGCTCGAGGTCGTAGGAGCCGGTGTAGAGCCGCCACAGCACCTCGTTGGCCACGTCGAGATAGGCATCTTCCTCGTAGGCGCGCCGCGCAGCCAGCAGGGCGCTGGCCACATCATCACGATAGTAGAGATGGCTGATCGTGCTGTAGGATGTCGCCAGGTCCCCGAGCTGGATCGCCTGCTCGAGATCCGCGCGCGCGTCGGCCAGTAACCGCACTCGATCGTCGGGGTCGGGGGCCGTGCCGACGAGGAACTGCCAGTAGCGGGTCGTCCCCCGCACGTCGTACGCCTCCGCGCTGTTCGGGTCGAGAGCGAGCGCTGCGTTCGCGTGAGCCACGGCAGAGTCGGCGTTGTCCGCCAGCACGTCGAGGTCATCCGCCAACCGGGACCGGCTGTATGCGTATCGCCCGCGTGCGATGAGTGGCTCCACCCACTGGCTGTCGATCTCGGACGCCTGAATGAGCAGCGAATCGGCCTCGGCGAATCGGGTCTCCGCCGCCGCGAGCCCCTCCTCGAGGGCGAGCTCCTC
>JBGMQU010000060.1:17820-19164 GCA_048060725.1 Gemmatimonadota bacterium | reverse complement strand
CGGTTCGGCCCCGTCCGAACCTCGAAGATGTCGAGGTCGCCGTCCTGGTCGAGATCGGCGGCGACCGTGCGGCGGGTGTCGCCGGCCGCGGCCACCAGACCCGCTGCCGCGGTGGAGACGGCGACGAACGTGCCGTCGGACAGCTGGCGCCTGAAGGACGGTGCCGGCCCGCCGACGTAGACATCGAGTCGGCGGTCGTCGTCGAGGTCGACGAAGAGCAGGTCCCCTGCATCCTCCGACTCGAATTCGCCGAGGTCGGCGGACACGTCGACGAACCGTCCGAGATCGACGCGGAGAAAACGGCCCACCCCGGCATCGAGCCAGAGAGCGTCTTCATCGCCGTCCAGATCGAAGTCTCCGATCGCCAGGGCGGAAGCGAGGCCGGCGGAGGCGAGGCCCGCAGAAGCGAGGCCCGCGGAGTCGGTTCGGGCCGCCATCAGATCGGTGAACCCGGAGAGCCCGGACGCATCGGCGAACCGGAGGGCGGCAAGCACGGCGTCTTGCTCGATGACCCGCAGGTTGTCGGTCGAGCTGAACCTCAGGAACGGGATCCCCACCAGGCGGCCGGCCGGCGGGCGGAGTGCGACGGCATCGCCCTGATAGACGCCGGTCAGCTCGAAGTCGCGACGAAACTCGGCGAACGCGGCGGCGGCTCCGCTGGCATCCTCCGTCCGGGCGGCATTTTCGGCTTCCGCGAACACCGCGTCGGCTTCGGCCGAAAGGTCCGGGGCCAGAGAACGGAACGCCTCCAGCCCCTCGAGGGCCATGTCGGTGGAACCCGAGGCGAGGCGCGCATCGATCAACTCGACGAGCACGGCGAGGTTGCCGGGCTCGACGGCGGCCACCGCCTCGAGCCTTTCGACGTGCGCGGGGGAGCCCGGCCCCTGGGCCACGGCTTCGATCGCGGCCAGCAACCAGAGCGTCCGAGCGTGTGTGGGGTCGCGATCCAGCGCCTCGAGCAGCAGGCTCCGCGCACCGGCGGCGTCACCCGTCTCCTGGCGAATCCGCGCGAGCGCGAGAATCAGCTCTGGATCGTCGGGCGCTCGAGATCTCGCCTCCGCGAGGAACTCTTCGGCGTCCGTAAACCTGCCTTCCCGCAACGCGATCAGGCCGAGACCGGCATACCCGGCCGGTTCGTGCGGAGCAATCTCCACTAGCCGGCCGAACTCCGCGAGGGCCTCGTCGAGCCGGTCCTGCTGCAAATACGCCTCGCCGGCACCGCGCGCCGCGAGGATCTCGGCGGTGCTCGCCGATGGGGCGTCCTCGCCGGATGTACAGCCGCCGAGCAGCATCCCGAGGAGGGCGACCGGCACAAGGCGATACCATGCACTCGTGGGGAAGCGG
>JBGMQU010000060.1:15906-17720 GCA_048060725.1 Gemmatimonadota bacterium | reverse complement strand
CATCCCGAGGAGGGCGACCGGCACAAGGCGATACCATGCACTCGTGGGGAAGCGGCCGGGACTCGTCGCGAAGCGGCCGGGACTCGTCGCGAAGCGGCCGGAAGTCATCGGGAGCCGTCCGCTTCGCGCTCGTACAACCCGATCTCTTCACCGGCCGCGACCGCCCCGGTTCGCGTCGTAGCGCCGCCGGGCCACACGACCAGAATGCTGTCTGCCGCGGGCGCCCCACCGAGACCCGCGAGCACCGGGTTCGTCTCCGACTGCGACAGATAAGACGAACTCGTGGTCACGACGAACCGCTGGGCGGAGTCGCCGACGTACACATGTACGGTCGCACCGACGGCTCCGGTGTTCGGCGCGGCGCCATGTAGTCGCAGCCGAATCCACCCGGCGGCCTTCGCATCGACGTCGTTCCTGAACAGCTTCGCGGCGCCCCCATTCGTCGTGATGACCACGTCGAGATCGCCGTCCCGGTCGATGTCCGCCGTGGCGATCCCGCGCGCGACGATGGGCTGCTCGAACCCGCCACCGACCAGACCGGTGACGTCGGCGAACTGCCCGCGTCCGTCGTTCTGCAGCAGGATCGGGGGCTGCGCGAACGAAACGTCGGCTTCCACTCGTTGGATATCGGGCTCGATGTGACCGTTCCCGAGCAGCAGGTCGGAGAAGCGGTCGAGGTCGAGGTCGGCGAAACGGACACCGAACGTGAGCGGCAGCATGGTGGCGCGTGTGATCCGCGCGGCGCCGGCGAGGTCCTGGAAGAGCGATTCGCCGATCTGGGTATACAGTGCCACGGGCTCGTTGGAGAAGTTGCCGATGCCGATCGACAACGAGCCGTGGTTGGTCACGTCGGCGACGTCGATCCCCATGCCGGCCCGGGCGCGGCCGAATTCGTCGAAGGCCACGCCGGCCTCCAGGGCGACGTCGCGAAACGTCCCGTCCCCGTTGTTTATGTAGAGGAAGTTCTGGTAGGTGTCGTTCGCGACCGCGATGTCGAGCCGGCCGTCCCCGTTGAAATCATCCGTGACGATGCCGAGCGACTTCCCCTCGGGATTCTCGACGCCCGCCGCGGCCGTGATGTCGGTGAACCGGCGCCCCCCCTCGTTCCTGAGCAGCCGGCAGGATTCGCCCTCGTAGTCCTGGGGCGTCGCGTAGCCCTTGTTTTCCCCGTCATACGTCGTGAACAGATCGGTCTCGGGCGTCCACTTCACGTAGTTGCACGTGAACAGGTCGAGCCAGCCGTCACCATCGGCGTCGAGCCAGGCCGCCGCGCTCGACCAGGCAGGGGCGCTCGCGTCGGGGCGATTGCCCGCGGTTCCCGTCGCCGCCGTCACGTCCACGAACCTGCCATCGTCGTTGCGGTAGAGTCGATTGTCGCCGACGGCGGTCACGTACAGATCGGGGTCGCCATCTCCGTCGTAGTCGGCTGCGGCGGCGCCCATCCCATAAAGCGGCGCGGCCAGGCCTGCCCCGCTCGTCACGTCCTCGAACGTACCGTCTCCGCGGTTTCGGTAGAGCCGGGACGTGGCGCCCCGATCTTCGGGACGGCCGGGCCAGCCAGTCGAACTGACGAGAAACAGGTCCGGCCACCCGTCCACGTCGTAGTCGAAGATCGCGACACCGCTACCCATCGTCTCCGGCATCCACTTCTGCCCGAACGAACCGGTCGCGTGGCTGAAATCGATCCCGGCCGCGGCGGTCACGTCGACGAAACGGATCGAGGTTTCCGCCCCCGACCCGCCCGCGTTCGCCCAGGCCGGTCGCGTATATTCGGGGCGCTCTTCCACGACCGGTTCGGCGTCTGCGCACGCCGC